>DATBSK010000246.1:0-10399 GCA_036559825.1 Acidimicrobiia bacterium | reverse complement strand
ACGCGCAGGAGGGGCCGGACGATGCGCCCGCGGCGGACGGGCATGCCCGCGAGCCCGGCGGAGCCGCTGCCGCGGAGGAGCGCGAGGAGCACGGTCTCCGCCTGGTCGTCGGCCGTGTGGCCGACGAGCACCGCGGTCGCGCCGTGCGCCTCGGCAGCGTCCTCGAGCGCGCCGTAGCGCGCGTCCCGCGCGCGGGCCTCGAGGTTCGGGCCTGGGCCCACCTCGACACTGCGGGCGTCGGCGCGAGCGCCGAGCGCCGCGGCCGCGGCCGCGACGCGCGCTCCCTCGTGCGCGCTGGACGGTCGCAGCCCGTGGTCGACGTGCACGGCGACCGGATCGAGACCCCGGTCGCACGCGACGGCGAGCAGGGTGAGCGAGTCGGGGCCGCCGGAGCAGGCGACGACCACCGGTGCGGTGACGTCGTCGAGCCCGACGACCTCGTCGCGCAGCGGAGCGAGCGCCTCGGCGAGCGCCGGGCGCGACCGCGTCGTCATGGCATCAAGCGGGAGGACGCATCACGCGACCCGGGCAAGCCACTCGGTCGGCGTCTCGAGCTCGGCGAGCGTCGGGAGGTTCTCGGGCCGCTGCCACGCGGGGTCGAGCGCCCGCGGACCCGCCTCGCGCTCGACTGCCGCCACGAAGGCCTCGCCGACCTCGTACTGGCGCATCTTCGAGTCGATCCCGAGCAGCTTCGACAGCAGCGCCGCCACGCCCTGGGTCCGACGCCGCGACTGGAGGACGCGCGCCATGCGCTCCTGGCCGGTGACGTGCGCACGGCCGAGCTCGTTCATCACCCGGTTGCCGTGCCCCTCGAGGACCGACATCAGCGCCTGCACCTTGCCGATCGCGCCGCGGTGCTCGGGAGTGGCGAGCAGCGCGACGATCCCGCCCTCGTCGAGGGGGTTGCGGCCTCGGCGCAGCTCGTCCGCGGCGCGAGCGACGGCGCTCACGATCTTGCGCGGGTCGGCATCGACGCTGCCGAGCACGCCGTGCACGAGCCCGAGGAAGTACTCCCGCATCCACGGGACGCCGAGGAACTGCGCGCGATGCGTCACCTCGTGGATCGCGATCCACAACCGGAAGTCGCGCGGTCGAAACGCGAAGCGCTTCTCCAGCGCGAGCACGTTCGGCCCGACGAAGTAGACGTCGTCACCCTCGGCATCGACGCCCTCGCCCTCCGGCACCAGCACGTCGTACTGGCCGAGCACGCGCTGCGCGAACCACCCGAGCAGCAGCCCGAGCTCCGTCGCGCTCACGGCGCGCCCGATCGGCGCGAGGGGGCTGCTCGCCATCCGCGCGCCGACGCGGCTCGTGAGCGGTCCGAGCAGCGTGCGCATCGACCGCACGTTGGCCTCGACCCAGTCCTGGCGGGTGAGCACCCGGGCGCGTGCGGTGCCTGCGACGCGCAAGCCCGTGTGCTCGCTGACGAGCGCTTCGGCCTGCGTGGTGACCGCGGCGAAATCGTCGATGAGCGACGCGCCGAGGTATGAGCTCGACAACGTGTCGTTGCCGGCAACGCGACGCGCGACCCGCGCGGCGAGCGCCCAGTCGACGGGCTCGTGGAGCGCGCCGGGCGCGTCGGCGGGCGCCGCGGCGGTCGTCACTCGACTCGCTTGCCCCGGTACCTCGGGATGAGCACCTTGCGGATGTAGCCGATCGACAGCATCACCGCGATGCCGAGGAAGCTCAGCGCGAGGATCGGCGCGAGCCAGTAGAACCACTGGTACTGCTCGTCGCCGAGGAGCGGCACGACGGTCACTCTACGCTTCGGCCGGCGTCGGCCTGATCCTCGGCGCCCTTCTGGTGCTCGATGCACGCCTTCTCGATCGCCTCCGCGATGCGACGCTTCACGTCGTCGGGCACCGTGTCGCGACAACGGGACGCGATCACCTCGCGCAGCTCCACCTCGAAGTCGTAGCCGTTCGCGCACGGTGGGCACTTGCCGAGGTGCCGGGTGATCCGCCAGCGGACCCAGACGGTGATCTCGCCGTCGAGGTAGCGGTACATGCGACGGTATGCCTTGTCGCAGTCCATGCTCCCGTCGCGTCCTTCGCCTCAGTGTGCGGCCTGGCCGGCCGGTTCGGCTCCGGCGGGGACGAGCCCCCGCTCGCGGGCGTACTCCATCAACCGCGATTGCAGCTGCCTTCTTCCCCGGTGGAGGCGGCTCATGACGGTGCCCACCGGGACGTCCATGATCTCGGCGATCTCCTTGTAGGAGAAGCCCTCGACGTCGGCGAGGAGGACGGCCATCCGGAACTGCTCCGGCAGTGCCTCGAGCGCCTCCTTCACCATTGCGTCGGGCATCGCGTCGAGCACCTCCGACTCGGGAGTCCGCGCGGCCGCCGCGGCCTCGAGGCCCCCGATGCGGTGGTAGAGGACGTAGTCCTCGCTTTCGTCGAGCTCGGTCTCGTCCGGACGCCGCTTCTTCGCGCGGTAGGTGTTGATGAAGGTGTTCGTGAGGATCTTGTAGAGCCACGCCTTCAGGTTGGTGCCTTCCTTGAACCCGCCGAAGCCGCGGTAGGCGCGCAGGTACGTCTCCTGGACGAGGTCCTCTGCGTCCGACGGGTTCCGCGTCATGCGGAGCGCGGCGGAGTAGAGCGCGTCCATGTAGGGCATCGCGAGGTCCGCGAAGCGCGCTTGATCCGCCACGAGGCCGAGCGTACCCCTTTCGGTCTCGCGCCCCTGATCGATGTTTTCTTCTCGAATCGGGTCGCGAGGCCCCTTCATTGTCACACCCCCCTGTCATGGTGGGTGGCATGGACACCGAGACGCGCGACCTGCGCATGGCCTTGGAGAAGTGGGCCATCAACATCGAGCCCCGTCTCCTGGACGGTCCCGCGGCGGCGCGGGAGCTGCGGCGGGCGGCGCGCATGGAGGCGATCTGCGCCTCGGTGAAGACGCGCCTGGCGCGCCGGGTGGAGGAGACCAACGCCTGGCAGCGCGGCGGGCACAAGTCCGCAGCGCACTTCGTCGCCCGCGAGGCGGGGACCAGCATCCACCAGGCGGTCGTCACGCTGGAGACGGGCGCGCAGCTCGAGGAGCTGCCTGCGCTGCGGGAGGCCTTCGCGACCGGGCGGGTGACCCAGGCCCAGGTCACCGAAATCGCGCCCGCGGCGGCGGTCGCCGCCGATCACGAGCGGGAGCTCGTCGCGCTCGCCCAAGAGGACCGCAACCACGCCCGCCTGCGCGACCGGTGCCGGAAGGTCGAGGCCGATGCCACCGACGCGCTTGCGCGCCGCAACGCCATCCACGCGGCGCGCGCCCTGCGGACCTGGACCGACCCTGGCGGGACCTGGCATCTGCATGCCAACGGCACCGCCGAGGCCGGAGCGCGGATCATGGCCCGCCTGAACGCCGAGACCGAAGCCGTGTTCCAGGACGCCCGCAAGGCGAACACGCGTGAGCCCGTCGACGCCTACCGCTTCGACGCCCTCGTCCGCGTCGCCGAGCGCACCGGCGACGAGTCCGCCCGCGCGAAGGCGCACATCTTCGTCAACGTCGACGCCGAGAAGCTCACCCACGGCGACGCTGCCGGGGGGGTGTGCGAGATCAAGGGCGTCGGCCCCGTTCCCGTCGCCACCGCCCGCGAGCTCATGGGCGACGCGCTCCTCACGGTTGTGGTGAAGAGGGGCGTCGATGTCACCACCATCGCCCACGACGGTTCGAAGACCATGCCGGTCGCGGTGCGGCGCGCCGTGCTCGCACGAGACCCCGAATGCGTCGTCGACGTCTGCTCGGCGCCCAGCACCGAGGTGCACCACAAGGACTGGCGCTCACACGGCGGGAAGCACTCCACGAAGAACTGCGTCGGCACCTGCGGCTGGTGCCACGACCTCGTCCACTACCACGGCTACACCCTCGAACCCAACGGCGACGGCACCTACCACCTCCGCGCCCCGCCCGAGTAGGGCACGCGCTGTCGCGCTAGCCGCTCTGCTCTTCCCCGGCGGTCGTGGTCTCTTGCTTCGGCGCGTCATCGTCGGACGGTGCTTCGTTCGCGTTCGGGGCGGCAGGCGGTGGCGCGTCCGCGGTCGGCTGGTCAGCAGGCGTCGGATCCGGCTCGGACGGGGGCGGCGGCTCGGGGCTCGTGTTGCTCTGCGTCTCCGTCGCCGACGAGTCGGCCGGGGCTGCGCTCGAGACCGCGGAGAGTTGGCACTCGCTGCACACGTGCACTGGGATCGGTGACGCCAAAGTGTCGACGGTCTCACCCTGCGCGTTCTCGATGTGGAAGCGGATCTCACTGGATGTGTCACCCTCGCTGGGTGATCCTCTGAATGAGAAGACGTCGGTGATCTCGTACGCGGTATTCGTAACGACGTTGTTGCAACTCTCCGAGGGACCGAAGCAGGTATTCCCATTCGAGGGAAGCGCGTCGAACACGACGAAGAGTCCCGTCGTGCCGGTTCCGTCCACGACGTGCACGGCGAACAGAACATGCTCACCGGGCGCGACCGTGATCGAGCTCGCCGGGACGCAACTCTGCATCGGTGACGGGCATGCGAGGAGGGCCGCGGTCGTGAAATTCCCACTTCCGTCGTCGACGAGGATCGGATTCGTGGGATCGATGACCGGTGTCGGAGGCGGCGGCGGGTTCGGGTTGTTGCTCGGGTTGCTCGGGTTGCTCGTCGACGCGGGCGTCGTGGCCGCGGTCGTCGGCGGCGCGGCGGGCGTCGAGACGGGTGTGAACGACACGACCTGACCGTTCTCGACGACAAGGACGCCCGAGATCTGGAACGGGCCGCTGCCGACGCCGCGCAAGAGGAGATCCTTCACGAGGTTCGTCTGGATCCAGGGGATCGCCGCCATCTCGTCGTCGGTGAGGATGCGCGTCTCGCTGCACAGGGCGCCGCCGTCCGACGTGCAGAGCCCGTTCTGCGGGACGAAACGAACCTCGCCGTTCTCGTCGCTCTGCCAGACCACGGTGTGCTCCGCGCTGATCAACGTGCAGTGCGCGCCGTCGCACTGCAGCGCGAACGCGGTGCCCACGATGGCTGCGGTCGCACCGGCGCCGCTCTGCTCGAAGGAGCCGCTCTCGGTGACGGCCTCGGTGCGGTTCCACGTCTGACCGCTGTCGAGGCTGCCCTTGATCTGACGAGCGCCCTGATCCTCGGTGAGCTTCGTGAGGGTGAACGTGGTGTTCACGTCGAGCCGCGTGTACGCGTCGTCGGTGTAGTCGATCTCCGCGAGGCCGGTCGCGTCGGTGCGGACGGTGTCGCCCTCGGCGAGCTTCTGCCCCTCCGTCGCAGCCTTGAAGGCGCGCTTACCCTTCTTCTTGACCTCGACGTTCGCCTTCTCGATCTTCAGCGTCGCGAGGAACTTCCTGGGCGAGCCGCCGGATGTCCCGGCGCCGGCCGCCACCACGGAGAGAGCGCCCACGACGAGCGCCGCGACGACGCCTGCTGCCAGAGCCCGACGGATGTGCATGACCTGCGACTTCCTGCGACCGATGGTGTGCACTGCACGCCCGCCCCAAGCAGCGGGCAACACAGTAGTCGGCACGGATCACCATCGAACTGAGCCACGATTCGTGACAAAGCCGTCAGGGGATGCGTCAGGCGGGCGAGGCCTCCATCGGCACGGTCGCACGCATCCAGTCCTCGACCTCCTCGTCCTCACTCTCCATAGAGAGCGGACCCGGGGAGAAGAAGCCGAGTGCGAAGCCGACCGCTGCCGGGATCAGGATGAGCGGGAGCCAGACCGAACCCTTCGGCGGCATGAACAGCAGCACGGAGAGCAGCAGCGTGAGGCTCACGCCGACGCCGGCCCCCGTGATCCCGAGCCGGATGCCGCGCCGGACGCGGTTCGGCGGGAGCTTCCGCCGCACGATCGCGAGCCAGACGGCGCCGATGCTGACGCCGGTCGCGATCGTGATGATCGCCGTGAAGATGACCATCAACGAACCGGCCGATCCCTGGACGTCGACGGTGAAGTCCTGACTCGCGAGCTCCGTGCCGTCGCCGGTTCGCAGCGTCATCGTGGCGGGCAGGAGCCCGTCGGACTGCTGGCCGAGATCGACGAACTGGACCGGCACCGTCAGGCGCTGACGCTCACCCGCCGGTACGAGCGTGTTGATCGTGAAGTCGTACGCCATGAGCGTGATCCCGAACGCGGTCCCGCGGATCTGCACGTGCCGCACGACCGCGGGCTGGGACCCGCGGTTCACCATGTCGAGGCTCAGCAGCGACGAGCGGTCCGGCTTCAGCACGATCGGATCACCCGATGACGACAGGTCGAGCGGCGCGCCGTCGAGGCGCGCGTGGAACGTGACGCCCTCCTGCGCGGCGGAGCCAGTACCGGCCCACGCCACGAGCACGCTCACGACGAGTACGCAGGTCGCGCCCACGACCCGGAGCAGGCGGCCGAAGGTCACGGCTTTCCTCGCGCCGACGTCGACGCAGCACCGGACGTGCCACCGAGGCCGGTGCCGGCGAGCGTCTGGATCCCGACCCAGCCGAGCCCGAACAGCATCGTCATCGAGGACAGCGCGACCAGCAGGATGTTCGAGCTGCTCAACGGTGCGGCGATCCAGAAGATCTTGGTGACCAGCGGCGCGTTCGGCTTCGTGCACGACACGACCGCGACGTGGCGACCCGGGTCGAGATGGTTCGTGTCGACCGGTACGTCGAAGCTGCCGTCACGGGCGACGTCGACCGGCCCGATGAGGCGGTCGTCGACCCGCAGCACGGGGTCGCATCCGGCCGGTGCCCGCCCGCTCACGCGCACGACCTCACCGGCGACGAGCACGCGCCGCAGACTGGACGTCGTGCCGCGCACGGCGGCGATGCCACCGACGGTCACGGTCGGAGGCGGTGGAACGACGACGGGGGTGACCACCGGCCCTGGCGGCGGAGCGCCGCCCGGGGGCGGTAGGGGTGGGGGCGGAGGCGGCGGCACCAGCGTGTTCGTGATCGAGCAGCCCCCTGCGCTCAGCGCGGCCGCGCACGTCCCGGCCGGGCTGCCGCTGCCCGTGTACCCGGCGACCGGCGACTCGCTCGCGGTGCACGTCGTCGTCGCGGCGTTCGCGAACCTCCTCACCGTGACCGTCGCCGGTGAGCCCTGCGACATCGTCGTCGAGCCACCGCTCACCGTGCCGGAGGTGCAGGCGACGTTCACGCCGACCGACGCCGGATTGCCGTCGGAGAAGGTCTTCGACACCGTGAACGTCGCGGTGTTCGCCGTGTTCGTGACCGTGCACGCACCCACCGCGAGGCTGGCGCTGCACGATCCCGCCGGGGTCCCGCTCCCCGTGTAGCCGGAGATCGGGACCTCGATCGCCGTGCACGTGGTCGAGCCCGGTGTGTCGAACCCGCTCACGCCGAACTCCGCCGGCAAGCCCTGGGCCATGGTGGCCGCGCCCGGGTTCACGACCGCGGGTGCGGTGCACGACACGCGCACCGTCACCGCGGCCAGGTTGTTGTCGCTGAAGCTCTTGAGCACCGTGAAGGTCGCCGTGGGCGGAGGGACGATGTCGGGCGTGTTCGTGATCGTGCAGCCCCCGCCGCCTTCGCCCAAGAGCGTGCTGCTGCACGAGCCACCGTCGCTGCCCGTGTAGCCCGGGATCGCATCCTCGGTCGCGTCGCACGACACCCCGATGTCGTTCGAGTAGCCCTCGACCGTGAACTCCGCGGGCGAGCCCTCGGTCGCATCCCGCGACGCCTGGACGACGTGCCCCGAGGTGCAGGTCAGGTGCATCGTGACGGTCGCGGTGCTGTTGTCGGTGAAGTCCTTCGCGACGGTGAACGTGGCGGTGTTGAGGGTGTTCGTGATCGTGCAGCCCTCGTCGGCGAGCGTCGCGCTGCACGTCCCCGGCGGGTCTCCGTCGGCGGTGTACCCGTCGGGAACCGTCGTCTCCGTCGCCGTGCACGTCGTGTCCGCCGCCGACGTGAAGCCGCTGACGTCGACGTGCGCGGGTGACCCCTCGGACACGTTGAAGTTGCCGCCACCTACCGGGGTGCCGCCCGACGTCGTGCACGCGACGCTCACGGCCACGGTCATCTCGTTGTGATCGGAGAAGACCTTCGCCACCGTGAACGACCCGGTGTTCAGGTCGTTCGTGATCGTGCACCCACCGCCGTTCTCACCGCCGAGGTCCGCGGTGCAGGTGCCGCCGTCCTGCGGGGTGTACCCGTCCGGCACCGTGGTCTCCGTCGCCGTGCACGAGCCCGGGTCGGAGTCGTCGAACCCCGTCACCGTGAACTGCGCGGGCGCACCGGGGGCGGCGTCCAACGACGACTCGGCGACTGTCCCGCCCGTGCACACGAGGCTCACGGGCACGCTCGCCGTGTTGTCGTCGGAGTACTGCTTCGAGACCTCGAACGTCGTCGTGTTCAAGTCGTTGTAGATGGTGCAGCCGACGACCTCGATCACGACGTTGCCGCCCCCACCGAGGGGCGCGCTGCACTCCCCGCCGTTCTGCGCCGTGTAGCCCGACGGCACGGACGTCTCCGTGGCGGTGCAGGTCGTGGACGCGACGTCGGAGAACCCCTCGACGGTGAGCGTGACGGTGCTGCCACCGGACACCGACGTGGGACTGCCCGGGACGTTGCCGGACGTGCACGACACTTCGATCGGCACACTCGTGTCGTTGCCGTCCGAGAACACCTTCCCGACGTTGAACGATGCGGTGTTCAGCGTGTTCGTGATCGTGCACACCCCAACGTCGAGCGACGAGCTGCACGAACCGGGCGGGTCACCGTCGGCCGTGTAGCCGGACGGCACGGTCTCGGTCGCGGTGCACGTCGTCGACGCGGCATCGGCATAGTGGCTGACGGTGACGGTCGCGGGCGTCTGCTCGGACATGGTCGTCGGGCTGCCGCTCACCGTCGCCGTGCCGCAGGCGACGTCGACCGGCACGTGGGCGGTGCTGTCGTCCGAGAAGTCCTTGCGGGCGACGAACGAGGTGGTGTTGAGCGTGTTCGTGATCGTGCAACCGGCGGCCGACAACGTCGCGCTGCAGGTCCCGGCGGGGGTGCCGCTCCCCGTGTAGCCCGATGGCACGGTCTCCGTCGCGGTGCAGGTCGTCGTTCCGGCCGCGCTGAAGCCCTTGACGGTGACCGTTGCGGCGGTCGCCTCCGACATCGTCGTGGGACTGCCCGAGACCGTCCCCGAGTTGCACGCCACCGCGACCGGCACGCTGTCCGTGCTGTGGTCGGAGAAGACCTTCGACACCGTGAAGTTGAGCGAGTTGAGCGAGTTGACGATCTCGCACGTGCCGACGGACAGCTTCGCCGAGCACGTTCCGGCGGGCGTCCCGTCGCCCGTGTACCCCGGTGGCACGGTCTCGGTCGCGGTGCACGTCGTGCCGCTCGCGCTCGTGAAGCCGCTCACGGTGAAGCTCGCCGGCGAGCCCTCGGCCATCGTCGTCGGCGTCCCGCTGACGCTCCCGTCGGTGCACGTGAGGCTCACCGGGACGGTCGACTCGCTGTCGTCGGAGAAGTCCTTGCTGACCGTGAACGACGCGCTCACGGGCTCGCTGAGCTCGTTCGTGAACGTGCAGTCGACGCTCGGGTGTGCGTTGTCCTGCTTGCTGAGGTCGATCGTTGCGGGATTGTTGCCGCTGACGTCGCTCTCGGGCGAGCAGTTGACCTTGACGGCCCAGCCGCTCGGCACGGTCTCGGTGAGCGTGTAGGTGGTCGCAGTGGAGAGGTTGTTCCAGGTGTACGTCCCACCGTCGGCGAGATCGACCGTGCCACCCCCAGGACCGCTGAGCTCGAAGTGGAAGGTCTGTGTCGACTGCAGGTTCCCCTTGAGCTTCTTGGTGACCGAGATCGAGCCGTTCGCGTTCAGCGTGTTCGTGACCGTGCACGTCCCGACCGCGAGCGTCGCACTGCACGTCCCCACCGGCGATCCGTCCGCGGTGTACCCCGACGGCACCGTCTCGGTCGCCGTGCACGTCGTACCGGCCGCGCTCGAGTATCCCGTGACCGTCACCGTCGCCGGCGACGTCTCCGTCATCGTGGTCGGGCTCCCCGTCACCGTCACGCCCGACCCGCACGACACGCTCACGGGGACACTCGACGTGCTGTCGTCGGAGAAGTCCTTGTGCACGACGAACGAGGCGATGGTCGGGGTGTTGGTGATCGTGCAGGTGCCGGCGGCGAGCGTCGCGCTGCAGGCCCCGGCCGGCGTGCCGTCGGCGGTGTAGCCGGACGGCACGGTCTCGGTCGCGGTGCACGTCGTGCCCGCCGCGCTCGAGTACCCACTGACCGTCACTGTCGCCGGCGTCGACTCCGACATCGTGGTCGGGCTGCCCGACACGGTCACGCCGGAGCCGCACGACACGCTCACCGGCACGCTCGCGCCGCTGTTGTCGCTGAAGTTCTTGCGCACGACGAAGGAGCCGGTGTTCGAGGTGTTCGTGATCGTGCACGTCCCGACGGCGAGCGTCGCGCTGCACGTG
>DATBSK010000245.1:0-14939 GCA_036559825.1 Acidimicrobiia bacterium | reverse complement strand
GTGACGCACCCGCTGTCCGAGCGACGCGGCGACCCCGGGTGTGAAGAGCCCGCCCGACGAGTGCGCCACCAGGATCACGTCGCCGAGACGCGCGGCGTCGACGTCCGCGACGACGGATCGCACGCAGTCGTCGACGGTGAGCGCCATGAGGTCGGCGGGCTTGCCGGCGCGGCCCGGCAGGTCGACCGCGAGCGCCGGGTGGCGGAGGTGCGGGAGCAGGAGATCCCAGTAGGCACCCGACATCGCGCCGCCGTGGATCAGGACGAACGTGGGTGCGGACACGCGCCGATGCTACGAGGTCAGGCGGCGAGGCCCAGCTGGTGCGCCGCGCGCGTGAACTCGACGGCGTTGCGCGGTGCCGCCGCTCCTTGGTCGTTGTTGAAGTAGACCCAGCCGCCCGCGTGCTCACCGAACGCCGCCGCGATCCGCTCGCACCAGGTGGTGAGCGCGCGCCGGCCGTACGAGGGCACCGGGTCCGCGCGGCCTTCGTGCATGCGGAGGTAGAACCAGTCGGTCGTGCGCACGAGCGGGCCGTGCGCGCCGCGGCGGTCCCACCAGCAGAGTGCGGCGTCGTGGTCGGCGAGCACGTCGTACACGCGCTCGTCGTGCCACCGCTCGTCGCGGAGCTCGACGCAGATCTGGAGCTCGGCGCCGAGGGCGTCGAGCGTGGCGGCGAGCCGCGCCGGATCCGCGGGGAAGTGGGGCGGGAGCTGGAGGAGGATGGGGCCGAGCTTGGTGCCCAGGCGCCTGACACGCGAGAGCATCAGCTCGCACGACGGGCCGGGGTCCGCGAGCCGCCGGATGTGGGTGAGGTAGCGGCTCGCCTTCACCGCGAAGCAGAAGTCGTCCGGTGTGCTCGTGGCCCAGCGCTCGACCGTGCTCTCGGCCGGGAGCCGGTAGAAGGTCCCGTTCACCTCCACCGTGTCGAAGAGCTCGGCGTAGCGAGCCAGCCACTTCGGCTGGCCGAGTCCCTTCGGGTAGACGCTCGGTCGCCAGTCCGCGTACTGCCACCCCGACGTGCCCACGCGCACGCGCGTCATCGGGCCACGTCCGCGGTCACGTGAAGTCGGACCCGCCATCGACGTTGATGTTCGCGCCGGTCATGTACGAGTTCCGGCGCGACGCGGCGAACGCGATGACGGCGCCGATCTCCTCCGGATCGCCGGCGCGGGGCAAGTGCGCGGGATGGCCGAAGTGCTGGTCGATCCCCGTCATGATCGCGTAGAGGTCGTCCGCGTCGATGCCCGCGGAGCGCGCCCACGCCTTGAGGGTCTCGGTGGCGAAGCTGCCCGGCGACACGGTGTTCACGAGGATCTCGTCCGCCGCGAGCGCGAGGGACAGGTTCTTCGTCACGCTCGTCACCATCGCCTTCGCGGCGGTGTACGCGATGAGGCCCGCGCTCTGCCGCTTGGTCGAGTGCGCCGAGACGTTGACGATGCGCGCCCACTCGGCCTTCCGCAGCAGCGGGATCGCCGCACGCACGCAGCGGATCATGCCCATCGCACCGAGCTCGATGGTCGCGATCCAGTCGGCGTCGGTGAGGTCCTCGATCCCGCCGAGCCCCGCCGGTCCCGTCGCGTTCACGAGGATGTTCAGCTCACCCCAGCGCTCCTCGATCGTGCGGAACGCGGCCGTGACGTCGTCGGGGATGGTGATGTCGACGGCGAGCCCGATCGCCTCGGGCGCACCTCGCTCGAGGAGGTCGGCGCACGTCGCGTCGAGGTCGGCCTGGGTGCGCGCCATCACGGCGACGCGCGCGCCGTCGTCGGCAAAGCAACTCGCAGCGGCGCGTCCCATCCCCTGCGTCCCGCCCTGCACGACGGCGGTCGCGCCCGCCAAGCCGAGGTCCACGTCCGTAGTGTGGCAGTCGTGCGCGCGGTGGTCTCCCTGCTCCTCGGTTCCGTGATCGCAGCGGCGTCGGCTGCGCCTGCTGGTGCGGACGAGCCCGTCACCGTGCTGCACGAGACGTACGTCGATCGCTCTCGGCCGAGCCCGGCGAGCGCCCTCCAGCCGGCGGCGCCCGACCGCACGCTCGAGACGACCATCACCTTCCCGAGTGACGCGCGCCGTCCGTTGCCGCTCGTGCTGCTCGCACACGGGGCGAACGGCAACCCGTACAAGTTCAACCAGCTCATGGAGACGTGGGCTCGTGCGGGATACGTCGTCGTCGCGCCGCTCTTTCCTCGCTCGAGCGACACGGGCGGCAACCTCGTCGGTGACTACGTCGAGCAGCCCGCCGACCTCTCCTTCGTCCTCGACCGCGTGCTCGCGGCCAACCGCGCGCGCCGTTCGCCCCTGCGCCACCGGATCGACCCCCGTCACATCGGGCTTGCCGGGCTCTCGCTCGGCGGCTTCACGACGTACGGGACCGTGTTCCACTCCTGCTGCCGTGACGATCGCATCGATGCCGCCATCCTGATGAGCGCGATCCTCGGACCGTTCCCGGGCGGTGAGTACGAGTTCCGCGCCGTCCCCACGCTCCTCGTGCACGGGGACGCGGACGGTCTCTACCCGCAGAGCGTCGACGCGTACCCCCGGCTCGCGCCGCCCAAGTGGTTCGTGACGCTGCACGGCGGGCTGCACGCGACGCCGTTCGAGGACGACCGCGCGCCGAGTGACGACCTCGTGCGTGCCGCGACGACCGCGTTCTGGGATCGCTACCTGAAGGGCCGCCAGCATGCGGCGCAGCGGATCGTCGACGCCGTCGACGGCAGCGCGGGCGCCGCGACCCTGCAGCGCGAGCTCTGAGGCGCGCGGGCGCTAGCAGCCGGCGGCGCGCAGCGTGGGGTAGGGGTTGATGCGCGTCCCGTTCGGGCCGCCGAGACGGATCTCGAAGTGGACGTGCGGCGTCGTCGCGTTACCGGTCTGCCCGGCGTGGCCGACGAGCGTGCCGGCCGCGACGCGGCGGTCGTTGCCGACGAAGTCGTTCAGGTGGACCGTCAGGTAGACGTTGCCGTCGTCACCCGTGAGGTACGTCGTGTTCCCGCCGACCCCGTCGTTCGGCTGGTGGTGGACCCGGCCCGCGACCACCGCGCGCACGGGCGTGCCCAGCGGCACGAGCATGTCGATCCCGGCGTGGAAGCCGCTGCCGCGCGGGCCGTAGTCGTCGCGGTACGTCGCACTCTGCACCGGGCAGGTGAACCCGGTGATCACCCGCCGGTCGTCCGGTGGCGCGACGGGTGGCCCCGCGCGCGCGGGCGGGTCAGCCGCCACGGTCGTCGGGGTGGTCGTGCTCGGCGGTGGTGCCGGCGCCGGTGCCGGCTCGGGTGTGGGCACGCAGGCCGTGACCGCGAGCGCGACTGCGCCCGCGGCAAGGCCGGTGCACAGGGCGCGTCGGCGCATGCTCGTCCATCGGCGCGGCGCGGGTGGTGCTGAAGTGGCCCGTGGTGCTGTTGTCGAGAACCAGGCTGCATCAGCCGAAGGTGATCGAGACGGTGCTCCCGGTGCCCACTCGAAGATCTCGATGCCGACCCAGATCCCGACCGCGATGGCGAGGAGCTGGAGGACGAGGCCGTTTGAGCCCGGGCACACCCGACGGGCCGCGCGACGTACGGACCGCCGCTCGCGCACGAGCCGCCGATCTCCATCACCGCGCGGCCCGATGCGGTTCCGTCAGGCGCGGGTCGCCTTGCGCGGTCGCGAGTTCACGATGCTGAAGTTCCGGACGATGCGCGTCGGTGCCGCGCCCGAGACCGGGTTGTGGCCCCCTGGCGCGCGGGCGCACAATCGTCCGGTGGGTACCGGGCCTGGGCCCCCGGGCGGACGGGACGAGGAGCAACGTCGGGAGTGGGTCCGGCCCGTCCGCCGAGAGCCGACCGATCCGCGGGGCGTGCCGCACCAGCGCCCGCGTGAGCCGACGGACCCACACGGGCAGCGGCCCGCCCGTGACCGCACCGATCCACGGGGGCAGCGGGCGACGTACGCCGGACCGAGCCGGCTGCTCCCCGCGCTGCCGACGCTCCTCATCGCGTCGGCGGCCGTCGTGCTGGCGTTCGTCCTCGGGCGCGCGACGGGTGGCGGCGGCGGCGAGGAGCGATCGGTGAGCGCGGCGACGGTCGGCACGACGACGACCACGGTGCCGCGCCCCACGATGCACACCGTCGCCCGCGGCGAGAGCCTTCTCGGCATCGCCAGCAAGTACAGCGTGACCGCGGACGCCCTTGCCGCGGCGAACGGGATCACGAACCAGAACCACGTGTTCGTCGGTCAGGTGCTCACGATCCCGCCCACCACGCTGAACCCCGCGCTCACGACGACGACCACGACCACCCGGCCCAAGAAGAAGTAGTCGCGAACCTGACGAGCCGTCAGGAGCGCGCTAGCGTCCCGCGCCGCACCGACGCGTCCCGCAGGAGGCCGGCGTGGCTTCGATCACCGAACGCGACACGCTCTACCAATGGTGATGTCGATCGCGCGGTTCAACTGCGTGCAACCGGGGGTCGAGCCCGGGGAGATGGCCGCGCGCTACCAGGCGTTCGTCGACATGGCCGAGTACGCCGACCAGCACGGCTTCGCGATGGTCACGCTCGAGGAGCACCACGGTGCCGACAACGGCTGGAGCCCGTCGCCGCTCGTGATGGCCGGTCTCGTGTTCGGTCGCGCGAAGAACCTCGGAGTGTCCCTCTCGGCGTTGCTGCTGCCGCTGCACGATCCGATGCGCATCGCCGAGGACCTCGCGGTGCTCGATCTCGCCAGCGGCGGGCGGATGACGACGATCGTCGGCATCGGGTACCGGCCGTCGGAGTACGCCGCGCACGGCAAGGACTGGGCGAAGCGCGGCGCGCTCATGGACGAGTGCATCGACGTGCTGCTGAAGGCGTGGACCGGCGAGCCGTTCGAGTACCGCGGCACGACCGTGCGCGTCACCCCGGTGCCCGTCACGAAGCCGCACCCGACCCTGCTCGTCGGGGGCACGAGCAAGGCCGCGGCCCGACGCGCGGCCCGGTTCGGGCTTCCCATGTTCCCGGCCGCGCACATGCCGGAGCTCGAGGCCTACTACTACGAGCAGTGCAAGGAGCACGGCACCGAGGGCTTCTGCATGATGCCGGGGGCCGACACGGTGATGACCCACGTGGCCGCTGATCCCGACAAGGCCTGGCACGAGCTGGGCAACCACTTCCTCCACGAAGCCGCGACGTACGCGTCGTGGCAGACGCCCGACATCCGCTCCGCCGTCCACTCGCACGCGACGACCGTCGACGAGCTCCGCGCCGAGGGCATCTACCAGGTGCTCACCCCGGACGAGTGCGTGCAGCGGGCGCAGGAGTCGGGGGCGGTGAACCTGCACCCGTTGGTCGGTGGCATGCCCATCGACGCGGGCTGGGAGAGCCTGCGCCTGTACTGCGACGAGGTCCTGCCCCGGACCTGACGTTCGTTCGCCCGATGTTCACCCGGAACGTCGTGGCGACGTCGCAAGGAAAGCACCCTCACAGGCGTCTGTTCTTTTGATGGGTCGTTCTGCCCCTTTCGCGTCAGGTCCGGCGGCGCCCATGCTGCGCCGGGCGCCGGGCTGGGGACCGCGGAGGAAGCCACCACGTGGTGAGTGACGAGCGAGCGCAGAGCGCGCCGGCTGCATCGGTCGACAGTGCATGCGCCCGACCCGGTGACGGCGAGCTGCCACCCGGCTTCGTCCGGCAGATCCGCGTCGCGGTCCTCTTCGTGTCCGGCATGATGCGACGGGGGTGCGCGGCGATCCTCGACGCCGCGCCGCACGTCGACGTCGTCCACACGGGCACGATCGACGACGCCGCGCTGCGCGGCGTGCGAGCCGACATCTTCGTGGTCGGCATGGCGATGCGCAGCGACAGCGGGGCGCAGGCGATCCGGACCCTGACGGAGCGCGGGGAGTGCGTCATCGCGGTCGTCGCCCCCGGGCTACAGGCGTCGACCGCGCTCGAGCTCGGTTCCCACGAGTCCGTCGTGGGCGACGAGCCCGAGGAGTCCGCGCTCGTCCGGGCGATCGATCGAGTCGTCCGCGGCGAGGCTCCGCAGATCCCGGACACGGAGTCACGTGGGCTCGCCGCGATCAGCCCGCGCGAGCAGGACGTCCTGCGCGAGCTCTCCCGGGGCTCCACCGATCGCGAGATCGCGGGCACGCTCGGCATCTCCGTGCGCACGGTGCAGTCGCACCTAGACCGGATCCGCGAGAAGACGGCGCGGCGCCGTCGGGCCGAGCTCACCGTGCTCGCCTTCGAGCTCGGCGTCGCACCGAGAAACGGTCCCACGGGGACGTGATCGGCTGACCCTGCGGTCAAGCTCCGCACGCGCCGGGTGCGATACTCGACCCGTGCACACGGCCGCCTCCATTGGTCGACGCCGCAAGCGACGCCTCCTGCGGCTTCGACCGTCGAGGCCGCTCGAAGCCGCCGGCCTCAGGGTGCTCGTCGCCGGCATCGTCGTCGGCGTCCTCAGCGTCGCATCGGTCGCGAGCGCCGAAGGTGCCGCACTGTCCGAGCAGCAGTGGCGCAAGAAGGTCAACGCAATCTGCGCCCGCGCCGAGAAGCGGTCGCACAAGGTTCAGGAGGACGCCTTCGGCGACCTGAAGCGCGACGAACAGCCGTCGATCGAGCAGATGACGACCTATGTCGAAGGCGTCGAGCCGATCGTCACGGGCGTGGCCGACGGCATCGCCGCCCTCGACGAGCCCAAGAAGCTCGAGGCGAAGGTGAAGCGGTTCGTCCGCACGATGCGCCGGGAGCTCGCGCGTCTCGTCGCCGATCCGTCGCTGGGCCTCGAGGGCAACCCCTTCAGCGACACGACGATCAACGCCGAGGCATTGCACCTGTCCGCTTGCTCGTGACCGACCCCCAGCTCCCGCTCGACGCCGACGAGCCGACCTTCACGGTCGCGGAGCTCAACCACGCGATCGCGGGAATCCTGGTCGATGCCTTCCCCCGTCAGATCTGGGTGCGAGGAGAGGTCGCGCAGCTGCGCGTGTCGGGCAACGGGCATGCATACCTCGATCTCTGCGAGAAGGACGAGCGCCGCGACCACGTCCGGGCGAAGATCTCGGTCGTGGTCTGGCGGAACGATCGCCCGGGCGTGAACCGAACGCTGCGCGACGCAGGTGTCGCGCTCGCCGACGGCATCGAGGTGCGCGTGCGGGGCCGCATCGACTACTGGCCGGCCGGTGGAAGGCTCCAGCTGGCGGTCACCGCCGTCGACCCGCTGTTCACGGTGGGCAAGCTCGCCGCTCAGCGCGCGCGCGTGCTCCAGGTGCTCACAGCCGAAGGAGTGATCGGCCGGCAGGCGCGCCTCGAGCTCTCGCCCGTGCCGCTGCGCGTCGGGCTCGTGACGAGCAAGGACAGCGCCGCGTACCACGATTTCGTGCAGGAGCTCGAGGTCAGCCGGCACAGGTTCCGTGTGTTCCCGGTCGACGTGCGCGTGCAGGGACAGGGTGCCGATCGTCGCATCATGTACGCGCTGAACCGGCTCCGAGCCGGGCTCGCGGAGACCGCGCTCGACGTGATCGTCGTCGCCCGTGGCGGCGGTGCGCGCAGCGATCTCTCACCGTTCGACTCCGAGCGGCTGGCGAGGCTCATCGCCGACATGCCGGTTCCCGTCGTCACCGGGATCGGTCACGAGGTCGACCGGACCGTCGCCGACGAGGTCGCGCACACGTGCGCCAAGACCCCGACGGCGGCAGCGGCGCTGCTCGTCGGTGCGGTCGACGACTACTGCGCGCGCCTCGGCCGGCTCGCGCACCGGCTCTCGTTGCGGGCGCGCAGCGTCTGCGCGCTCGCGGCGCGCGACACCGCGGACGTCGCGCGCCGGGTGGCTCGTGCTGCGCCCGTCGCGATCGACCGTGAGCGCCATCGAATCGGCGCGCATCGGCGTCACGTCGTCGATCGGACGCGTCGCCGACTGCGTGAGTCGGACGCCGGCCTCGAGCGCCACCAGGGCCGGCTCCGCGGCGTGGCGAGCGGCGCGCTCCGGGGCGAGCGCCTCCGCGTCGACGCGGCGACGAAGCGGTTGCGCGCGCTCGACCCGCAGCGGGTGCTCGAGCGGGGCTACACCATCACACGGACAGGCGACGGCACCGTCGTGCGGTCCGCGGCCGCCGTGGCTCCGGGGGAGCTGCTCGTGACCGAGACGGGGGAGGGATCGGTACGCAGCCGGGTCGTGGACGAGGGGGCGGAGCCGGCGTGAGCCCGAAGCAGGAACCTGGCTACGCCGAGGCCATGACGGAGCTCGAGGAGATCCTCGACGAGCTCGAGAGCGATCATCTCGACGTCGACGTGCTCGCGGAGCGTGTGCGCCGCGCCAGTGAGCTGCTGACGACGTGCCGTGACCGGATCGCGCGCGCGCAAGCCGACGTCGACAAGATCGTCGCCGACCTCGAGGACTTCGAGGCCGCCGACTTCGACGAGGACGATTGACGCGTCAGCCGACGGCGACGGCGAGCGCGTCTTCGAACGGCCAGTTGCCCTGGACGTGGCGGTTGCCCTCGACCTGCATGTCGTACAGCCACCAGAAGTGGTAGACGCCGCAGGACGCGATCGTCGCGATGATGCGCCCCGCGTAGTTGTGGCGGCCCTTCACGCGTGACGGGTCGGAGGCCGGCAGCGTCGCTCCCAGACGCCCGGCGATCTGCGCGAGCTCGGCCTCGATCGCTCCCTCGGCACGGTCGTGCGTGTCGAGGTCCTGATCGATGAAGACGAATCCCACGATGTAGGCGATGGTCGACGCGAAGATCGCGATGATCAGCCAGATCCCGGGGTCGCGGAACTCCATGGTCTGACTGCGCATCGTCGCGAGCTGCTGCGCGATCCGCTCGAACGCCGGCCGCAGCTCGTCGGCGACGCCCCGCTCGTTGGCCCGCTCCCAGGCCCACGTGTTCGCGGCGTCGAGCAGCTCGTAGCGACGTCGCAGGTGCTCACGGTCGCGTCGCATCAGCTGGTAGAAGAGGTAGAGGCCGAAGATCCCGCACGTGATGATCGTGAGGAAGATGTTCAGGCCCGCGCCGTCGAACACGTAGTCCGTCTGCACCCGTTGAGCGACGGCGAACCGCACCCGGTCCGCGGGCCTCGCCGACGTGCCCTGCCAGGAGCCCGGCGGGACCGGCGGTTGTGCCGGCGGCGGTGTGGTCACGGCGGGAACCCTAGGTGGCCTCCCTCCCGCCCGGCTCCTCCCGCCGGTGACCCACGCGCAGCCCAATTCGCGCGCTGAGCGCGATTGCGCCTCAAGCGGTCCGGGCCCGGCTCCGACACCCAGGACGTGGGTTCTCGGAGGCGGAGCGGACGCTGGCCCGCATGGATCGGGGCTGTCGGCGCGGTCGCGGTGGTCGTGGCGCTGGCCGCCCCGGCCGCCGCGTCGCCGCGCTCGGCCACGAAGCGTGACCACGCGGCCCGGCTGACCGCGCTCCGGGGACGCTCGGACGCCGGCCGTCCGGCACTCTCCCGAGCGGTCGACCTGCGCCTGATCGTGACGCCGGCCGACGGCGGCGACCTCGGTGTCTTCGAGGCGCCCGGGGCGCCCGCGCCGAGCCAGGTGTTCCCCGCGGTCAACGAGCTCGGCTCGCCGCTCGTGCTGCTCGCCGTCGAGCAGCGCAGCGACTGGTACCGCGTGATGCTGCCGACGCGGCCGAACGGCTCGTCGGCGTGGGTCCCGACCAGCGCGGTGCGGACGACCGCACCGGCCTACGAGGTCGAGATGAGCCTCTCGGCGCTCGACCTGAAGGTCGTGCGCATCGCGGATCGGGCCGTGGTGTTCACGAGCCCGATCGGCATCGGCGCGCCGTCCTCACCGACCCCGACGGGCCTCTTCTTCGTGCGCGACCACTTCCCGACCGACGGCGCGCCCGACCACCCCTACGGCCCGTTCGCGTTCGGGCTGTCCGGGCACTCGGACGTGCTCATGCACGTCGGCACGGGCGACGGCCGCATCGCCATCCACGGCACGAACCAACCCGCGAGCATCGGCGCGGCCATGTCGAACGGCTGCGCGCACGTGCCCAACGACGTCGTGCTCGAGCTGATCCCCTACCTGCCGCTCGGCACCCCGGTCACGATCACCGCGTAGTCCCACGTACCGCGGCGCGCCGGCCACCCTCCGGGCCAATGCCCGCCCCGTCACCCACATGCTGCTCGACGTGCTGCGTATCGTGGAGGCCTGCCGCGGGTTGGTGAGGGGAGGCCCACCGTGCCGCTGGTCCTGGGCGTCGATTCGTCGTCCGCGGCGACGACGGTCGAGCTGCGCGACGCCGACGACGGCCGCCCCTTCGGTGAGGGGCGCGCGGCCCATCCGACGGCTGCGACGCGCGTCGAGCACGACCCGACCGAGTGGTGGCAGGCGCTCGTCGAAGCCCGCCACGACGCCGGCGGCGCGCTCGGTGTGGCGTCGGTCGCCGCGGTGGCACGGGCTTCGGGGCTCGTGCTCCTCGACTCCGAGGGTCGCCTCGTGGGTCCCGCACACCTCGGCCCCGATGCCGCGGTCGCGCCCGACGCCCGCCGCCTCGAGGACGAGCTCGGCGCGACCGAATGGGCGGGCGCGGCCGGGTCGGTGCCGCACAGCGCGCTGCCGATCGCGAAGCTGGCCTGGCTCCGGCGCGTCGATCCGGATGCGTACGCGCGCGTCGCATGGGTGCTGCAGCCCTCCGACTGGCTGACCTTCCGCCTGAGCCGGCGCATCGTCACCGACCGCGGCGAGGCGTCGCGCACCGGGTACTGGTCGCCGCGCGACGAGGTGTGGCGCACGGATCTGCTCGCCCTCGTCGACGACGCGCGCGAGTGGGAGCCGAGCCTTCCGGGTGTGCTCGCCCCCTCCGAGGCGGCCGGCGATCGAGAGGGTGTCCTCGTCGCCGGCGGCACCGGCGAGCCCATGGCGATCGCGCTCGGCCTCGGGCTCGAGACGGGCGACGTCGTGATCGACACCGACGGCGCGGTCTTCGGCCTCCGGACGCGCCCGACCGCCGACCCGTCCGGCGCGGTCGCCGGGTACGCCGACGCGACCGGGCGGTACCTACCGCTCGTCGAGTGCGTCGCCGCGGGCGCGGTCGCGGACGCGTTCGCCGCCATGCTCGGGATCGATCGCTCTCGCCTCGACCAGCTCGCCCAGAGCGCGGCGCCGGGCGCGGGCGGCGTCATGTTCCTGCCGCCGACGCGTGACACGCCGGGCTCGCTGTTCGGCATCCGCGCCGATGTCGAGCCCCAGGAGATCGCCCGCGCCGCGGTCGAGGGCGTCGCGTGCGCGTTGCTCGACGCGGTGGACGCGCTGCGCAGCGCCGACGTACCAGTGGGGGGTCGTCTGTTCCTCGTCGGCAGCGGGACGCGCGCGCACACGCTTCGACAGGCCGTGGCCGATCTGTCGGAGCGCACGGTGCTCGTGCCCCGCGGCGACCGCGGCGTCCTGGGCGCGTGCGTCCAGGCCGCGGCCGTGCTGCACGGGTGTGCGCCCGACGCGCTCGCCACGCACTGGAACCTGAGCGACGCGCGAGAGATCCAGCCCGACCCGCGCGTCGACGGCGGCGAGATCCGCGCCGCGTGGCGCGACGCGACCCGCTAGAGCGGGCCGGCCTGCTGCTCGCGGGCGCGCCGCCGGCGATGCCACTCCAGCCCGCCCTTCATCGCCGCGAGCAGCTCGTCGTTGTCGCGTGACAGCTTGCGGTGGATCCAGCGCTCCAGCCCGAGCCTGCGCATCCAGGGGTTGAACGTCTCGTAGGTCTCCTTGAAGTGGACGCGCGTCGTGCCGTCGCCGAGGTCCTCCAGGCTCGTGTGGCCCGTGGCGCGCGACCACAGGGGCTTGCCGATCGCGTCGTAGCGCCACGACTCGTACGGCTTCACCTGCGTCAGCCACTCCCACGACTGCGCGACGCCACCCGAGCAGAGCACCTTCGGGACCTTGAAGTAGCAGTGGCGCACGAGACCTTCGCCGACCTCGTCACCCGGGTGGAGGATCTCGATGCGCGTGACGCCGTCACGCGGCTGCGGCCGGTCGGGGCCGCGGTACCAGAAGAGCTGCCAGACCTCCTCGGGTGGCGCGGGGACGACGAACGAGTAGTTGTGCTCCTGCATGACGTGATCCTGCCTCAGTCCTCAGGCGCGGTCGCCCAGCTCGTCCGACTCCACGAGTGGCGCCGCGTCGTTGCAGTCGATCGCGACGACATCGAGTCGCCCGAGCGCGCCCATCGCGCCCGACCGTAGCGGCTGCAACGACCGGTAGCGTCTGGCTCATGCAGCCGAGCGACCAGCCCGAGATCGCCGACTCGCTGCTCGAGCTCGTCGGCGGCACGCCACTCGTGCGCCTCCGCCGCGTCGGCGCCGGTCTCGCGTGCGACCTCGTGGCGAAGGTCGAGCTGCTGAATCCCGGTGGCAGCGTGAAGGACCGGATCGCGGTCGCGATGATCGACGAGGCCGAACGCACCGGTGCGCTGCAGCCGGGCGGCACGATCGTCGAGCCGACGTCGGGGAACACCGGTGTCGGGCTCGCGATCGTGGCTGCGCAACGCGGCTACCGCTGCGTCTTCGTGATGTCCGACAAGATGTCGGACGAGAAGGTCGCGTTGCTGCGCGCGTACGGTGCCGAGGTCGTCGTCTGCCCGACCGCCGTCCCGCCCGAGCACCCCGACTCGTACTACTCGGTCGCCGACCGGCTCACGAACGAGACCCCCGGCGCGTACCGCCCGAACCAGTACTACAACGACGCCAACCCCGCCGAGCACGAGCGCTCCACCGGACCGGAGATCTGGCGGCAGACCGCCGGGCGCATCACGCACTTCGTCGCCGGCATCGGCACCGGCGGCACGATCACCGGTGTCGGCCGTTTCCTCAAGGCGCGGCGGCCCGACGTGCAGGTCATCGGCGCCGATCCGGAGGGCTCGGTGTTCTCCGGAGGCTCGGGTCGCCCGTACCTGGTGGAGGGCGTCGGGGAGGACTTCTGGCCGCCGACGTTCGACCCGGCGGTCGTCGACCGCACCGTGATGGTGTCGGACGCCGAGTCGTTCGCGGCAGCGCGGCGCGTCACACACGAGGAGGGTCTGCTCATCGGCGGGTCGTGCGGAACGGCGATCCACGCGGCGCTCGTCGTCGGCGCCGAGCTCGGGCCCCAGCACCTCGTCGTCGTGCTGCTGCCCGACTCCGGGCGCGGCTACCTCTCGAAGATCTACGACGACGAGTGGATGACGCGCTTCGGCTTCCTCCGCGAGGAGGGACCCACCACGGGCGACGTGCTCGACGCCAAGCGTGCCGCCGCCGCCGCCGATCCGTCGCGTCGCGCCATCCCGGAGCTCGTGCTCGTCACGCCCGAGGATCCGGCGCGCCGCGGCTTCGCGCTCATGCGTGACCTCGGCGTGTCTCAGCTCGTCGTGAGCGTGACGACGGACCTCCCGCTCGCGGCGAAGGAGGTGAGCGGCACCCTCTCGGAGCTCGAGCTCATGGACAAGGCGTTCCGCGACCCCGCGGTGCTCGACCGACCGGTCGGCGAGGTCATGGAGCCGGCGATGCCGATGGTCGGGATCGGCGAGACCGTGAGCGACGTCGTCGACCGGCTCGACACCTCGTCGTCGGTGCTCGTGCTCGACGGGGGCCACCCGATCGGGATCCTGACGCGCTCCGACGTCCTGTCGTTCCTGGCATCGCGGTCACCGGGATGACGCGCGACGCCTCCGAAGCGGGCTTCGAGACCCGCGCGATCCACGTGGGTCAGGAGCCTGATGCCGCGACCGGAGCCGTCGTCACGCCGATCAGCCTCGCGAGCACGTTCGCGCAGGATGCCGTCGGCGAGCACCGTGGGTTCGAGTACGGCCGCACGAGCAACCCGACGCGTGTCGCGCTCGAGATGTGCGTCGCGTCGCTCGAAGCGGCGGCCCACGGGCTCGCCTTCGCGAGCGGGATGGCGGCGGAGGACACGGTGCTCCGCGCGCTCGTCGGTCCCGGCGACCACGTCGTGCTGCCCGACGACGCCTATGGCGGCACGTACCGCCTCGTCGCGCGCGTGCTCGGAGAGGCCGGCGTGGAGTGGTCGGCGGTCGACGTCCACGATGCCGAGGCGCTCGGGACGGCCATGCGCGCGACGACCAGGGTCGTGTGGGTCGAGACGCCGTCGAATCCTCTCCTGAACGTCGTCGACGTCGCGGGCGTCGCCGGGATCGCGCACGCGACGGGCGCGCGCGTCGTCGTCGACAACACATTCGCCACGCCGTACCTGCAACAGCCGCTCGCGCTCGGCGCCGACGTCGTCGTGCACTCGAGCACGAAGTACCTCGGCGGCCACTCCGACGTCGTCGGCGGGTTCCTCGCCACAGACGACGCCGCGCTCGCCGAGCGGCTCGCGTTCCTCCAGAACGCCGTCGGCGCCGTGCCCTCCCCGTTCGACTGCTATCTCGTCCTGCGGGGTGTGAAGACGCTCGGCGTCCGGATGGACCGGCACTGCTCGAACGCACGAGCGGTCGCGGAGATGCTCGACGGTCATCCCGCGGTCGGCGCGGTGCTGTGGCCGGGGTTCCCCGCGCATCCCGGCCACGACATCGCGCGCCGGCAGATGCGCGACTTCGGCGGCATGGTGAGCTTCGTGGCTGCCGGCGGTGAGGGAGCTGCGCTCGAGATCGTCGCCGCCACCGATGTGTTCACGCTCGCCGAGTCGCTCGGCGCCGTCGAGAGCCTCATCGAGCACCCGGCCCGGATGACCCATGCGTCGGCAGCCGAATCGCCACTCGCGGTCGATCCCGCGCTCGTGCGGCTGTCCGTCGGCATCGAGACCGTCGACGACCTCCTCGACGACCTCGCCCGAGCACTCGACCAGGTGGGATGACGATGGCGTACCTGAAGCCCGGCTTCGTGACCCGGAAGATCGTGAACCCGCTCGTGCACCTCATCACGAGCAAGCCAACCCTCGCGGTCCGGGGTCGCCGGTCGGGCGAGTGGCGGACGGTGCCCGTCAACGTCGTCGAGCTGGACGGCGGGCGCTATCTGGTCGCGCCGCGCGGGGAGTGCGAATGGGTGCGA
>DATBSK010000244.1:0-4225 GCA_036559825.1 Acidimicrobiia bacterium | reverse complement strand
GGGCGCGGGGTGAGCCTCGCGCGCCGCACCAGCCGCGTGCGCGGCCTCCCCGAGTCGTTCGGCGAGCTTCCCGCGGTGTGCCTCGCGGAGGAGATCACGACCCCCGGCGAGGGGCAGATCCGCGCGCTCGTCACGCTCGCCGGCAACCCGGTGCTCTCGCTGCCGAACGGCGCCGCGCTCGACGACGCGCTCGCCGGGCTCGACCTCATGGTCTCGTTCGACGTCTACGTGAACGAGACGACCCGGCACGCCGACGTCATCCTGCCGTCGCCCAGCCCGCTGGCGAGGAGCCACTACGACCTCGCGCTCCTCCAGCTCGGGATCCGCAACGTCGCGAACTACTCGCCGCCCGCGCTGCCGCTCGGACCCGACGAGCTCGACGACTGGGTCGTCCTCGCCAAGCTCACGCTCATCGCGCAGGGCCTCGGCGCCGGCGCCGACCCGGCGCTCGTCGACGACCTCGCCATCCGCGGCTTCGTCGACTCCGCGATCGCCGACGAGCACTCCCCGATCCACGGGCGCGACGCCGAGGAGATCCTCGAGGCGCTCGCGCCGCGCGTCGGCCCGGAGCGCATCCTCGACTTCATGGCACGCACCGGCCCGTACGGCGACGGCTTCGGCGCGCCCGGGCGCGACGGCGGGCTCACGCTCGACCTCCTCCTCGACCACCCGCACGGCATCGACTTCGGGGCCCTCGAGCCGCGCGTCCCGGAGGTGCTGCGCACGCCGAGCGGGAAGATCGAGCTCGCGCCCGAGGTGCTCGTCGACGACACCGCGCGCCTGCGGGCCTCGCTCGAGCGCGCGCGGAACGGCATGGTGCTGATCGGCCGGCGCGACCTGCGGTCGAACAACTCGTGGATGCACAACGTCAACGTCCTCGTGAAGGGCAAGCCGCGGTGCACCCTGCAGATCCACCCCGACGACGCGACCCGCCTCGACCTCACCGACGGCGCCGACGCGAAGGTCACGTCGCGCACGGGCGCGGTCGTCGTGCCGGTGGAGGTCACCGACGGCATCCGCCCCGGTGTCGTGAGCATCCCCCACGGGTGGGGTCACGGCCTCGACGGGGTCGAGATGCAGGTCGCGCGCGCCCACGCCGGGGTGAACTCGAACCTCCTCGCTGACGAGGAGCTGTTCGACCCGGTCTCGGGCAACGCAGTGCTGAACGGCATCCCCGTCTCCGTGTCCAGCGCCGCCGGCGCCGGGCGGCCTGGACGGTCGACGCCGGAGGAGACGCTGCTTGCGGCGTCGACCAAGAGAGGCTGATCGATGCGCCTCGGCGACGAGATCGCGTTCGTCACCGGAGGCGCCTCGGGCATCGGCGCGGCGACCGCCCGCAGGCTCGCATCCGAGGGCGCACGGGTGGTCATCGGCGACCTCGACGAGCCGGGCGCGAAGGTCGTCGCCGGCGAGCTCGACGGGCTCGCGGTGGCCCTCGACGTCGTCGATCGCGAGTCGGTGCGGGAGGCGTTCGCGGCGGCCGAACGCGAGTGCGGCCCGGTCAGCGTCCTCGTGAACAGCGCCGGCACCGATCGGTTCGCGATGTTCGTCGACACCGACGAGGACGTCTGGGACTTCGTGCTGCAGGTGAACCTGCGCGGCACGCTCGCGTGCTCCCGGGCCGTGCTCCCGGCGATGTACGAGCGGGGGCGGGGCACCGTCGTGAACGTCGCCAGCGAGGCCGGGCGGATCGGCGCCTACGCCGGCGCGACGTACTCGGCCGCCAAGGCCGGCGTGATCGGGTTCACGAAGGCGATCGCCCGGGAGTCGGCGCGCCACGGCGTGCGCTGCAACGCGGTCTCCCCCGGCCCGATCGACACCCCGTTGCTCGAGGCCGCCGCCACCGAGTACGGACCGCGCGGCACGCGGCTCCGCGACGCGATGGTCGGCATGACCGTCCTGCAGCGGATGGGCGAAGCCGACGAGGTCGCCGCCGCGATCGCGTTCCTCGCATCGCCCGACGCGTCGTACATCACCGGCCACACCCTGCCGGTGAGCGGAGGACTCGCGCTGTAGGTAGGTACGTGGTCGTCAGACAGGGTCTGTGTTACCTTACCGACCTCTTACTCAGCCGTCGCGGGTGGCGGGTGGCGGTTCCGGCATGGACAAGCACAGGTTCGTCCGTCGAGCGCACGCGAGCGTCATGGCGACGGCGCTGGTGGGGCTCCTGGCAGTTGCGGCGGCCGCGCCGGTGAGCGGCTCCGCCTTCCCAGGGGCCAACGGGAAGATCGCCTTCACCAGCGAGCGGGACGGCAACGACGAGATCTACGTGACGGACGCCAACGGCACCAACCAGCACAACCTCACCAACAACCCCGCCCCCGACTTCGATCCGAACTGGTCGCCCGACGGGGAGCAGATCGCCTTCACCAGCCTCCGGGATGGCAACCTCGAGGTCTACGTGATGGACGCCGACGGCAGCGACCAGCGCCGCGTTACCAACAACGCGGCCTTCGACTTCCTGCCGAACTGGCAGCCGCGGGAGGTCGACGGCGACGTCACCGTCACCAAATGGGTGAACGGCACCCCGCCCACAGGCGCGACCTACGACGTGAAGATCGTCTGCGTCGACGGCGGCGACGTGTTCGCCAAGACCCTGACCTTCGGGGAGACGGGCGGGACCCAGAGCTTCGAGCGCGAGGGCTTCGGGCCTCTCGAGTGCACCGTCACGGAGCCCAACACCGGCGGCGCGGCGACGGTCGAGATCACGTGCGCCAACGGCAAGAACGCCGACTGCAAGCAGAACGGGAAGTTCGAGCTCTTCGACGACCCGGGCGGAGACGACACCCACATCGAGATCAACGTGACCAACACCTTCGCCGTGACCGCCGAGCCCACCTTCACGGGCTGATCGTCCGCGCCCTGTTACCGTCCGACCGGGCGGCTCGAGGGAACGGGGTGGTCGTGCTGCGACGCGTGTGCTCGGTCGGTGCAGTGATCCTGCTGACGGTGGCATCGGTGCTCGCGGCTGGCGCGCCGACCGGTGCGTCGGCCTTCCCCGGGAAGAACGGCAAGATCGTCTTCTCGAGCGATCGGAACGGCAACGTGGACATCTACGTCATGGACGCGGACGGCTCGGACGTCACGCGTCTGACCACGGACCCGGCGGTGGACAGCGAGCCGAGCTGGTCCGCGGACGGGAAGCGGATCGCCTTTGCCAGCGACCGGAGCGGCAACGGCGACATCTACGTCATGGACGACGACGGTTCCGACCAGCGGCGGCTGACCACCGACCCGAGCGCGGACCGTGGCCCGAGCTGGTCGCCCGACGGCGAGCACATCGCCTTCACGAGCAACCGGGACGGCGGCTTCGACGACATCTTCGTCATGGACGACGACGGCTCCGACCAGCGGAACGTCAGCAACGTCGCGGCGCCGGCGTTCGCCATCGAGCCCTCGTGGTCGCCCGACGGCGAGCACATCGCCTTCAGCCGCTTCGCCGGCGGGGATTTCGAGATTTACGTCATGAGGCCCGACGGGAGCGGCCAGACCGACCTCACGAACAACCCCGCGTCGAGCGACTCCGACGCGACGTGGTCGCCGGACGCCGAGCGGATCGCCTTCACCAGCTTCGTCAGCGTCGCCGGACTCAACGAGATCTTCGTGATGGACGCCGACGGCACCGGCCAGCGGAACCTCACCAACGACCCGTCCAACGACTTCCAGGCGGCGTGGTCGCCCGACGGCGAGAAGATCGCGTTCGCCCGGCAGCGCCTCGGTCCGTCGACCATCTTCGTCATGGACGAGGACGGCGACGACCCGACCTCCATCAGCGGGGGAGACGACACGGGGCCGAACTGGCAGCCGCGCGAGGTCGACGGCGACGTGACCGTCACGAAGTGGGTGAACGGCACCCCGCCCGAAGGCGCGACCTACGACGTGAAGATCGTCTGCGACAACGGTGACGACGAGTTCACCAAGGTGCTCACGTTCGGCGAGACCGGCGGCACCCAGACCTTCGAGCGCGAGTCGTTCGGCCCGCTCGAGTGCGAGGTCACCGAGACCGGCACCGGCGGCGCGGCGACGGTCGAGATCACCTGCGCCAATGGTGAGAACGCCGAGTGTGGGAACGAGCCCGGCACCTTCGAGCTCTTCGACGACCCAGGCGGCGACGACACCGCGATCGAGATCAGCGTGACCAACACGTTCCCGGTCAGCGCAGAACCGACGTTTACCGGCTGACCCAGCCGGACTGGCCGCGCCTCTGGAGCGCCCCCGGTCGATC
>DATBSK010000243.1:0-28023 GCA_036559825.1 Acidimicrobiia bacterium | reverse complement strand
GGACGCGTGTCGTGGTGGCCGTCACCGCGCTGGCAACGGCGTCGGTGCTCGGTTGGTGGCTCGGCGCGCACCACGACGACGCGGCGCCGCTCGCACGCGTCGTCGAGGTGCTCGACGGCGACACCGTCGTCGTCCGCTTCGCCGGCGGCAGCACCGACACGATCCGTCTCGTCGGGGTGAACACGCCCAAGACCGGCTAACACCACCTGACCGGCCGGGGCTCTGAGTACGCCCGCGACCGGCTCATGCTCGTAGAGATTTCTGAACAGCGGCGGCAGGCAGAATTGGCCGAGTGAACGACACGCGGGCCCATCGCCATGGTGTGTGGACGCATCGGCATCACCACCATGGGCCGCACCGGCACGCCCGGCTGCCGTTCCGCTCCGACGCGCCGGGCGAGGATCACAGTCTCGGGGAGCACGGCCACACCCACGGGCGCATCGATCCCTCGATCGTGCGCTCGCAGGCGGGCGTCAAAGCCGTCGCGATCAGCCTCGGAATCCTCAGCATCACGGCGGTTCTCCAGGCGTTGATCCTCATGCTCTCGGGTTCCGTTGCCCTCCTCGCAGATCTGATTCACAACACCGGCGACGCGCTCACCGCTGTTCCCCTCGGCGCGGCGTTCCTTCTCCGAAGCCAGCGAGGTGAGCGCGGGGCTGGATACTTCGTGGTCGTCACGATTTTCGTGTCCGCCCTTGTCGCCGGATACGAGGCCATCGACCGGCTCATCCACCCTCAGGATCTGGACTACCTCGGGGTGCTCGCCATCGCCGGTGTTGTCGGGTTCGTGGGCAACGAACTCGTCGCGCAAGTCCGGCTCCACACCGGACAGAGGCTCGACAGTCCGGCGCTGGTCGCAGACAGCAACCACGCCCGCGCCGACGGTTACGTCTCCCTCGGCGTCGTCGCGAGCAGCGCGTTCGTCGCTATCGGCATCGAGATCGCCGACCCGCTGGTCGGTCTCGCGATCACGGGCATGATCCTCAAGATCACCTGGGACTCATGGCGCACGATCCGCCGAGGGCCTGACCACCAGAACGGTCACTAACCAGACGCGGCGGGCGAGCGGCTCGCAGAAGGCGCGGTGTCAGATGCTCGGGCGCATGATGCGGAGCACCGGATGGCCGCGAACGTCTTCGAGTGGGAGGAACACGCGGTGCGTCGCGGGGTCAACGCTGACGCTGTGCGCGCTCGGCGCGACACGCTGGTCGCCGAGCTTGGTGGTGGTCAAGCCCGAGGTGTCGAACGTCGTGACGGTCCCGCTCTCCGATGCGACATAGAGCCGGCCGGGCTCCGGATCGAAGGCGAGGACATCGGGCGCAGCACCGACCGTGAATCGTCCGGTGACGGTTCGATGGGCAAGGTCGACGATCACGAGCGTGCGGTTCAGCTCGCAGGCGACGAAAGCACGCTGGTGGACAGAGTCGATGTAGACGCCGTGTGCCCCGTCGCAGTTCGCGAGTCGAATCCGGGTTGTGATCGTCTTCGTGATCGGGTCGATGGCGACGAGCTGATCTGATGGCCGCATTGCCGCGTAGATGAGCCGGGTGGCTTGGTCATACACGACGTTCCCGACCTCGTGGCCGAGTGCGAGCGTGCGAACGCGCTTCCCGGTCGACGCGTTCACGAACGTGAGTGTCCCGACGTCCTTGTTCGAGACGACGACGAGCTTGTGATCGCGATCAAAGGCGACACCGTCGGGGAAGGCGCCTGTAGATGTCCGCTTCGTCACCCGGTTCGTCGACGCGTCGATGGACACGAGCTCGTTCGCGCCGGTCGCGCTCGCGAACACCCGGCCTATTTCTGACGCGACCGTGACACCGTGGACCTGATCGATGTGTCGCACGATGGCCTCGACGCGGAGCGTGTCGAGGTCGAGCACGTCGAGGCTCGAATCACCGAGATGCGCGACATATAGCCGACGCTGCGAAAGATCGGCGGCTTGGTAATCGAACCTCGTTGGCTGCCCAGGCAGCCGAACGTCACGAACTCGAGAGAGTGGCAGCTTCGTGACACGGCCCGCAGCCGACGCGCTCGCGGGGCCTAGCAACCCGGCCAACGACGCCACGATGGTCGCGACGCAGGCGGCGCGGCGGGTGGTCAATGGTCGCGCCGGTGGTGAACGTTGCACCTGCTCCTGAACTCGAACAGGTCTCGACACCCGCGCAGCTCAGGTGCAGTGTGCATCGGATCGAATCGTGCTTTCAGCGTTGCTCTTCTCGCATGAAGATATCGTCCTTTACGCTGTCATCAGCTCCTCGACCGTGCCAGCTTCGTCTATGACGCCCTCTACGCCTGGTGCACCCGCCAGGTCGAGCAGCCCATCAGAGCGAGCATCTTCGAACGACGACGCCATCCCCGACCTGATGCGGCGGTGCGCGAGCCGTCGCGTCTCCTGGACGAGCGCGACCGCAGCTCGACGTTCGGAATGGCGGCAGCGTCGCGGCGTCGACCGCGTGGCACCGCCGTGCGCTGTGCCCAGATGTTGTCGCAACAGACGAGCGACCGTCGCGGTCATGGATACCGCGCCTCGGTGTCTGACGCGCCGTGCTGTCACGCGTTGTGCTCGCCATCAGCCTGCTCGCGGTCGCGTCCCTGCTCGGTTGGTGGCTGGGCGTGCATCATGACGACGCGATGCCGCCGGCCCGGGTGATCGACGTGATCGACGGCGACACGATCGTCGTCCGCTTCGCCGGCGGCAGCACTGACACGATCCGTCTCCTCGGGGTGAACACGCCCAAGACCCGCTAACACCACCTGACCAGACCGAGGTCGTGAATGCGCCCCACGAGCGGCTCCCGGTCGAGGGAGAGCGCGGCGTCGCGGCGTCGGCTGTTGGCACCGCTCTTCGCTGTGCCCGATCCAGGCGCCCGGTTCGCTCGATCCGATTGCGTTTTGGAGTGTTGCTGAGCATGCTCGGACCATGCGATGGGCAGTCCGGTGCGGAATCGTGGTGTGCGCGATCGTCGGGGGTCTGGTCGGTGCTCCGGTCCCAGGGGTCGCGGCGGAGGACTGTGAGGTGGACCTCACGAGTGATCACAATCAGGTCGACAGTGATGCCGACACGGTGGCGATCTCGGTCGAGTTGCGCTGTCCGTCGGGGGTGAAACGTGACGCGCGGCTGGAGTTCACGGCGCAGGTGCTCAGCTCGGGTCAGACTCAGCAGTTCGCGACCGCCGTGGTGTCGTCGGGGGGGCCAACCACCGCGACCAGGTCGGTCAAGGTGTGTGCCCTTACGGGCGCATCCGATCTTCCGGGCAGCGCCTTCGGGTTGTTTGCCGCCGGGGTGGACAGCTCCTTGTTCGATGCGGGGGAGGTGGTCTTGGGCCCGGACACGTCGGCACCGAAGCTGACGGTGCACGCATCGCCGCCCTCGGGGGCGAAGGTCTCACCCGGGGATCGCATCCACGTGGAAGTCACCGCGAGCGAAGCGCGCGATGCGAGCTGGCAGACCGGGGTGCACACCACGCAGCTGACGGGGCCCGGCGGCTCTCTCGGCGACGAGGACGCCGGTGGGGTCCCCAAGGCGTGCAAGGACAAGTCCTGGAGTCAGAACCTCGAGGCCACCTACAAGGTGCCGCGTCACCCGCCGCCGGTGGTCGAGATCTGCGCAATAACCGAGGACTACGTCCCCAACGACGCCACCAAATGCGTCCACCTCTACACCGCCGACGAAGTCTGGGAAGGCACCGTGCACGCCGACGGGAACTTCGGGGGCTGCCTGCAATCCTGGGATGGGCGGCTCGCGTTCGCCGTGGACGGGAAGGGTCGGATCTCGGGTCAGGGCACGGTCGCCACGACCGGCCAGCCCGGCTGCACGGTCGTCGGCGGCAACGCGTTTGTTCCCTACTCCGAGGACTTCGGGATCACCGGCCGCACATCGGACGAGCGCTTCGACTTCAAGTTCGTCGACCCCACCGACACCTGCGTTTCCCTCGCTGGAACCGGGGCGTCCGTGCGGTGCTGGGGCGTGGCGGGCGGGACGATCCGACGGTCGGACGAACGCGCCGAGGCAACGATCACGACCGAGCTCGGGCGGACGGTCGTCAAGAGCAAGCTCTCGCTGCGCTGCGCGACCTGCTGACGTCACCGGGTGTCGTGCTTCGCGAGACTCTGGGCTTCTCGCGCTGCGCGCAGGGCCATGTGATGATTGGCGGCCCACGGTGTCGGGCATGGCGTGTTCGCTTCGCGCGCGCTGGTCGCGCTGGCTGTGATCGCCGCGGCGTCAGCCGGTGGCTGGTGGCTCGGTGAGCAGCGCCACGACGCGGCACCACGTGCGCGCGTGATCGACGTCATCGACGGCGACACGATCGTCGTCGCGTTCGCTGACGGGTCGACCGACACCATCCGCCTGTTGGGCGTTGACACACCGGAGACGCACCATCCGACGAAGCCGGTCGAGTGCTACGGGCCGGAGGCCGCCGCGTACACCGCCCGTCGGCTCGGAGGGCGGCTCGTCCGCCTCGAGGGCGACGTCGAGGCGCGCGACGTGTACGGGCGGCGGCTCGCCTACGTCCTCGTGTCCGGCCGGCGGTTCAACGACGAGCTGCTGCGGCGGGGCTACGCGCGGCTGCTCGTAATCGCGCCGAACCGCCGGCATGCGCACGAGCTCCTCGAGGCCGAGCTCACGGCGCGGCACGAGCGGCGCGGCTTGTGGCGCCGGTGCGACGACGTGGCGTGACCGAGCATCTCAGGCAGGCACGGTCGACGCGCGTGGCGCGTGGGCGCGCACGATCGCGAGCACCGCGTCGGCGTAGCGCTCGATCTTGACCGGGCCGATGCCTGGCACGTCCAGCAACGCGGCCCGCGTCGCCGGCAGGACCTCGGCGATCGTGCGGAGCGTGGCGTCGTGGAAGATGACGAACGCGGGGACGCTCGAGGCCCGCGCGAGCCCGCGCCGCCACTCGACGAGCGCAGCCAGCACGTCCGGGTTCGCGGCCTCCTCGCTCGTCGAGGACGCCAGATGGTCGCGCGCGGCGTCGAGGCCGGAGCGCGCCGCGCGCGTCGGGCTCACCGCGGCCGGTGGGTCGAGTGCCGACTCGACGGGCGCCAGCCACGGGCTGGGGGCGCGGCCCACCACGCGACTGCCGAGCGTGCGGCGCCGAGCCCACGAGAGCTCGAGGTGCTCCTCGGCTCGGGTGAGCGCGACGTAGAGCAGGCGCCGCTCCTCGGCCCGTTCCGCCGGCGTGTCGGCACGGGCGATCGGCACGAGGCCGCGCTCCAGGCCGGTGACGAACACCGTGCGGAACTCGAGGCCCTTGGCGCGATGGAAGGTGACGAGCTCGACCCCGTCGGCGTCGGACGGCGGCGCCTCGTTGCGCAGCACGGTCGGGAGCCACGCCAGGAAGCCGTCGAGCGAGCCACCGGGCTCCGCGGCGAGGTACTCGCGGCCCAGGCGCGTGACGGCCGCGGCGTGCTGCCGGGACGCGTCCGCGGGATCGGTCCCGAGCTCGAGGTCCGTGAGGTGGTGCTCGAGAGCAGCGCCCGGCGCGCGCTCACTGCCCGCGCGCAGCGCGTCGAGGGCGGCGCGCACTTCGGGTCGGTCGAGGAACCGCGCGTCACCGCGCACCCGGTACGGGATGCCGGCTGCGCCGAAGGCGGCTTCGAACGCGGCCGACTGCGCGTTCGTGCGGTAGAGGACCGCGCACGCCGACCACGGGCGACCCTCGGCGTGAGCAGTGCGCAGCCGTGCAGCGACGCCCTCGGCCTCGTCGTCGTCGTCCTCGTAGGCGGTCACGCGCGGCACGGGCCCGTCGCCCTTCGCGGCGCGACGCGCTGGGCGCCGGCCACCTCCGTCGGCGAGCAGCGCCTCGGCGGCGACGACGATCGGGCGCGTCGATCGGTAGTTGTGCTCCAGGCGCACCACCTGGGCGCCGGGGAACGTACGGGCGAAGCGCGTGAGGCCGGTCGGATCGGCGCCCGCGAACGAGAAGATCGCCTGGTCGGGATCGCCGACGACGGTGAGGTCGGCGCGGTCGCCGAGCCACCCGCGCACGAGGCGCAGCTGCGCCGGGCTCACGTCCTGGAACTCGTCGACGAACACGTGGCGGAACCGGAACCGCTGCTGTGCCGCGAACTCCTCGTCCGTCTCGAGCGCGTCGCCGCACCACCAGAGCAGGTCGTCGAAGTCGACGAGCCGCGCCCGGCGCTTCTCACGCTCGTAGGCCTCGTAGGCCTCCGCGACGAACGCGGTGCCGCGCATCGGCGCCCGCCCCGCCAGCTCGGCCGCCGCCGGGTAGACGTCCGGGGCGAGCAGCCGCGCCTTGGCCCATTCGATCTCTCCCGCGAGGTCGGCGGCGAGCGCGAGCGCCTCGGCGCCCCGGGCGCCGACGATCTTCAACAGCACCCGCACCTTGCGCTCGAGCAGCGCCGGCATCGCCCGATCGCGCCGGGCCGCGCGGCTGCGCAGCTGCGCCAGCGCCACCGAGTGCAGCGTGCCGGCGGTGACACCCTGCTCGCGCGACGGCCGGGTGACGCCGAGCGCATCGAGCCGGCGGGTGAGCTCCGCCGCGGCGTGCCGGGTGAAGGTGAGGGCGAGCACGCGATCGGTGTCCGCGGCGCCCGTCGCGACCCGCCAGGCGATCCGCCGGGTGAGCACACGGGTCTTGCCCGACCCCGGTCCGGCGACGATCGCGAGCGGGACGTGCTCGCACCGCACCGCGTCGCGCTGGCTGGGATCGAGCCCGTCGAGCAGGTGCTCCAGGGTGCTTCCGTCGCGCATCTGCCGGACGGTACCGACGGCGTGTGACAGTGCCGGGGATGGTGCGGGTGCTGCGCGGCGGGCCGGAACGAAGGTGGGCCCCGAGTAGCCATCGCCCGAAGGCTCCGGACTCCTCGGGGCCCGTTCCCTTCGTGCCGCGTCTCTCACCGCGCCGCCCGCGCCCGGTAGGGCACGAGCGGCACCGCGTCCTCGGCCCGGGCGGGAGCTCCGAGCCTCGTCGACCACGGCGCCGGCTCGCGGGCCCCGTTCCTCGCGGAGCGGATGCCCGTCTACCGACCGATTCGGTGTCGACCCGTCTTCCGGAAGGCCCCCCCGGTGACCCGGCGGGTGCTGCTCCCGGTCCCGTGCCGCCACCTCGTCGGCAGGATCGACCATACGGACGCGCGCATCGACGGTCAAGGAGAAATTCGAAAGCGCGTTACCGTCGAGTCGTGGAGGTGTCACGCGCGCGCTTCGAGAGCTTCGTCGCCGACGCGCTCGACGAGGTACCGGCCGATCTCGCGGAAGAGATGGAGAACGTCGCGGTCGTCGTCGAGGACTGGCCGTCGCGCAACCAGCGGTCCGGCCAGCGCGGCACGCTGCTCGGCCTCTACGAAGGCGTCCCGCTCACCGCGCGCGGACCGATCAGCTACTCGGCCGTCATGCCCGACAAGATCACGATCTTCCGCGGCCCGTTGTGCGCGCGTGCCCGCGACGAGCGCGACCTGGCCGCGCAGGTGCGGGTCACGGTGCTGCACGAGGTCGGGCACTACTTCGGTCTCGACGACGATCGCCTGCGCGAGCTCGGGTGGGCGTGATGCCCGAATCGGCGGGGTGGCAGAACTGGGCGCGCAACCAGCGGTGCAGCCCGGCCGCGCGCGAGGAGCCGCGTTCGGTGCTCGAGGTCGTCGAGGCCATCCGGCGCGCGCGATCCGCGGGCCAGAAGGTGAAGGTCGCCGGGAGCGGTCACTCCTTCACGGACGCGGCGTGCACCGACGGCCGGCTCCTGTCGGTCGACCACCTCGACCGTGTCGTCGACGTCGACCGCGACCGGGGCACGATCACCGTCGAGGCCGGGATCACGATCAGGGCGCTGAACCGCGAGCTCGCCGAGCGCGGCCTCGCCCTCGCGAACCTCGGTGACATCGACCGCCAGACCATCGCCGGAGCCACCTCGACGGGGACGCACGGGACGGGGGCCCGGCTCGGCGGGCTGGCGACGTTCATCCAGGGCATGGAGCTCGTGACGGCGGACGGCGACGTGCTGCGTTGCTCACGCGACGAGGAGCCCGAGGCGTTCCACTGCGCCCGGGTCGGCATCGGGGCCCTCGGCGTCGTCACCCGAGTCACGCTCGCCTGCGAGCCGGCGTACACGCTCCGCCACGTCGAGCGCGCGGGTCGGTTCGACGAGGTCGTCGGGGAGCTCGACGAGCTCGTCGACGGCCACGATCACTTCGAGCTGTACTGGCTCCCGCACACCGACACGTGCTCGTTGCTCTGCAACGACCGGACCGAGGACGCCCCCCGCCCGAAGAGCGCGTACAAGCGCTGGCGCGCCGAGGTCTTCTACCCGAACTACTTCTTCGGCGCGCTCGTGACCGCGGGCAGGCTCCACCCGCCGCTCGTGCCCCGCATCGCGCAGCTCGTCGCGGGGACGGTCGGCTCGGCCCGGCTCGTCGACCGCAGCGATCGGATCCTCATCAGCACGCGCCTGCTCCGATTCGTCGAGATGGAGTACGCGATCCCGAGGGAGCACGCCCCCGAGGCGATGCGCGCCGTGCGGCGCCTCATCGACGACGAGGACCTGCGCGTCAGCTTCCCCGTCGAGGTGCGGTTCACCGCACCGGACGACATCCCGTTGAGCACCGCGCACGGTCGCGAGACGTGCTACATCGCGGTGCACATGGCGCGCGGCATGCCACACGAGCCGTACTTCGACGGTGTCGAGCGGATCATGGACAGGTTCGGTGGCCGGCCGCACTGGGGCAAGCTGCACGGCCAGGATGCGGCGACGCTCGCGCCGCGCTATCCCGAGTGGGACCGCTTCGCGCGCGCGCGTGCGCGTCTCGACCCCGAAGGCCGCTTTCGCAACGTGTACCTCGATCGCGTGCTCGGGACCGTTCCCGCGGCGGCGACATCACCTCACAAGTAGGCTGCGCGCCCATGCCGTACCCGAAGCACCTGTTGAACGACCGGGAGTCGCTCGCGCTCGACCTCCGGCCTCACTGGTGGTACTTCTCGAAGCACATCCTCACGGGCATCCCGCTGCTGATCCTGTGGATCCTCCTCACGCGGCTCGGCAGTGGTACCGGCAAGGACATCTCCAAGGGCTTCCTCGGCGTGCTCACGATCCTGTGGGCGATCTGGCTGCTCCTGAAGTTCATCTCGTGGACGCGCACGTACTTCGTCGTCACCGACCAGCGCGTCATCTACCGCACCGGCGTCATCTCGCGGCACGGCGTCGAGATCCCCCTCGAGCGGATCAACAACATCAACTTCCACCAGGGGATCTGGGAGCGCGTCATCGGCGCGGGCGACCTCGAGATCCAGTCCGCAGGGGAGCAGGGGACCACGCTCTTCGAGAACGTGCGCCATCCCGACGGGGTGCAGCAGGAGATCTACCGCCAGATGGAGTCCGACGCGACGCGCGACGCAGGCCGCGGCGCCGACGCGGTCGGCAAGGCGGTCGCCGACGCGCTCCAGAAGCACGGCGGTGGCGGCCAGAGCGTGCCCGAGCAGATCGAGGCGCTGGCGCGTCTGCGTGACCAGGGCCACATCACCGCGGCGGAGTACGAGAAGAAGAAGGCCGAGCTGCTGGAGAAGATGTAGGGCCGGCCCCGTCGACCGCGGCAACGGTGAACGGCTCCGCCGCGCGGCCCGCGAGCTCCCGGTAGCGCCGCGCCGTGCGAGCGGCCACCTCGTCCGCGCCCGATCGGGCTGCGAGGGCCACGACGCAACCGCCGAACCCCGCGCCGGTCAGGCGCGCGCCGAGAGCGCCGGAGTCGGCGAACGCGTCCACCAGCGCGTCGAGCTCGGGTGTCGAGACCTCGAAGTCGTCGCGCAGGCTCGCGTGGCTCTCGAGGAGCAGGGGACCGAGCGTCGGGATGTCTCCGGCACGGAGCGCGTCCGCGAACCGCTCGACGCGCGCGTTCTCCGTGACGACGTGGCGCGCGTACCGGTCGTCATGCACCTGCTCGAGTGATGCGTCGCGCAGCGCCCGGACGCCGAGAGCGGCTGCCGCCCGCTCCGTGGCGGACCGGCGCGCGCCGTATTCGGTTCCCGCGAGCGTCCGCGGCACGCCGCAGTGCGCGACCAGCACGGCGACGTCACGCGGCAGCGGGATCGGCTCGACCGAGAGGTCCCGACAGTCGATGAGCAGCGCGTGGCCGGTCACACCGAACAGCGAGGCGAGCTGGTCCATGAGCCCGCCACGCACGCCCGTGGCGCGCACCTCGGCATCCAGGGCTGCGTGTGCGACGTCACGGCGCGCCAGCTCCGTGCCGGCCAGGCCGGCGAGCGCGAGGACGAGCGCGACCGACAGGGCCGAGCTCGACGAGAGGCCCGAGCCCGGCGGCACCGACGACGAGACCGACAGATCGGCGCCGGGGAGCGTGGCGCCGCGCGCGACCATCGCCTGGACCGCGCCCGCGACGTACGCGCCCCACCGGGGCTGGCAACGCGCCGGATCGTCGGTGCCGTCGATGCGGCAGGTCACGGTGCCCGCGAGTTCCTGTGACGAGGCTCGAACGAACCCGGTGCCCGCTGGCCTGGCGGTGACAACGCAGTGCCGGTCGATCGCGATCGGCACCTCGGCGCAGCGTGGGTCGGACGGGGATATATTTCGCCGCCATTGGATCACGACCTCGCGGTCGATGGCGATGGGCAGGCAAAGCCCTTGCTGGTAATCGGTGTGCTCGCCGATGAGGTTGACGCGGGCGGGCGCCCGAACTGCGCCCCAATGCCGCTCGTCGGACTCCATGAGCGGGGAGCGTACCGATGTGGCTCAAGACGTCTTCGCGGACTCCGGGATGCACGGACGACCCCGCGACGATGCGGCCTCTCGTGACAAGGCTTCGCAGCCTCCTGGACGGAACAACCATCAAGGAAGAGCTCGAGAAGCTCCTCCAAGAACCGATCGGGCGAGTGCTCGCCGGTCGCGCGAGCTCAGATGGCGCAGCCGCTCGTGCTGCGGGAGAGCCATGACCAAACCAGGCCTGGTGTCAATCGTCTTCGAGACGGCCAACTCCATCGAGGGCGGAACGGATCGGGCCCAGGACGTGTTGCGGGCCATCGCCGCGCAGGCCGCGACACTCGGTCGGCCCGTGGAGCTCATCCTCGTCTTCGACGATCTCGAGACCGACCGGACGACGCTTGAACGCATCGTCGCGGAGATCGTGCCCACCCCGGTGTCCGTGACCCTGATCCCGCAGGCCGGATCTCGCTATTACGAACAGAAGAACGTCGGCGCCCTCCGTGCGCAAGGCGACATCGTGCTGTTCCTCGATAGTGACACGATGCCCGAACCCGAATGCTTGACCGAGTTGGTTCGGCCGTTCAACGACCCTGCAGTCGAAGTTGTGACCGGGGTGGCCTACACCGAATACGTGACGACAACCGACAAGGCCTTCGCGTTGGCATGGAACTTCCACCTGCGGTCGACCGATGGTCCGCCGTTTCCGACGCGCCATCTCAAGGCCAGCGTCGTTGCGTTCCGGCGCGAGACGTTCGAGCGTCATCCATTCCCGAACGATGCTCGGTTCCGCGGTCAGTGCAACACGCTCGCCCAACAGCTCCGGACACGCGGGGTCGAGATACTGGTCAACCCACGTGCCAGGTCGGGGCACCCACGGCCAACCGGCCTCGGCTACATGACGCGGCGAGCTCTCTGTGAGGGACACGATCGCCTGCTCACAACTCGCCAGGCAGGAACGACGCGTCATCCGTTCATTCACTCACTGCGGAAGCTGGCATATGACCTCAAGCGTTCGGCGGCCCGCGTGATGCGTGATCACCGAGAGGTTGACCTTCCGGCGTGGCAAGTGCCCATCGCGTTGGGAGTCGCCGCCTACTACGACGGTTGCTGCTGGCTCGGCTGGGTCATCACCCTGGTCCGCCCGGCACTCATCCGCAGCCACCTCCGCGTCTGAACCTCCATGCTCGCGATGGGAGGCATCTACCGCACCGCGCTGTGCCGCTTCGCCGTCGACGGCCGCGCGCCAGCGGCGCTCGCCGGCACGGACCTGCAGCCGCTCCGATCGCGCCTAGCGCAGCTGGGGCATCACCTCGGCCGCGAAGCGGTCGATGGCGTCCGGATCGAATGGCGCGCGCAACGCGAGGATCACCCAGTCGACGCCGGCGTCGGCGTACGCGCCGATCCGGTCGACCATCTCCTGTGAGCTCCCGGTGAGCGCGCTCGGCCGGATGAAGTCCGCTGTCCCGCCGAAGCGCTGCACGAGCTCGTCGTCGCTCCACGCCAGCGTCAGGTTCACGCTCTTCGTGATCGTCGCCGGGTCGCGACCCACACGGGCGCAGTGCGCCTCGAGGACGGCGAGCTTCTGGGCGTACGGCTCGGGCGCGTGGAACGTCAGGTTCCACCCGTCCGCGTGCTGGGCGACGATGCGCAGCGTGACCTTCTCGCCGCCGCCGCCGACCCACAGGGGCAGGCGCTCCTGGACCGGCTTGGGGTCGCACCGCGCGTCGACGAGGTGGAAGAACTCGCCGTCGAACGACGCGGACGGCTCCGTGAGGAGCAGCCGGACGCACTGCACCGCCTCGTCGAGCTGCCGGAGGCGCACACCGGCGGGTGGGAATGGGATCCCGTACGCGCCGTACTCGGCATGGTGCCATCCCGCGCCGAGCCCGAGCACCGCGCGACCGTCCGAGAGCTGATCGACGGTCGCGATCATGTTCGCGAGCACGGCCGGATGGCGGTAACCGACGGAGTACACCAAGCTGCCGCACAGCACCGACGTCGTCTCACAGGCCAGCGCGCTGTGCATCGCGACTGCCTCGAGACATTCGGTGCCGGACGTCATCTCGTTGCCGTCGAAGGTCGCGTCCGCGGCGTAGAAGTGGTCCCAGATCGAGATCCACTCGAAGCCGTTCGCTTCGATGCGCTGCCAGAGCGATCGCAGCTCTCGGGCCGACGTGTACTGGAGGCCCGTGTGGACGCCGAACCGCACGCGCGCAGGATACGTGGCCGGACCCGATACGGTGAGCAGGATGCTCGACATCGAGACCCTCCCGTCGTTGCGCGATCCGGTCCTCGTCGTGACGCTCACCGGTTGGGTCGACGCCGGCGAGGCCGGTCAGCTCGCCGCGGGCATGCTCGCGGCGCAGCTCGAAGGCGCGCGCACCTTCGGCCGGTACGCGCTCGACGACATGGTCGACCTCCAGCAGACGCGACCGACCGTCGAGCTCGTCGAGGGCACGACGCGCAAGATCGACTGGCCCGAGATCGCCTTCACCGCGGGACGCGCGGGGCGTGACGTCGTCGTGGCGGCGGGTCCCGAGCCGTCGCTGCGGTGGCCGTCGTTCGCGCGCGACCTCGTCGACCTCGCGACGCGGCTCGACGTTGCGCAGGCGTTCACGCTCGGCGGCATGCCCGCGGTCGTTTCGCACCGACGTCCCGTCAACGTGCTGGCGACCGCGACCGCACACTCGCTCGCGCAGGAGGTCGGCGCGATTCGCACCGACTACCAGGGGCCGACAGGCGCGCAGACCGTCGTGCAGTTCGAGCTCGGTCGCGCGGGCATCCCGACCGTCGGCCTCTGGGCCCAGGTTCCGCACTACGTGTCTGGCAACCCCTCGCCGCCGGCCGTGCGCGCGCTCCTCGAGCGGCTGCGCGAGCTCGCCGGGCTGCGGCTCGACCTCGACGACCTCGACGAGCAGGTGGACGTCTACCGAGAGAAGGTCGACGAGGGCGTCGCGGAGCGGCCCGACGTCGCGGAGCTCGTCAACGCCATCGAGACCCAGACCGCTGAAGAGGTCTCCGGCGACGCGATCGCCGCGGAGATCGAGCGCTTCCTCCGCGATCAGAAGTAGTGGTCAGCTGGACCGGGAGGGCCCCACGATCATGAGCGTCGTTCGCATCAACGCCATCAACGTGCCGCCGGAGCGGGCCGAAGAGCTCGAGCGGCGCTTCGCCGCGCGGGGTGGCGAAGTCGGCAAGTCCCCCGGGTTCGAGGCGTTCGAGCTGCTGCGGCCCACCGACGGGCGCGACACGTACCTCGTGTACACGCGGTGGCGCTCCCAGGAAGACTTCGACGCGTGGGTGAGCAGCCCTGCGTTCGCGCACGGCCACAAGGCGCACAACACCGAGGGCCCAGTGAGCAGCCACAGCGAGCTCTGGGGCTTCGACGTGGTCCAGCACGAGCACGCCTGAAGCCACCGGGTGTCGACCCTCCGCTCGTTCCACGGCTGGTGGGGCTACGCCGCGATCGTCGTGAACGGGCTCGTCGGGCTGGCCGCGCTGCTCGCGTGGCGCGTCTCGGGGATTCGCGGCCGATGGCTCTGGATCGCGATCGTCGTCGCGGAGGCGGCGATGATGCTCCAGGTGCTCGTGGGCGTCGTGCTCGTGGCGAGCAAGGACTACACGGTGCCGCGCTTCCACATGTTCTACGGCTTCCTCGCGTTCCTCACCGTCGGTCTCGCGTACCAGTACCGCAACCAGATGCGCGGACGGCGGGAGATGCTCTACGGCCTCGTCGGCCTCTTCCTCATGGGCCTCGGCATCCGAGCCGTGCTCCAGGTGTCCTGAGATGAGCGAGCGCGAGCGGGGTATCCCCGCGAGCAGCGAATCGGGGCCCAGCGGCCCGGCGCCGAAGGCGCCGAGCGCGGAGTGCTGAGATGACTCGCAAGACGCGCGTGCTGCTGCTGTTCGGCGGGCGGTCGGCCGAGCACGACGTGTCGCGCGTGAGCGCCGTGCACGTCGCCCGAGCCCTTGATCCGGATCGCTACGACGTCGTGCCCGTGGCGATCACGACCGAGGGTCGCTGGCTCCTCGCCGGTGAGGCGCGCGCTCAGCTCGAGGGCGCGCGCGACGCGCTGCCGACGGCGTTCCGGGTGGAGGGCACGCCCGTGGTCGAGGTCCCCGATCCCGAGACGCGTGCGCTCGTCCCCCTGGATGCCGGCAGTGACATGGAGGTGACGACGTTCGACGTGGTCCTGCCCCTGCTCCACGGTCCGTACGGCGAGGACGGGACGATCCAGGGGCTCTTCGAGCTCGCGGGGGTGCCATACGTCGGCTCCGGCGTCGTCGGCTCGGCCGTGGCCATGGACAAGGTCGTCATGAAGCGGGCGTTCGCGGCCGCGGGGCTGGCCGTCGCCGACTGGTTGCAGTTTCGCGACGGCGGCGACGTCGACGCGCTCGTCGGGGAGGTCGCGACGCGTCTCGGGTTCCCCTGCTTCGTCAAGCCCGCGAACCTGGGCTCGTCGGTCGGCGTGTCGAAGGCCGTCGACGACGCGATGCTGCGCGCCGCCGTCGACGTGGCGCTCGGGTTCGACGAGTGGATCCTCGTCGAGGAAGCGATCCATGGACGCGAGATCGAGGTGGGGGTGCTCGGCGACGACCCGCCGGAGGCGTCGCTGCCCGGCGAGATCGTGCCGGGTGACGAGTTCTACACGTACGCCGACAAGTACGAGGACGATGCCGCGGAGCTGCTCGCGCCGGCGCCCTTGACGGACGAGCAGACAGCGGAGGTGCGCGCGCTGGCGCTCCGTGCGTTCGAGGCCTGCCGCTGCGAGGCGATGGCGCGCGTCGACTTCTTCCTCGAGGAGGACGGCGAGACCGGTCCCGGTCGGGGATTCCTCGTGAACGAGGTCAACACGATCCCGGGGTTCACGACGATCTCGATGTACCCACGGCTGTGGGAGGAGTCGGGTGTGCCCTACTCGGAGCTGCTCGACCGCCTCATCGGACTCGCGGTCGCGCGTCACGAGCGGCGCGCCCGCCGCGCCGGCCGCCAACGCGGTTGAGCACGCAGGCGTCAGCAGCGGAGCGGGTGTCCCGCTCCGCAGCGAGCGACGCCGCGGGCGCGTCTACAGGTTGACGACCGGGCAGGTGAACGTGCGGGTGATGCCCTCGACCGCCTGGATCTGCGACACGACCAGCTTCCCGAGGTCGTCGAGGGTCCCCGCCTCCGTGCGGACGATGACGTCGTAGGGGCCGGTGACGTCGTCCGCGGCGATCACGCCGCCGATCGCTCGAACGGCATCGGCGACCGACGCGGCCTTGCCGACCTCGGTCTGGATGAGCACGTAGGCGCTGATCCCCATCGGGGCTCCTCTCTGTCTGCCGTCGAGAACGCTCAGCCCCCGAGACGGTCCGCGAGCGCGCCGAGCTCGCCGCGCAGCTCCCGAGGCAGCCGTTCTCCGAAGGTCTCGAAGTGGTCACGCATCGTCGGGAGCTCGCCCTTCCACTCCTCTGCGTCGACGCGGAGCGCCGCTTCGAGGTTCGCGCGATCGGGCGCGGCGAGCCCGTCGAGCACGAGGTCGTCGGGACGGGGCACGGTGCCGATCGCTGTGTCGGCGCCGTCCGCCTCACCATCGAGGCGCCGGCAGATCCACTCCAGGACCCGCGAGTTCTCGCCGTACCCGGGCCAGAGGTAGCGACCCTCGGCGTCCTTCCGGAACCAGTTGACGCCGTAGATGCGGGGGAGCGAGGCCTCATCGGTGCGCGTCGGCATCGAGAGCCAGTGCGCGAAGTAGTCGCCCATGTGGTACCCGCAGAACGGAAGCATCGCGAAGGGGTCACGCCGCAGCTGCCCGAGCCCGCCGGCCGCGGCCGCCGTCTTCTCGGACCCCATGGTCGCGGCGACGAAGACGCCGTGGTTCCAGTCGCGCGACTCGAACACGAGTGGGACGGTCGACGCGCGCCGGCCGCCGAAGAGGAACGCGTCGATGGGGACGCCTCGCACGTCGTCGTACTCCGGCGCCAGGATCGGGCACTGGTCGAGCGGCACGCAGAAGCGCGCGTTCGGGTGCGCCGCCGGCTCGTCCGCGTCGGGCGTCCAGTCGCGGCGCTTCCAGTCGGTGAGGTGCGAGGGCGTGGGCCCGTCGATGCCCTCCCACCAGACGTCGCCGTCGTCGGTCATCGCCGTGTTCGTGAACACCGTGTTGGCCTCGATGGTGTGCATCGCGTTCGGGTTCGTCTCGAGGTTCGTCCCCGGCGCCACGCCGAAGAACCCGTTCTCGGGGTTGATCGCGTACAGGCGACCGTCCGGCCCGATCTTCATCCAGCAGATGTCGTCGCCGACACACTCCGCGCGCCACCCGGGGACCGTCGGGATGAGCATCGCGAGGTTCGTCTTGCCGCATGCCGACGGGAACGCGGCACCGATGTAGAAGACCCGCCCCTTCGGCGACGTGAGCTTCAGGATCAGCATGTGCTCGGCGAGCCACCCCTCGTCGCGGGCGATCACCGAGGCGATTCGGAGCGCGAAGCACTTCTTGCCGAGGAGCGCGTTGCCGCCGTAGCCCGAGCCGTAGGACCAGATCTCCCGGGTCTCGGGGAAGTGGACGATCCACTTCTCGTCGGGGTTGCACGGCCACTCGGAGTCGGGCGCGCCCGGCTCGAGCGGCGCACCGACCGAGTGCACGCACGGCACGAAGTCGCCGTCGTCGCCGAGCACCTCGAGCGCACCGCGGCCCGCCCGGGTCATCACCCGCATGCTGACGGCGACGTAGGGGGAGTCGGTCACCTCGACGCCGATGTACGAGAGCGGCGAGCCGAGCGGCCCCATGGAGAAGGGGACGATGTACATGGTCCGGCCGCGCATCGCCCCGCGGAACAGGTCCGCGAGCCGCTCGCGCATCTCGGCCGGGTCCATCCAGTTGTTCGTCGGGCCGGCGTCGTCCTCGCGCTCCGAGCAGATGAAGGTGCGGTCCTCGACGCGGGCGACGTCACTCGGGTCGCTCGTCGCCCAGTACGACCCGGGCTTGCGGCGGGACTCGAGCTCGGTGAAGGTCCCGGCTTCGACGAGCTGCTTGCAGAGGAGCTCGTGCTCCTCGTCGGAGCCGTCGATCCAGTGGATGGCGTCGGGCTCGCAGAGATCGGCGATCTGCTCGACCCAGGCGATCAGCCGGGCGTGGTTCGTGGGCGTCTCTGTGACCAGGGACACTCGCCGAGTGTACCGACGGCCTCCTCGGCCTTCTCAAACGACCGAGGCGTGCGACACCTCTCTACAGTTGCGCCGGTGAGCTGGCTCTCGTGGATCGTCGTGGGGTTCCTGGCGGGCGTGCTCGCGAAGCTCGTGACCGGCCAGGACCGCCCCGGCTGCCTCGGCACGATCGTCGTCGGGATCCTCGGCGGGCTGCTCGGTGGCGCGCTCTTCTCCGCCGCCGGGGGAGAGGGCATCAACGACTTCAGCCTCTACTCGGTCCTCGTCGCGTTCGTCGGCGCGACGATCCTGCTCTTCGGCTGGCGCCTGATCGCCAAGCGCGAGAGCTGAGGCGAGCGGCCGCGGCGCAGGTACGCGCCTCCAGGGTCGACGTCGCAAGCTCCGTCTCCACCGGCGTCGGGACGGCAAAGCCGCCCGACGCCTGCGCCGCAGCGAGCCGACCCATGGAGCTGAGGCTCGCTGCGAGCCGACCCATGGAGCTGAGCGAGCGCTCAGACCTGCGCGGTCGGGAGGCCCATGTCGGGCTCGGACCCGATCCTCACCCGCGTGGCCCGGCCCTCGCCGTCGACGTCGAAGTTCACGCGCTGACCCTGGCGGAGCATGCGGAAGAGCGACCCCGTGAGCGCGCCGGACGCGAGCACGTACTCGGCCCGGTCGGTGTCGCGCACGACGATGCCCTCGCGCGTCTGCGGGTCGTAGGTGCGCACGACGCCCTGCATCGCGTCGCCTCTACGTCGCGCTCAGTCTCCGGCCGGGGTACCCGACCGGAGCCCTTCGGGACGTTCGCCGCTCATGGCTTCGTGACCTTGCCGGCCTTGAGGCAGGAGGTGCACACGTGGAGCCGCTTCGGCGTGCCGTTCACGACCGCCCGCACCTTCTGCACGTTGGGGTTCCACCGGCGCCGGGTGCGTCGGTGCGAGTGGCTGAGGCGCATGCCGAACTGCGGCTTCTTGCCGCACACCTCGCAGACCGACGCCATCGTGCAGACCTTCTCCATGGTTCGGCTCGCGGTGGCGCACGGTACGTGCGCCACGCTCGCCTCGGTTCCTCGGGGAAGGGACGAGCGTAGCAGCGGGCTTCCTCGACCGATCCGTCGCCGTCACGGCCCATCCTTCTGATCCGGCGCCGCTACGATTCCCGCGACGCATGCCGGTCCTCACCGCGATCGACGGTGCCACCCTGGCCCGGATCGTCGCCACCTACCGGGACGCGCTCCGCAGCCACCAGGAGGAGCTGAACCGGCTCAACGTGTACCCGGTGCCCGATGGCGACACGGGCACGAACATGGCGCTGACCCTCGAGTCGGTGTGCTCGGAGGTGGGCGACGCGACGCGGATGGGCGACGTGTGCCGGGCCCTCGCCCACGGGTCGCTCATGGGGGCGCGAGGAAACTCCGGGGTGATCCTCTCCCAGATCCTCCGGGGGCTCGCCGACACCTTCACCCCTCTCGACGCGATCGGCCCCGCGGACGTGGCGAGCGGCCTCCGGCGGGCGTCGGACGCGGCGTACCAGGCGGTGATGCGCCCGGTCGAGGGGACGATCCTCAGCGTCGTGCGGGCCGCCGCCGAGACCGCGGAGGCGGCGCACAGCGACGGGGCGAAGTCGCTCGAGGGTCTCCTCGAGCGGGCCGTGGACGCGGCGCACGACGCGGTCGAGCGCACGCCGGAGCAGCTGCCGGTGCTCAAGGACGCCGGCGTCGTCGACGCCGGCGCCCGTGGCTTCACGCTGCTCCTCGACTCGTTCCTGCACGTCGTCGACGGGCGTCCGCTGCCCGAGCCCGAGGTGGGCGCGACCCCGCCCGCCGTCGCGGCGCACCAGCGCGGCGACGACGTCTCCTCCCTCCGGTACGAGGTCATGTACCTCCTCGAAGCGCGCGACGACACGATCCCTGCGTTCAAGCAGACGTGGAGCGCGATCGGCGACTCGATCGTCGTGGTCGGCGGCGACGGGATGTGGAACTGCCACGTCCACACGAACGACATCGGCGCCGCGATCGAGGCCGGGATCCAAGCCGGTCGCCCGTGCGAGGTCCGGGTCACGGACCTCCTCGAGCAGGTCGAGGAGGAGCAGTGGGTGCGCGCGGCGACGGGTGGTGAGCCGGAGGCGGAGCCCGCCTTCGAGGTCACGACCGCGGTCGTCGCCGTCGCGGTCGGAGAGGGGTTGCGGCGTCTGCTGCACGCGGTGGGGGTGCAGCAGGTGGTGGCGGGCGGCCAGTCGATGAACCCGTCGACGGCGCAGATCCTCGAGGCGGTGCAGCGCGCGCCGGCCGAGTCGGTGCTCGTGCTCCCGAACAACAAGAACATCGTGGCGGTCGCGGAGCACGTCCACGAGCTGAGCGACCGCGAGGTCGGCGTGGTCCCGACGAGCTCCGTCGTCGAGGCGCTCGCCGCGCTCGTCGTGTACGACCCGGACGCGCCGCTCGACGTGAACCTCGCGGCGATGTCCGACGCGGCCTCGAAGGTGCGGGCCGGTGAGGTGACCCAGGCGGTGCGTGACAGCGTCGCCGAGTGCGGGCCGATCAAGAAGGGCGAGTGGATCGCGATCACGCGCACCGGCATCCGCCTGGCAGCGGCGACCCCGGTGGAGGCGGTCATGGGGCTGTGCGACGAGCTCGTCGACGAGGACAGTGAGCTCGTGACCGTGCTCCTCGGCGCGGACGCGCGCGGCGTCGACGCGAACCGCCTCCGCGATCACCTCCGTCTGGAGCATCCGCACGTCGAGGTCGAGGTGCACGAGGGCGACCAGCCGCTGTACCCGTTCCTCATCGGTGTCGAATAGGGGAGCGCGGTGGCCGGTTCGGGCCTCACGCTCCGCGAGCTCGACGGCCACCTCGTCACCGAGCTGAAGACCGTCGGCGCCGCGCTGGGCGCACGCCTCGAGTCCATGGGGATCCGCACCGTGCTCGACGTGCTCGAGCACTACCCCCGGCGGTACCACGACCGCCGTCACACCGAGGAGATCGGGAACCTCGTCGTCGGCGAGGAGGCCACGGTGTACGCCGAGGTCAAGAAGGTCAGTGCGCGTCGCACGCGTCAGCGGCGGCCGATCGTCGAGGCCGAGGTGTTCGACGGGACCTCGTACCTGCGGCTCACCTTCTTCAACCAACCGTGGCGCGAGCGGCAGCTGACCGAGGGGACGGAAGCCGCGTTCTTCGGCCGCGTCGAGCACTACCGGGGCCGGCGTCAGATGATCAATCCGGTCGTCGACATCCTCGGCCGGGAGGGCGACGAGACCGGGTCGCTCGTCCCCGTGTACCCCGCTTCGGGCAAGGCCGACGTGCACACGTGGCAGCTGCGCCGCTTCGTCACCAACGCGCTCGACCGCACGCGCGCTCGTGGCTTCGCCGATCCTCTCGACGAGGACGTTCGTGCCCAGCACGACCTCGTCGACCGCACGACTGCCTACTCGGGCATCCATCGGCCGGACTCGATGGACGAGGCGCACGCGGCGCGCCGTCGCCTCACCTTCGACGAGTTCGTCCGCATGCAGGTCGGTCTCGTCGCGCGCAAGCGTGCGCTCGAGCGCGACGAGAGCGGCATCGCGCACGACGTCGACGGCGTGCTCGTCACGAGGTTCGTCGAGGGCCTGCCGTTCACACTCACGGCCGACCAGGAGCGCGTGCTGCGCGACGTCGAGCGCGACATGTCCGCAGCGGCGCCGATGCACCGGCTGCTCCAAGGTGAGGTGGGTTCCGGCAAGACGGTCGTCGCCCTCGCCGCCCTCCTCATCGCCGTGCAGGGCGGTTACCAGGGCGCGTTCATGGCGCCGACCGAGGTGCTCGCGGAGCAGCACGACCTCACCATGCGGACGTTCCTCGAGGGGCTCACGGTCGTCGAGGACGACTCGTTGCTCGGCGAGCGCCCGGTGAGCGTCGCGCTGCTCACCAACCGGACGAGTGCCGCCGACCGCCGACGCATCGACGAGGGGCTGCGGGCGGGCACGATCGACGTGCTCGTGGGAACGCATGCGCTGATCCACGAGGGCGTCGAGTTCCGACGGCTCGGCCTCGTCGTGGTCGACGAGCAGCACCGCTTCGGCGTCGAGCAACGCGACCTCCTGCGGGCGAAGGGTGGTGGCGGCCAGAGCGCACAGGGCGAGCCCGACGTCCTCGTGATGACCGCGACGCCGATCCCACGCACGGCGGCGATGCTCATCTACGGCGATCTCGACCGTTCCGAGCTGCGGGCCCTTCCGTCGGGCCGAACGCCGATCACCACCGAGGTCGTGGGCTCGACCCCGCTGGAGCGCGTCGCCGTCTACGACCGCTTGCGAGCCGAGGTGGCCGCGGGCGGTCAGGCGTACGTCGTGTGCCCGCTCGTGGAGGGGACCGAGCGCACCCAGGCGAAGGCGGCGACCGAGGAGTACGAGCGCCTCGGCGCGGAGGAGCTCGCCGGCCTCCGCCTCGGCTTGCTGCACGGACAGATGCCGTCTCGGGAGAAGGAAGGGGTGATGCGCGCGTTCCGAGCGCGCGAGCTGGACGTGCTCGTCGCGACGACCGTGATCGAGGTCGGCGTCGACGTGCCGAACGCCACCGTCATGGTCGTCGAGGACGCCGACCGCTTCGGATTGCTCCAGCTGCACCAGCTGCGGGGTCGGATCGGTCGCGGCTCGCGACGCTCGTGGTGCTTCCTGCTCGCCGACCCCACGACACCCGAGGGTCACGCCCGCCTCGAGGCGATGCGCGACTCGAGCGACGGCTTCGAGCTCGCCGAGCGCGATCTCGACATCCGCGGCGCCGGCGAGGTCTTCGGTGAGCGGCAGTCGGGGTTCAGCGACCTGAAGCTCGGGCGCCTACCTCGCGACGAGGCGGTCGTGCTGGAAGCGCGTTCGGTCGCGGAGCGCATCCTCGACGGCGACGCCGAGCTCGCTCGTCACGCCCAGCTGCGCGAGGAGGTCGAGGACCTGCTCGGGGACGCGGTCGAGTACCTGTTCAAGTCCTGAGCAGGCGCGGCGTCAGCCCTCTTCAGGATCCCGAAGATCCCGCGCAGGATCGTGTTGACGATCGAGCGACCTTCACGCGAGCCCAGCACGTCCTCGACGATCGAGTCGTCGTCACGGGCGCTCGTTCGGCGGGACGATCGCGTCCGGCGTGTCCGCCGGGGCGCGCACTCGACCTTCACGTCGACGGCCACCCCGGCGTCGGCGAGCTGCTCCGCCAGGACCTGCACGGTGACCGTCTTGCCCGTGCCCGTCGCTCCCGCGATCAGCCCGTGCCGGTTGGTCATCGCGAGCGGGATCTGCACGACGGCGGCGCTGGCGACCGTGCCCTCGAGCATCGCTCGGCCGAGGGTGACGGCTGCACCGTCCGTCGCGTACGCGGCCTGGACGCGCGCCGCGAACTCTGTGAGGTCGTGGCCACCCTTGTTCTTCGTCGCCACGGCTCGGGATGCTACGGCGGCGTGCGACAGTGAACGAATGGCCCGCGGACTGCACGTTGTGGCCGGTGACGCCAAGGGCGCCCGGCTCGTGGCGCCCCGCGGCGCGCGTCCGACGACGGGGCGAGTCCGCGAGGCGCTGTTCTCGGCGCTCGGGAACGTCACGGGCAGCGTGGTTCTCGAGCTGTACGCGGGCAGCGGTGCGCTCGCGGTCGAGGCTCTGTCGCGCGGCGCGGCGCGTGCGGTGCTGGTCGACTGCGACAGGGCTGCGGTCGCGGCGTGCACCGCGAATCTCGAGGCGACACGCGCGACCGATCGGGCGACCGTGCTCGCGTCGACGGTCTCTGCCGTCCTGGCGCGGCGGCCACCGCGCGGGGCACCGTTCGACCTCGTCGTGGCCGATCCGCCGTACGACATCGCGGTCGACGAGGTTCAGGACGTCCTCGCCGGGCTCCGAGCGCCCGGCTGGCTGGCTCCGGAAGCGCGCGTCGTCGTCGAGCGCCCGGCGCGTGCGGCGGCGCTCGCGCTCCCCGACGAGTGGCGGGTCGCATGGCAGCGCAAGTACGGCGATACGCTCGTTGTCGTCCTTCACGAGCAGGGCTGAGGGGAGGATCCACGTCGTGGGCATCGCTCTGTGCCCGGGCTCGTTCGACCCGGTGACGCTGGGGCACGTCGACATCATCGAGCGCTCGGCGCGGCACTTCGACGAGGTCATCGTCGCGGTCATCCGAAATCCGCAGAAGTCGCAGTCGTTGTTCGATCTCGAGGAGCGCCAAGAGATGCTCCGCGAGGTTCTCGCACACCTCGACAACATCCGCATCGAGTTCTTCAAGGGCTTGCTCGTCGACTTCGCGAAGGAGCACGGCGCGGAGTCGATCGTGAAGGGTCTGCGCGCGATCTCCGACTTCGACTACGAGCTGCAGATGGCACAGATGAACCAACGGTTGTCGGGGATCGACACGTTCTTTCTCTCCACGAGCCCGCAGTACTCGTTCTTGTCCTCGAGCCTCGTGCGCGAGGTCGCCCGGTTCGGGGGCGACGTGTCGAGCATGGTTCCGCCGGTGGTGGCGAAGCGTCTCGCCGAGCGGTACGGAGACACGAACTCCAAGTCATGAGCGAGCGCGACGCCCGCGCGCTCGAGGATCTGCTCTTCGACCTGCGCGATCTCATCGAGACGGCGCGCGCGATGCCGATGTCGGCGTCCGTGCTCGTGAACCGGGACGAGGCGCTCGGAGTCGTCGAGGAAGCACTGTCGACGCTCCCCGAAGAGCTCCGACGCGCCCGCTGGCTCCTGAAGGAGCGCGAGGAGTTCCTCGAGCAGGCGCGCCGCGATGCTGACGCGATCGTGGAGGCGGCCCGCACGCAGGCCGAGCGGATGGTGGAGCGCACCGAGATCGCACGCGAGGCGAAGCGCGCCGCGGAGCAGACGCTGGCGGAGGCCGAGGCCGACGCGCGGCGGCTCCGGCACGAGGCCGAGGACTTCGTCGACGCGCGCCTCTCTCGCTTCGAGGAGATGCTCGGCCGGACCCTCGCGGCGGTGCGCCGCGGCCGGACGCGCCTCCAGCCCGACCTGGCGGCGATGGACGCCGAGGACGCGCCCGACGAGACGGAGGACCCGAAGCCGTTCTTCGACCAGGACGGTCGCGCGGAGACCTAGACCTCCGGTCGATTCCGTCCGCTTCATCTCCGAGAACCCTGCACCGACAAGGGTTTTCGGCGCCTGCGCTAATCTGGTCCGCTGCCGCGTTCTGCGCCGAAGGCGCAGGGCGCGTGACGACCCGCCGCACCCGTGGCAGCTCGGATGCGGACGAGTCCCATGTCCGAGCTCCGCATCGACGTCGCCGACCTCCTCGCGCACCCTGGTGCCCGTCGAGATGTCACGGTGAGTGCTGAGATCGACGCCCTTCGTGGCACCGCAGCCGTCATCGAGGGGCCAGTCGGGGTCCGGGCGTCGCTCGAGCGCATCTCCCACGGCATCGTCGTGCGCGGCGAGGTCACCGCGCGGTGGGCCGCGCAGTGCAGCGCGTGCCTGCGAGCGCTCGAGCAGAACCTCACGGTGCACGTCGACGAGCTCTTCGAGCCGAGCCCCGTCGAAGGCGAGACCTACCCGCTCGAGGGCCACGAGCTCGACCTCGAGCAGCTCGTCCGCGACGCCGTGCTCCTCGAGCTCCCGCTGGCGCCGCACTGTGACCCGCCCTGCGGGCCGGACGCCGCGGGTGGTGCCAGCCGTCCCGAGGACGGCGATCCGGACGAGGCGACGGATCCCCGATGGGCACCGCTCGCCGAGCTCGAGCTCTGACCCCGAGGCCCCAAGGAGTCCCCGATGGCCGTCCCGAAGCGCAAGACACCCCGCTCGAAGACGCACTCTCGGCGGTCGGCGAACCGGCGTCTCGACGCGCCGCCGCGCTCGCTCTGCCCGAACTGCGGCACCGCGAAGCTGCCGCACGTCGTCTGCCCGACCTGCGGCTGGTACAAGGGCCGACAGGCGGTCGAGGTCGACTGAGCACCGAGGGCGCATGAGCACGCGTGTGGTCGCGGTCGACGCCATGGGTGGCGATCGCGCGCCGAGCGAGATCGTCGCCGGCGCGCTCGACGCCGTCGATCAGCTCGACGTCCGGGTCCTCCTCGTCGGGCGCGCGCACGAGATCGAGGCGCTCCTGCCCGGCGGCAGCGCGCCCGCGGGGATCGAGCTCGTCGAGGCCGCCGACGTCATCGCGATGGACGACGAGCCGCTCGCCGCCGTGCGCAAGCACAAGGACTCCTCGATCATGCGTGCGGTCGAGACGGTGCGCGACGGCCGCGCCGACGCCGTCGTCAGCGCAGGCAACACCGGGGCGATGACGGCCGCGTCGGTGCTCCGGCTCGGGCGCTTCAAGGGCGTGCCGAGCCCCGCCATCGCCGTGCCGCTGCCCGTCCCGGGCGCGCACCCGCAGCTGCTCGTCGACGCCGGTGCCGTCGTCGACCCTGCTCCGGAGCGCCTCGTCCAGTACGCCGTGATGGGGCGCGAGTACGCGCGGGCGCGGTGGGACATCGCGGAGCCGCGCGTCGGGCTGCTCTCGAACGGGGAAGAGGCGGGCAAGGGAGACGAGCTGCGCAAGCATGCGTACCCGCTGCTCGAGCAGGTCGACGGGTTCATCGGCAACGTCGAGGGCAGCGACTTCATGAGCGTCGACACGGTCGACGTCGTCGTCACCGACGGGTTCACCGGGAACGTCGCGTTGAAGAGCCTCGAGGCCGCGCTGCGCTCCCTCGCGAAGCTGGTCTTCGCCGTCCTCGACGCCTCGCCCGCGGCGCGCGAGGCGTCGAAGGTCGTGATGCCTGGCCTCCTCGACGTAGCCGCGGCGTACGACCCCGAGGTGACCGGTGGTGCAGCGCTGCTCGGCGTCAAGGGGCTCAGCGTGATCTCGCACGGCTCGTCGTCGGCGCGTGCGATCGTCGGCGCGATCGACGTCGCGGCCGAGTGCGCTCGCCGCGACGTCGTGACGCGGATGCGGGAGGCGTTGGTCGATGCCGGCTGAGACGCACGTGGAGCAGGGCCCGCTCGGCCCCGACGACGTGCTGGCCCTGATCCGCGAGCACCTGGCGGAGATCCTGGAGATCGACGAGGCGAAGGTCACCCGCGACGCGCGCTTCGCCGACGATCTCGAAGCCGACTCCCTCGCGCTCATCGAGCTCGTCGAGGTGCTCGAAGCCGAGCTCGGGGAGCGCACCGTCGGCTTCAGCTTCGACGACGAGGACCTCGCCGAGCTGCAGACCGTGGGCGACGCCGTCGACTACGTCGTCGCCCGTGTCGGAGCGCCGTCATGACGCGCGACGACGCGCCGATCTCGGTGCTCGAGGCCGCACTCGGGCACGAGTTCGTCGACCGCCGCCATCTCGAGAGCGCGCTCGTGCACCGGTCGTACTGCGCCGAGCATCCCGATGCCGAGTCGAACGAGCGCATGGAGTTCCTCGGCGACGCGGTCCTCGGGCTCTCCGTGACCGACTACGTGTACGCGACGTACCCGCTGCTGCCCGAGGGCGAGCTGGCGAAGCTCCGTGCTTCGGTCGTGAACGCGGAGGTCCTGGCCGAGCTCGCGCACGAGGTCGAGCTCGGCCCCGCGCTGCTCCTCGGCAAGGGTGAGGACGCGTCCGGCGGGCGGACGAAGGCGTCGATCCTCGCCGACGCGATGGAAGCCGTGATCGCGGCGGTGTACCTCGACGGCGGATGGGCCCCTGCGGACGCGCTCGTGCTGCGGCTGCTCGGCGAGCGCATCCGCGAAGGCGCGGCCGGCCCCGGTGGTCACGACTACAAGACGCGTCTCCAGGAGCTCGCTGCGCAGCGGTTCGACCAGCTCCCGCGCTACCAGGTGCGGGCCGAGGGTCCCGACCACTCGAAGCGGTTCTTCGCGTCGGTCCTCGTCGCGGGCGAGACGTGCGGCACGGGCGAGGGTCGCTCGAAGAAGCAGGCCGAGCAGGCCGCGGCGCGCGTCGCGTGGCAGCGCCTTGCCGCCGGCGGCGACGACGCGCTCGCCGGCACGTCGATCGGGGGAGCCGACAATGCCTGAGCTTCCCGAGGTCGAGGTCGTGCGACGCGATCTCGAGCGCGAGATCACCGGACGGCGCGTGAAGGCCGTCGAGGTCGACGGCATGCGGTCCGTCCGCCGCCATCACAACCGGAAGCAGTTCATCAACCGCCTCGAGGGCCGCAAGATCGTGAGCATCGAGCGGCGCGGGAAGTACATCCTGTGCCGCCTCGACGGGGACGACGTTCTCGTGATCCATCTCGGCATGTCGGGCCAGCTCTTGCGCGCCAAGTCGTCGCGTGAGACGCGCCCCAAGCACACCC
>DATBSK010000242.1:0-5861 GCA_036559825.1 Acidimicrobiia bacterium | reverse complement strand
GCGCGCCATGTCGCGTGGGCGACGCTCGTCGCCGTGGTGGTCGTCGGCTTCTCGGTGGGGCGCTTCGTGCTCTACGAGCCGGCACCGACCGCCGAGACCGCGCCACCCCGAGTGGCGCTCTCGCCGAGTGCGCAGGTCGCTCGCCTCGAGCGCGCCGTGCGCCGTGATCGTCAGGACGTGCGGTCGCTGCAGCAGCTCGCCGCCGCCTACGTGCAACGAGCGCTGCAGACCGCGGATCCGTCCTTCTACGACCTGTCGCAGCGCGCGCTCGACCGCGCCGACGCGATCGCGCCGGATCAGGACCAAACGCTCTTGACGCGCGCCGTGCTCGACCTGAGCCGTCATGACTTCGCCGGCGCGCTCGCCCTCGGCGACCGCGTCCACGAGCGTGACCCGGCGCGCGCCGATGCGCTCGCCGTGCTCGTGGATGCGTCAGTCGAGCTCGGCCACTACGACGCTGCCGACGCGTACCTCCAGGACCTCCTCGATCGTCGCCCGGGTCTCCCTGCGTACTCACGGCTCTCGTACCTGCGCGAGCTGCACGGCGACGACGCGGGCGCCGTCATCGCGATGCGCGAGGCCCTGGTGGCCGGCGGAGGTGCGTTCGACGACGCGACCATCACGACGTTCCTCGGCGATCTCGCGTTCGCGCAGGGCCGCACCGCCGAGGCGGCCGGCGAGTACGACGACGCGCTCCGGCGGACCCCCGGCCTTCCGCTCGCCGAGCTCGGGCACGCCCGGACGCTCGCGGCGAGCGGCCGGCGCGCGGAGGCGATCACCGCACTCGAGCACCTGACGCGCCGCGTCCCGCTGCCCGCCGCGGTCGCGCTCCTCGGCGACCTCCAGGCCGACGCAGGCCTCGCCGCCGATGCGGCTCGCTCGTACGAGCTCGTGCGTTCGATCACCCGGCTCCAGGAGGCCTCGGGTCAGGTCACCGACCTCGAGCTCGCCGTGTTCGAAGCCGACCACGCACCGGGAGCCGTCGCCGTCGACCGGGCGCGGCGGGCCTACGAGGCGCGGCCCGACAACGTGTACACCGCGGACGCGTTCGCGTGGGCGCTCGTCCGCGCCGGAGACGCGGCCGGCGCACGCCCGCTCGTCGATCGCGCGCTGCGGCTGGGCACCGCCGACGCGCTCGTTCACTACCACGCCGCGGTCGTGCTCGACGCGACGGGCGAGCGCGCGAGTGCGGCGTCCGAGCTGCAGGCGGCCTTCGCGCGCAACCCCTGGTTCTCGTTCCTGCATCGGGCCGACGCCACGACGCTCGCCGGCCGCCTCGGCGTGCCCGTCCCGAGCGCGTGGAGCGCCCGATGAGCGCTCGCCGAGTCCTTGCGGTGCTGGGGGTCGCCGTGGCCGCCGTGGTCGCGGCGCCGTCCGTCGCGAGCGCGCACCCGCTCGGGAACTTCACGATCAACCGCTACGCAGGCCTGCGCATCGGTGCGGAGATCGCGCGGGTCGACTACGTCGTCGACTCGGCCGAGATCCCGACCTTCCAGGAGCTGCCGTCCATCGACCGTGACGGTGACGGCGTGCTCGGGCGCGCCGAGTCGGCGCGCTACCGCGGGCACGAGTGCCCGCGCCTGGCCCGCAAGCTGCACCTGACGCTCGACGGGCAGCAGATCCCGCTGCGCGCCGGCTCGAGCCGCGTGGCGCTGCTGCCGGGACAAGCGGGCCTTCCGACCCTGCGCCTCGAGTGCGGCTACGAGAGCGCGCTCGGTGCCAGCGCGGATCAGCGGACGCTGACGTTCCGTGACGGGAACCTCGACGACCGCGTCGGCTGGCACGAGATCACGGCGACGGGCGACGGCGCGGCGCTGCACGACAGCTCGGTCCGGGCCCGCAGCATCAGCAAGCGCCTGACGGCGTACCCGCAGGATCGCCTGCAGTCACCGCTCGACCAGCGCGCAGCGCGCCTGTCGTTCACGCCGGGCGGCACGGCCGCACCGATCGACCGGTCGCCCTTCCGCGCGCCCGACAACCCCGTGTCACGCGGCTTCGACAGCCTCACCGCGTCGTTCACCGACAGCGTCGGTCGGCGCGACCTGACGGTCGGGATCGCGCTCGTCGCCCTCGCGGTCGGGCTGCTCCTCGGCGCGGTGCACGCCGTGGTTCCCGGTCACGGCAAGACGGTGATGGCCGCCTACCTCGTGGGCGAGCGCGGCACGATGCGCGACGGGCTCCTCATCGGCCTCACCGTTGCGGCCACGCACACCGTCGGCGTGCTGCTCCTCGGGCTCTTCCTCTCCGCGTTCGAGGCGTTCGCGCCCGAGAGCCTCTATCCGTGGCTGACCGCGGCGAGCGGCGTGGCGTTCGCCGCGCTCGGCGTCGGCATCTTCGTGCGCGCCCTGCGCCGGCGGAGGCTGGGGCCGCGGGCGCTGCTCCACGGCCACCACCACCACGGTGCCTTCGACGGGGTGCAGGGCCACGACCACCACGACCACGAGCACGAGCACGAGCACGAGCACGAAGATCATCACCACCCCACGCCGGCGCTCTCCCGCCGCGAGCTGGTGACGCTCGGGATCGCGGGCGGCCTCGTCCCGACGCCGAGCGCGATCGTCGTGCTCCTCGGCGCCAGCGCGATCGGCCGGGCCTGGTTCGGGGTGCTCCTCGTGGTCGCGTACGGCCTCGGCATGGCCGCGACCCTCGTCGCCGCGGGGCTGCTGCTCGGCTGGGCCCGCAACCGCGTCGACCTGCGAGCGAAGGGAGACCGCGTGTTGCGCATCGCAGCCGTGCTCCCGATCATCACCGCGGTGATCGTCATCCTCGCCGGTCTGTCGATCGTGGCCCGGGGGGTGAGCGGTGCGGTGTAAGAACGCCGTGACGGCGCTCGCAGTCGTGGCGCTCACCGGCCTCACGACCGCGTGGTCCGTGAGCGCAGGTGCCTCGGTCGCGCGACGCGCTGGCGGCGACAAGCTCGTCGTGGTGACGACGGTGTCACCCATCACGAGCATCGTCGCGAGCGTGGCGGGCGACTTCGCGGAAGTGCGCGGCCTCATCCCCGAAGGCGCGGACTCGCACACCTTCGAGCCGCCGCCCAGCGCGGCCGCGACGTTGTCGGAAGCCGACATCGTGTTCGTGAACGGCCTCAAGCTCGAGGACCCGACGAAGGAGCTGGCGGCCGAGAGTCTCCAGGACGGCGCGCGGGTCGTCGAGCTCGGCACCAAGACGCTCCCGAAGCGCGAGTACCTCTACGACTTCTCGTTCCCGCGCGACGGCGGCAAGCCCAATCCGCACCTCTGGACCAACCCGCCGTATGCGAAGCGCTACGGGCGGATCGCGGCGAACGTGCTCGCGCGCCGTGACCCGGCGCACCGCGCCGAGTACGAGGCGAACTACCGAGCCTTCGCGGCGAAGGTCGACGAGCTCGACGCGGCGATGAAGACCGCCAGCGCGTCGATGACGGCTGCCGAGCGGACCCTGCTCACGTACCACGACGCCTACGCCTACTTCGCGAGGCACTACGGCTGGACGGTCATCGGCGCGGTGCAGCTCTCGAGCTTCGAGGACCCGACGCCGCGCGACGTGGCGGGGCTCATCCACCAGGCCGAGCGGCGCCAGGTGCCGGCCATCTTCGGGTCAGAGGTCTTTCCGAGCCCGGTGCTCGAGCAGATCGGCAAGGAGGCACACGTGCGCTACGTCGACAAGCTTCGGGACGACGACCTGCCCGGCGAGCCCGGGGACCCGCAGCACTCGTGGCTCGGCTTGATGCGGTTCGACTTCGTCACGATGGTGCGCAGCCTCGGCGGCGACACCACCGCGCTCGACGCGGTGGACGTGCGTCCGCCGACGATGGACCGGGCGGAGTACCCGCAATGATCCGCGCCCAGCCGCTGCTCGCGCTCGACGGCGTGACCTGCGCGTACCGGAGCCAGCCCGCGCTCACCGACGCCACGCTCGAGATCGGTGCCGGGGCGTTCGTCGGGATCGTCGGGCCCTCCGGGTCGGGGAAGACGACGCTGCTCCGATCGCTGCTCGGAACCCTCGTGCCCGTGCGCGGGACGGTGCGCCGCCGATCCGGCCTCCGCCTCGGATACGTGCCGCAGACCGAGACCGTCGACTGGTCGTTCCCGGTCACGGTCCGTGATGTGGTGCTCATGGCCCGCACCCGTGGCCGCGTCCTGCCCTGGTCGAGCCGGGAGGAGCGCGGTGAGGTCGACCGCGTGCTCACGCGGCTCGGCATCGGTGATCTCGGCGGACGGCACATCCGCGACCTGTCAGGCGGCCAGCAGCAACGCGCCTTCATCGCCCGCGCGCTGTTCGGGCGGCCCGATCTCCTCCTGCTCGACGAGCCGACGTCCGGCATCGACGTGCGCACCCGTCACGAGGTCCTCCACCTCCTCGAGCACCTCAACGACGACGGGTTGGCGATCGTCGTCACGACGCACGACCTCAACGGCATCGCGTCTCACCTGCCGCGCATCGTGTGCCTGAACGGCGAGATCGTCGCCGACGGCGCGCCCGACGACGTCCTCACTCCGGACGTGCTCGAGCGGACGTACGGCGCGCCCATGGACGTCCTCGAGCACGGAGGCATGCGCGTCGTCGTCGACCGGTTCGAGAGCAACGTCGTCGCGTTGCGGAGGCGCGCGTCATGACCTGGGACCGCCTGCTCGAGCCGTACGCGTTCGAGTTCTTCCGGCACGGCGTGATCGTCGCGACCGTCGCCGGCGCGCTCTGCGGGTTGATCGGCACCTTCGTCGTGCTCCGTGGCATGAGCTACATCGGGCACGGGCTCTCGCACTCGATCTTCAGCGGTGCCGCGGCCAGCGCGCTCCTCGGTTTCAACTTCTACCTGGGTGCGGGGATGTGGGGTCTCGCGTCGGGTCTCATGATCAGTCGGGTGACGAGGCGGAACGTCATCCGCTCGGATGCCGCGATCGGCGTGATCACCACCGCGTCGTTCGCGCTCGGGCTCGCCCTCATCGGCTTGTTCGGCACGGTCGAGCGCAGCATCGACGCAACCCTGTTCGGCAGCATCCTCGGCGTGTCGACGCTCGACCTCTGGGTCGTCATGGGGGTCGCGCTCCTGGCGGGTGCCGTCGTGTTCTTCCGCTACCGAGTCCTGCTCTTCACCACCTTCGATCCCGAGGTGGCCGCGGTGTCGGGCGTGGCGACCGCGCGCGCCGATGCGCTGCTCATGCTCGTGCTCACCGCGTCGATCCTCGCGACCATGCAGGTGCTCGGCGTGATCCTCGTCTCGGCCACGCTCGTCATCCCGCCCGTGGTGGCACGCATGCTGACGAGCTCGTTCCCGAGGATGCTCGTGCTGTCGAGCGTGATCGGGGGCGTGTCGGGCTTCGTGGGGATGAACCTCAGCTACCACTTCGACGTGTCGTCGGGCGCGACGATCGTCCTCGTCAGCGCGGCGCTCTTCCTCGGCGCCTTCCTGGTGACGGGCCCCCAGCGGCTCGGCCGGCTGGCGACCGTGTCGCACTGAGCCCACCCCCGGTCATCCGGGCAGCCCGGCGGCCGCGAACACCTTGCGTGGAGACCTCCGCGCTCGATGCGGCCGGGGACGCGGACCTCGTCGCCGCGATCTCGGACCGGCGCCCGGAAGCGCTCGAGGCGGCGTACCGGCGCCACTCCACCGCGGTGCTCGGCGTCGCGCGCCGCGTCATCCGAGGCGGAGCCCTCGCGGAGGAGGTCGTGCAGGAGGTGTTCCTGCGGCTCTGGCGGCGGCCGGAGCGCTTCGACGCCACGCGGGGCTCGCTCCGCTCGTACCTCCTCATCGACGCGCACGCCCGGGCGATCGAGGTCATCCGCAGCGACGTCGCCCGCCGCGGGCGCGAGGACCGGAGCGCGCGGCTCGATCCGGAACGCGCGGACGACGTCGAGCGTGAGGCCTGGGAGCTCGTGCT
>DATBSK010000241.1:0-30993 GCA_036559825.1 Acidimicrobiia bacterium | reverse complement strand
CGTTGCGCTCGGTCTTGTCGGCGATCGCCATTGCCTCGCGCGTCGCCTCGAGCGCCTCGTCCGTGACCGCGTCGGCGGCGTCGGGCTGGTAGTCGAGCGCCGGTGCGTACGCGATGTCCTCGATCGGTCCCCGTGCCTCCTGCACCTTCTTGACGAGCTCGAGCTGTAGGTCAACGGAGGCGCGGATCCACTGCTTCGAGAGCTCGAGTCCTTCGGTGATCGTCTCCTCGGTGACCTTCGGCGCACCCGCCGCATACCGCTCGAACGAGCCCTCGGTGCCGCCCGCCTCGACCATCATGATGGCGACGTCGCCGTCGTGGAGCTTGCGCCCCGCGACCACCATCTCGAAGGTCGACTCGTCGCCCTCTTGGTAGGTGGGGTGGGCGATCCACTCGCCGTCGACGTGCGCGATGCGCACCGCGCCGATCGGGCCGGTGAACGGGATCCCCGACACCATGAGCGCCGCCGACGCGCCGTTGATCGACGCGACGTCGTGCGGGTTCTCCTGGTCGGCGCCGAGGATCGTGGCGATGACCTGGACCTCGTTGCGGAAGTCGGTGGGGAACGACGGTCGCAGCGGTCGGTCGGTGAGCCGACACGTCAGCACCGCCTGCTCGCCTGGGCGCCCCTCGCGGCGGAAGAACGAGCCCGGGATCTTGCCCGCGGCGTACATCCGCTCCTCGACGTCGACCGTCAGCGGGAAGAAGTCGATGCCCTCCCGCGGCTTGCTCGTCGCGACGGTCGACAGCAGCATCGTGTCGCCGATCTGCACGAGCACGGCGCCGGCCGCGAGCTGCGCGAGCCGACCGGTCTCGAATGCCATCGTCGTGCCGGCCGCGTTGACCGGACCCTCGACGCGGATTGCCTCGCCCGCAGTGGACGTGGGCATGACGCGCTCCTCTCTGTTCGCAGGAGCGCGTCGGCGGTTCCCAGTGGTGGGGGCCCGGCGCGTGCCGGGCGCTCACCACTGACAACCGGCGGCGCGCTTCCCTGTCTGGTGCTCTCGCTCTACCGCCGCAGTCCGAGCTTGGCGATGAGCGCCCGGTACCGCTCGACGTCGTTGCGTCGGAGGTAGTCGAGCAACCGGCGCCGCCGGCCCACGAGCATCAGCAGACCCCGGCGCGAGTGATGGTCCTTGGTGTGGACCTTCAGGTGCTCCGTGAGGTGGTTGACGCGATCCGTGAGCAACGCGATCTGCACCTCCGGCGATCCGGTGTCGGAGTCGTGCCGGCGGTGCTCGGTGATCGTGGCGGCGGTGTCGGGCATGCCTACTCAGGTGAGGTGGTGCGAGCGATCCTCGGGCATCTCGGGACGCCCGAACCCGACGAGGCTACCAGACGGGCACCGAGGAGCTTCTGCCGGCGCTATCTCCGCGTGGTCGGGGGCACGGTGACGTCGGGCAGCTCAGAGAAGCACAGACCCGTGCTCAGCTGGACCTCGGCCAGGGCCCGGACGACCGCGACCTTCTTGAAGACCTTCGCTGCGTCCTTCCCCGCCGCGACCTGCTGGTAAGCCGTGATCAGCGCGGTCAGCGACTTCTTCGTCTTCTTGTCGGCAACCCGCTCGAGCTTCCGCAGCTTCCGGAGCGTGCTCTCGGCATCGCTCGCCGACGTGGGTTTGTCGAAGCTGTCGGCGTCGAGGCTGTTCACCGCCTTGCAGAACTTGTCGGTCCTCGCGCCGGACGGCGCGGCGAGGGCAATCTGCAGCCCGGCTGTCACGCAGACGGCGACCAGCAGCGAGGCGAACGTGCGCATGGGGGCTCCGAACGATCGTGAACCGGGGGGACGGCCGGGCCACGCTAACCGCCGCGACCCCCGATGCCGGAGTCAGCCCGTGAACGCGATCTCGGGTGTCTCGAGGGCGCAGTGCGCGAGGAACCAGTCGGAGATGGCGGCTTGCCGCGCGCGGACCTCCCGGGTCGGCGCCGGCGGCTTTTCGATCTCCTCGACGATCCGCTCGAGCTCCGCCTTCGCGATCTCGCCGACGTGCCCGTCGGCCGCCTGGATCGCCGCGAGCACCTGCCGGGCGAGCTCCGTCTCGTCGGTGTACGCGTCGCGGATGTCGTCGGGCACCGACGCGTCGCCGGCGTCGAGCAGGCTGCGGATCAAGGCCGCGACAGCTCGAGTCTGATCCACGCTCGGGTACGTGCTCTCGTGGCCGGGCTCGACTCCGACGAACAGTGCCTCGAGCGAGAACCGGATGCTCTGGAGCTGCGGCACCACGGTGCAGAAGTCCGCCGGGCTCGGTGTGGACGCCGCCGCGTTCTCCCCCACCGGGAGCACTTGTAGGCAGGCGTCGCCGCACGCCGGGACCGTGAACGGCGCGTACGTCTGCACGACGTTGGTGCCTGCGGGCAGGTCGAGCGTCGCGCTGGCGAACGGCGAGCCCTGGTCGCACGACTTGAAGGCGCCCGGCGCGAGGAGGAAGTAGTCGACCGCCTCGTCGTCGCCCGCGGCGACCTCGGCGTCGTCGGACTGGAAGGCGGCCGCTTGTGCGACGAGGTCGCCGTCGATGCACACGCTCATGACCGTTGGCACCTGCCCCGGGTTGTGCAGCGTGTATCGCGCCTTGCCGGGCGCGGTGGGCTCGAGGTCGTTCGTGGCGACCGTCCACTCGGGAGTGAAGGCGACCGTGCGGTTCTCGCCCGACTCGAGCGAGATCTTCTTGGGCGAGCCGATCGCGATGCAGCCCGGCCCGGGCGTCGGGGTGGTCGACCCGGCCACGCAGAGCCGCAGCGTGTAGGTCCCGGGTTCGGTCGCGTCGTCGGCGTCCTCACTCACGGCGAGGTTCGACGCCGCCTTCGTGTCCCCGACCCAGACGTCGGCGTGCGAGCCGTCGAGGTTCACTAGGTGCAGCGTGCCGTTGACGTCGGACTGCGACGTGGCAGTCGTCGCCGGCAGCACCGCCGTCACGATCGCGAGCACGGCGACCGCTGCGATCCTGCGCATGCCTCGAGTCTCTCTCGTCGGGCCCGTCACGGTACCGGAAGCGGAAGGTGCCCCCGCCCCTGAGGGGCGGGGGCACCATTCCTAGTGCGTGTTCGTATGTCCGGAGTGACTCAGCCGGTGAAGCTCGGCTCGGTCTCGACCGCACCGAAGCAGTTGACCGGCACCCAGGCCGTCAGTGCGTCGATCGCGGCCTGTGCTTCCTCGTCGTCGGCCTGCGGGTTGTCGATCAGGCTGACGGCGTCACGCAGGTCGTCCTGCGACAGCTGGTTGAGGTCGTACTCGGCCGCAGCGAACTGCCCGGTCTGGACGAACGCCGCGGTCGCGGCGAGCCATGCCGGCTTGATGTCGGCCGGAGCCGTCTGGGTGCCCCGCTCGAGCAGCTCGGCGATCCGAGTGATGACCTTCTCCACCTTCTCCTTGCTCGGGTACGTGTCGGGGTTGCCGACCTCGACCTCGGCGAAGAGGTCCTGGAGCCACCCCGTGATGTTCGCCGCCTCGAGCACGACCTTGCAGAACTCGTCCACGTTCTGGCTCGAGCTCGGAGGCTCCTCACCCGGGAAGATCAGGTAGCCACAGTTGCTCCCGCAGTTCCCGCCCACGATGCCGGTGAAGTTGATCACCAGGTTCGAGCCCGTCGGGAAGCCCTGGTCGAGGACGATCGCCGCGCTCGCACCGGATCCGAGCCCGCAGCCGGGGATGAACGGCTTGCCGAGGGCGGCCGGGTACAGCAGGAAGTCCTGCCCCTCACCGTCCTTGGAGTCGAACTCCGCCACCTGGAAGGGAGCCGAACCCCCCACCGCCTGAGCCGGGAGCGAGATCACGTGCTCGCCACCGACGCACGCGTCGAAGGCACCGAGCGTGTAGTTGAACATCGTCAGCTTGGCGTGATCGGTCTCGGTCTGGTGGTCGTCGTTCTCCTGGACGTCGAAGTTCGACGGCGGACCCTGGATCCCGTTGGTGCCCGTCACGATCGCGTTGAGGATGTCGTTCGACTCGACGTGGACCGTTCCGGTGCCGAAGGGCACGACCGGGGGGCTGACCGCCGTCGCGCAGGTCTCGTCGATCGGCGCGAACGTTCCGACGAAGTTGCAGATCACGAAGGTGTGATCGCCCTGCGTGACCTGGATCTCCTGCTGGCTGGGCCCGGGCATGTCGTACGAGCGGAACTCGCCCTCGTTCTTGATGAAGAGGACCTTGTGCGTAGTCCCGGGGTTGATGGTCATGAGCGTGCCCACGCCGTCGAGCGTGCCCGGCAGGGGCGTCGTGCTCGCGGTCGACATGGGCACCATCGCCCCGACGATCGCGAGCATCGCGATGAGTGCGATCTTGCGCATTGTGTCGGCCCTCCTTGGACCTGCTGGCATCCAACCGGAGGGCTATCCCCCCAACCCGGCTGCCGTCCTTCTCCGGACCGCGAAAACCTAACATACGGTAAGAGCCGCGCAAGGGATTCCGGCAGGAAGTTCGAGAAAATCCTGCAGATCCCCATGCTCTCGGGACTGCTCTTACGTTGCGGTCCCGGCGCGTCGAGGCCTGCCACGGGTGCGCGGCGACCAGTAGCACAGGTGCTACCCTGGGAGATGTGGACAGGATCGGACTTCGTGAGCTCCGCCAGCACGCCAGCGAGCTGGTCCGGCGAGCCGAGGAGGGCGAGGAGCTGCTGGTGACGGTCGCCGGTCGACCGGCGGCGGTGCTGGGGCCGGCGACACCCACCTGTTGGCGCACCCACGCCGAGATCGCCGACGTCTTCGCCGGACCACCCGACCCCGCGTGGGACGCCGACCGCGAGCGCGTCGACCAGACGCTCGGCGGGACGCCACTCCGGTGACCAGATCGGTCCTCGACACGAGCGTGCTCATCGCGTCCGACGTCCCGCCGTTCCCCGGCGAGCTCGCGGTGAGCGCCGCGTCCCTCGCCGAGCTCCACTTCGGCGCGCTGGTGACCGACGACCCGGCGGTCCGGGCCGAGCGTGTGCGCCGCCTTGCCGTGATCGAGCACCTCTTCACACCGCTCCCGGTCGACGGAGCCGTCGCCCGCAGCTACGGACACCTCGCGTCGGAGGTCGTGCGCGCGGGCCGTCAGGCGCGGGCTCGGGTCATGGACCTGCTGATCGCAGCCACCGCGCACGCGCACGACGCGGCGTTGCTGACCCGCAACGCAGCGGACCTGCGTGGTGTCGAGCACCTGGTCGAGATCGTCAGCGTCTGAAAGTCAGATCAGCCCCGGAGCACCGCGCGGGCGTCCTCGACGTCCCGGCGCATCTGGGCCACGAGGGCGTCGACGGAGTCGAACCGCTCCTCGGCGCGGATCCGGTCGACGAAGCGCACCTTCGCCGGTTCGTCGTAGAGGTCGCCGTCGAAGTCGAGGAGGTGGGCCTCGAGCAGCGACCGGTCGGCGCCCTCGTAGAAGGTGGGGCGCCGGCCGAGCGAGATCGCGCACGGCCGCTCCACGCCCTCGGCGTCGACGTAGGTGCCGGCGTAGATCCCGTCGGCGGGCAGGCAGATCCGGTTCGGCACGCCGATGTTCGCCGTGGGGAACCCGAGCTCGCGCCCCCGGCCGTCGCCGTGCTCGACGGTGCCGCGCACCTCGTGCGGGCGCGGCGGCCGGCCGAGCAGGCGCGCCGCGCCGGCGACGTCGCCCGCCGCGAGCAGCTCGCGAATGGCCGTCGACGAGTACGGCACCCCGCCGGGATCGCCCTCGACCGGCACGAGGCCGAGCCCGAGCACCTCGAAGCCGAGCTCGCGTCCCATCTGCTCGAGCAGCGCGACGTTGCCGTGGCGGCGGTAGCCGAAGTGGAAGTCGACCCCGACGACGACGAGGCGCGCCCGCAGCCCCTCGACGAGCACCTCGCGCACGAACTCCTCGGCGGGCTCGTGGCTGCGCTTCTCGTCGAACGTCAGCACGCAGGTGGTGTCGACGTACCCGGTTGCCGCGATCAGCTCCAGCTTCTGCTCGAGCGTGGTCAGCAGCTTGGGCGCAGACTCGGGGCGCACGACCTCGGCCGGGTGGCGGTCGAAGGTGAGGCACGTCGCAGCGAGCCCGCGTGCGTCCGCGAGCTCACGGACCAGGCGCAGGACCGCCTGATGCCCGAGGTGCACACCGTCGTAGGCGCCGATCGTCACGACGGAGCCCGCGGGATCCGGGGTGGACCCGACGAGGTCGGTGACGATCTCCATCACGCGGCGATCGGCGTCGCCACGACGACCGACGGCTTCAAGCCGGGTCCCCGCCGCTCGTAGACCGCGAGGAGCTCGCCGCCGGGGTCGACCACGGCGAACGGTCCCTCGCCGGCCACGGCGAGCGCACCGCCGGTGAACGTGGCCCCGTGGCGCACGGCCCGAGCCTGCTCGGCGTCCACGTCGACCCGCTCGAGGTCGCGGACGGCCTCGAGCGGAGCGAGCAGGTGCGCGTCCGGGTCGGCGGCGATCGCCGCCAGGTCGTGCGCCTCCGCGAGGGTGAAGGACCCGACGCGGGCTCGGCGCAGACGCTCGAGGTGCGCGCACCCACCGAGCGCGGCACCCAGGTCAGCGGCGAGCGAGCGCACGTAGGTACCCGCGGAGCACGCGACGCGGATCTCGGCCGACGGGTACGGACCGGGCTCGAACGCCCGCACCTCGAATGCCGCGACGTGCACGACGCGCGGCGCGCGATCGACTTCCTCACCGGCGCGCGCGATCTCGTGCAGCCGGCGCCCGTCCACCTTGATCGCCGACACCATCGGCGGCGTCTGCTCGATGTCGCCGAGGAAGCGGGTCGCGGCCTGCTCGACCTGGCCCCGGGTGAGGTTCATCGGGCCTTGGTCGAGCACGTCGCCGGAGGCGTCGAGGGTGCTGGTCGCCACGCCGAACCGGACGGTGCCCAGGTACTCCTTGCCCGCGCTCTGGAGGTACCGGAGCAAGCGGGTCACTCGGCCGAGGCCGACGAGCAGCACGCCGGTCGCGTCGGGGTCGAGGGTGCCGGCGTGGCCCACGCGGCGCTGCCCGTACACCTTGCGGACCCGGGCCACGACGTCGTGGGAGGTCCATCCCGCCGGCTTGTCGACGACCAGGAGGGCGTCCTGCACGGGGTCAGCTCGGTGTCATCGCGGCAGGGCGCTTCTGATCTCGGTCACCACGTCGTCGACGTCGAGGTCGGACGTGAACCCTGCGGCGAAGCGGTGCCCGCCGCCTCCGTGGGCCTCGGCGATGCGACGGACGTCGACGCCGCCGAGCGAGCGCAGGCTCACGCGCACGGCACCGTCGGCCTCCTCCTTGAGGACCGCGGTGACCTCGGCCTCGGTGGTGCGCCGCAGCACGTCGATGAGGCCCTCGACCTCCTCCATGTCGACCTCGTGGCGCTTCAGCATCTCCTGGGTGATCGCGGTCCACACGAACCGCTGGTCGGTGACGAGGTGCGCGCGCGCCAGCGCCTCGCCCAGCAGCTGGAGGTACGCGAAGCGGTGCTCCTCGAAGAGGGTGCGCGAGAGGCGCTCGACGGGGACGTCGTACTCGGCCAGCCGCTGCGCGGTCGCGAAGACCTCGGGCGTGGTCGTGTCGTACTGGAAGCGGCCCGTGTCGCAGACGAGCGCGGCGTAGAGGGCGACCGCGGCCGGCCGGTTGAGCGGCAGGCCCATCACGTCGATGAGCTCGATCACGACCGACCCGCTCGCGGCGGCCTCGGGCTGCACGACGTTCACCGTGCCGTAGCGGTCGTTCGAGATGTGGTGGTCGATGACGACGAGCTCGCGCGCCGCCTTCGCCGCGGGCTCGAGATCACCCAGGCGGCCGAGGGAGCCGCAGTCGAAGGTGACCATCACGTCCGGGTCCGAGGGGAACGCGCCCGGGGGCGTGAGGAGCTCGAGCCCGGGCAGCTCACGGTAGTGGTGCGCCGTGACGAACGGCGTCGGGAACGAGGCCACGACGTCGACGCCCGCGGCGCGCAGCACGTGGAAGAGCCCGAGCATCGACCCGAGTGCGTCGCCGTCGGGGTTGACGTGGCACGCGAGGGCGACCTGCTGCGCGCGCGCGATCACGGTCGCGGCACGCGCCAGCGCGTCGTCGGGCTCGGGGCGGTCGTCGTCGGTCATCAGCGCTTCTTGTCCTGCTGGTGGAGGTCGCGGAGGATCTGCTCGACGCGCTGACCCGTCTCGATCGCGGGGTCCTCGCGGAAGTGCAGTGCCGGAAGGTACTTCAGCCGCACCTCGCGCCCCAATGCGGCGCGCAGCGGCTTCGCGGCGGCCTCGAGGGCGTCCGCGATCTCCGGATCGTGGCGCCCGAGCGCGGCGTAGAACACGGTGGCGTGCCGGAGGTCGGGGCTCACGTCGACACCGGTGATGGTGACGAGGTCGAGGCGCGGGTCCTCCATCCGCTCGAGGTGGTCGGCGAGCGTCTCGCGCACCACCTCGTTCACGCGCAGGGAGCGGGGGAAGCGGCGGGCGCTGCGGTGCTTCGCCACGTCAGTCCCCCCCGAGCGGCGCCGACTCCGGGTCGAGCCACGCCGTGTCGACGTCGAGGAGCTCGACGCCCGGCGCGTGCGCCACCAGTCGCTCCACCGACGCCATCAGCTCGCGGAGACGGCCGTCGGTCGGCGCGACGAGCGCGACGGCGATCGCGGCGCGCTGCCAGGTGTCCTGGTGGTCGACCTCGGCCACCGAGACGTGGAGGCGGTGGCGCAGCCCGTCGACGATCGGACGCAGGACGGCGCGCTTCGCCTTCAGCGACCGGCTCTCGGGGACGAAGAGCTCGAAGCGGACGGCGACCGCATGCATGCCCCCATTGTGGCGGGGCGACGCGCCAGCGACGGTCAAGATGCGTCCCTCGACCCTCCTGATGACGGTGAGGGACGCAACATGATCACGCCGGGGTGCGGGCGATCTCCTTGAGCTCGTAGGTCTCGATCACGTCGCCCTGCTTGAGGTCCTGGAAGTCCGAGAGGCCGATGCCGCACTCGAAGCCGGCCTGCACCTCGCGCACGTCGTCCTTGAACCGCTTCAGCGAGCTGATCTGGCCGTTCCAGATCACGACGCCGTCGCGCAGGAACCGCACCCGCGACCCGCGAGTGATCACACCGTTGCGCACGTAGCAGCCCGCGACCTTGCCCACCCGCGGCACGCCGAACACCTCGCGGACCTCGGCGTCACCCGTGACGATCTCCTCGAACTCCGGCTGGAGCATGCCGACGAGCGCGTTGTTGACGTCCTCGAGGATCTGGTAGATGACCTCGTAGAGGCGCAGCTCGACCTGCTCGTGCTCCGCGCGCTCGCGCGCGTTGCGGTCGGGACGCACGTTGAAGCCGATGACGGTCGCGTTCGACACCGCTGCGAGGTCGACGTCGGACACGGTGACGCCGCCGACGCCGCGGTGCACGAACGAGAGGCGCACCTCCTCGTGCTCCTGGTCGAGCTTGCGCAGCGCGTCGGTGAGCGCCTCGAGCGACCCCTGCATGTCGGCCTTGAGCACGAGGTTGAGGGTCGCGATCTCGCCTCGCTGCACCATGGCGAAGATGTCCTCGAGCCGGGCGCCGCCGGCCAGGCTCATCGGGTGGGCGAGGCTCGCGGCGCGCCGGCGGCGCGAGCGCGCCTCGGCGACGGTCCGCGCCGTCTTCTCGTCGGGAGCGACGCGCAGCTCGTCGCCGGCCAGCGGCACGTCGTCGAGGCCGAGCACCTCCACGGGCACGGACGGCCCGGCTTCCTTCACCTGATCGCCGTGGTCGTCGAACATCGCCCGGACGCGTCCCCAGCCTCCACCCGCGACGACCGGCTCGCCGACGCGCAGCGTCCCGCGCTCGACGAGCGCGGTGACGACCGGGCCGCGGCCCGCATCGAGGACCGACTCGAGAACGAACGCGCGCGCGGGAGCGTTGGGGTCGCTCGCGAGCTCCTCGACCTCGGCGACGAGCAGGATCGCCTCGAGCAGGTCGTCGATCCCGCGTCCCTCGGGTGCGGAAGCCTCGACGACGATCGTGTCGCCGCCCCACTCCTCGGGCACGAGCTGCTGCTCGACGAGCTGCTGACGGACCCGCTCGGTGTTCGCGTCCTCGCGGTCGACCTTCGTGATCGCGGCGATGATCGGCACCTCCGCCGCGCGCGCGTGGCTGATCGCCTCGATGGTCTGCGGCATCACACCGTCGTCCGCGGCGACGACGAGCACCGCGATGTCGGTCGCCTGCGCGCCGCGCGCGCGCATCGCGGTGAACGCCTCGTGACCAGGGGTGTCGATGAAGGTGATCGGCCTTCCGTTGTGCTCCGCCTGGTACGCGCCGATGTGCTGGGTGATGCCGCCGGCCTCGCCCGCGACGACGTTCGAGTGCCGGATGTGGTCGAGGAGCGTCGTCTTGCCGTGGTCGACGTGCCCCATCACCGTGACGACGGGCGCGCGGGGCGCGAGGAGGCTCTCGTCCTCGACCTCGTCCTCGTCGTCGCCGAGGAGCGCCTGGAGCTCGAGCTCCTGCTCCTGGCCCGGCTCGACGAGCAGCACTTCGGCACCGAGGGTCTCGGCGATGAGCTCGATCATCTCGTCGGCGAGCGACTGGGTGCCGGTGACCATCTCGCCCGCGTCGAAGAGGATGCGGACGAGGTCCGCGGACGTGCGGTTCAGCTTGGGGCCGAGCTCCTGGATCGTGATCCCGCGCGGCACGACGATCTCGCCCTCGGGTACGGGTGCGTCGAGCGGCGTGAGCACCGGCGCCGACGCCGGCCCGAGCTCTTCGAGGTTGCGGCGACGCCGCTTCTTGCGCCTCGGTCGGGGCCCACCGGGGCGCCCGCGACCACCGGGGCCCCCTCCGGGGCCGCCCCGCCCTCCGGGGCCGCCGCGCCCTCCGGGGCCGGCACCCGGGCCACCCGGGCCGCCGCCGGGACGGGCGCCGTAGCCCGCGCCGGGACCGCCGCCGGGCCGGCGCTGGAAGTAGCCCGCGCGCGGGCCGTCGCCACCGCCGGGACGCGGCCCCGCGCCGGCGCCGCCGGCGCCGCCACCACCGCCACCGGGCGTGAACGTGCGCCCGCCTCCGCCTGGGGGCGCGATGCGGCGCTGCCCGGGCGGTGGCGGTATCGGCTTGCCTGTCGGCGACCGCAGCTGCGGCGAGGGCGCGGAGATGTCGGGCGGCGCGGGTGCCGCGGCCGCGGGGCGCGACTCGGGATGGGGCTCGGCCGGCCTGGCCGCGGGCTCGGGGATCCCGCCCGTCGACCGCACGACGCGGTGCGGCGCTTCCTCACGCTCGGGAGCCGCGGGCTCGGCCGGGGGCGCCTCCGGTGCGGGCGCGGGCGACACGGACGGCGCCGCCGCGGGCGCAGCCGCTGCCACCTTCTCGCGCTCCTTCACCGGCACGGGCTCGGGCTCCGGCTCGGGCTCGGGCTCCCGCCGGAGACCCTTCGAGTCGGCGAGGCGACGGACGCGATCGGCCATCGGGTCCTCGATGCTCGAGGAGTGGCTCTTCACGCCGATCTTGAGCTCGGTCGCGAGCTCGAGGACCTCCTCGTTGGAGATCCCCAGCTCTCTCGCCAACTCGTAGATCCGGATCTTCTTCGTCGCCACGGTGAGCTGTCCCGTCCTCTTCCCTGTGCTCTCGCGCTACCGCGCCCGGCGCTCAGGCGTCGCGGCGGCCATCCAGTCTCGCGCGCAGGTCTGCAGCGGTCGCGTCCGGAGTCGGCGTGCGCAGCGCACGTGCGAGCGCGCCGCGCCGAAGCGCGCCCTCGAGACATCCGAGGGCGCGTGGGGGCGCGCAGAGCCAGGCGCCGCGCCCCGGCCCCGGACCGACGCCGACCGACCCGTCGGCATCGCGCCGGAGTCGCACGAGGTCGGAGGCCGGTGCGCGGGTGCGGCAGCCGACACAGCTGCGCATCGGGACGTGCGGTCGCTCACGCGTCGCTCGCCTCCCGATCGGTCTGCTCGCCGGCCGCGACGCGCGCTTCCAGGTCGACGGGGGCGCCGTCACCGTCCGCCGCCACGTCGTCCTCGGGCCCGGCCACGTGCATCGCGGCCTCACCGGCGTCACGAGGCGACGGCGCCTCGTCGGAGACGCCCTCGGTGACCTCGAGCGACACCTCGGGGTCGGGGCTCGTCGGCGCGTACCCGGCCTCGGCCGCGGAGATGGTCTCGCCGCCGCCCGCGGGCTGGAAGACGAGCTCACCGGAGTCGGTCTTGACCCACTCGCCCTCCGCGTAGTCGACCTCGCCGGTCTCCTCTTCCTGGAGCTGGGTCTCGCTCTTGATGTCGACGCGCCACCCCGAGAGACGTGCCGCGAGCCGCGCGTTCTGGCCCTCCTTGCCGATCGCGAGCGAGAGCTGGAAGTCGGGGACGATCACCTCGGCCGTGCCTGTGTCCTCGTGGATGCGGACCTCGCGCACCCGCGCCGGTGCGAGGGCCTTCTGCACGAACTCGGCCGCGTCGTCGGTGTGGGGGACGATGTCGACCTTCTCGCCGCGCAGCTCGTTGACGACCATCCGCACGCGCGACCCGCGCGCACCGACGCACGCACCGACAGGGTCGACGTTGTGGTCGTTCGACGCGACCGCGATCTTGGTGCGGTGGCCGGGCTCGCGCGCGATCGCCTTGATGTCGACGACGCCGTCGACGATCTCCGGCACCTCGAGCTCGAACAGGCGCTTCACCAGGCCGGGGTGCGTGCGCGAGACGACGATCTGTGGCCCCTTCGCCGTCTTGCGGACCTCGACGATGTACGCCTTGAGCCGGCTCCCGTGCTCGTAGCGCTCGTTCTGCACCTGCTCGGCCTGCGGCAGCAGTGCCTCGACGCGCCCGAGGTCGAGCAGCGTGTAGCGCTGGTCGGTCTGCTGGATGATGCCGGTGACGATCTCGCCTTCCTTGCCGGCGTACTCCTCGTACTTGCTCTCGCGCTCGACGTCGCGGATCCGCTGGAGGATGACCTGCTTCGCGGTTTGCGCCGCGATCCGCCCGAAGTCGGACGGCGTGTCGTCCCACTCGCGGACGACCTGCCCCTCCTCGTCGAGCTCCTGCGCGATCACCTTGATGTCGCCGGTCTCGACGTCGATCTCGACGAGCGCCTCTTCCGCCGCGCTCGGCATCCGCTTGTACGCGGTGACCAGCGCGTTCGCGAGCGCCTCGAGCATGATCTCGATCGAGATGCCCTTCTCGCGCTCGATGTTCTCGAGCGCCTCCATCATCTCTGAGTTCATGGGTCACTCCGCTGCGCGTCCGCGTCACCCGCGTGCTCGCGCACGGCTCCGCTCCGTTCCGTGTTCATGGGTCACTCCGCTGCGCATCCGCGTCACCCGCGTGCTCGCGCCCGGCTCCGCTCCGTTCCGTGTTCACTGCTCCACCTTCTCGGCGTGCCCCCACTCGAACACCGTGCGCGCCTGCGTCATGTCGCTGAACTCCACCCTCCGCCGGCCACCGTCGACGTCGAGCTCGACGCCCGTGTCGTCGACGTTCGCGACGGTGCCCCGGAGCCGCTCGGTGGTGCCGGCGGCACGCGTCTTGACGGTCACCAGCTCGCCGTCGAGGCCGTGCCAGTGCTCGGGTCGCCGCAGGGGCCGCTCCAGACCCGGGCTGCTCACCTCGAGCGCGTAGGACCCGCGGAGCTCCGCGGCCGCGTCGCGGTCGGTGTCGAGCGCGGGAGAGAGGTCCTGGGTGGCCGCGGTGATCGTGTCGAGATCGACGGGGCCCCCACCGGCGCTCTGGACGAGGACCCGCAGCGTGCGGGTGCGCCCCTCGGCGCCGGTGAGCTCGACGTCGTAGAGGCGGAGGTCGTGGCGCTCGAGGATCGGGGCGACCGCGGTGCGCAAGGCCTGGCTCGCTTCCGTCATCGCCGCTCCTCCTCTCTTTCTCGCCCCGTGCTTGTGCGCACACCCCCGATGGCGAACCCCGCGCCGCAGAAAAAAGACGTGGGCACGAGGCCCACGTCGCCGGCGGCCGGGGCCGCGCACCAACGATCGAACGGGACGAATGGTACCAGATATGGGCGCGACCGACTCCGGGTCACGCCCTTGGATCGGGATTTGGCATGCTTGCGCCGCGGCGTGAGGCACGGGAGGTGCGATGCGGTTCGTGCTCGTGGCGCTCGCCACGCTCACCCTGCTCGCCGCCGGGTGCGGCGGCGGCGGCGACGGCGACAACGCGCCTCGGGTGATCGAGGCCGGTCAGGTCGACGCCAAGCTCCCCGCGGGGTACCGGGTGGAGTCCCCAGGGGATCGACCCTCACGTGAGGTGAGCACGGACAAGAAGCGGGCGAAGGCGAACGCAGCTCCCTCGTCGACCCTGCCCGGCCAGAGCGATGCCACCACACCGACGACGGCGAAGTCGGCGGTGCCGATCAAGAAGAGCGGCGGCGCCATCCAGGACCTGATCGCCGCGTCCGGCAAGTTCCGAGACTGCCTCAACAGCCTCAACGTGAAGTTCATCGGCGCGCCCGACGCCAGCAACCCCCAGTCACCGACGAACGACCCGGACTACATCAAGAGCCTCAGCACCTGCGCGGCGCGCTCGAACATCATCCAGTACGTGAACGCTGCGAAGGCGGAGCAGGACACCTGGACGCCGAAGGAGATCAAGCGCCAGAACGAGGGCTACGTCCTCTGGCGCGAGTGCATGGTCAAGCGCGGCTGGAAGATCGACAAGCCCACTCCCGACGAGAAGGGGCGGTTGTTCGTCATCAGCACGAGCAGCAAGCCACCGGAGCCGCCGCCCGGCAAGGACTTCTTCAACAGCAAGGACCAGTCGCAGTGCGCGGCGCAGGCCCAGAAGGAGTACAAGAAGAAGCACCACGGGCACTCGCTCACTCCGTAGGACGAACCTCGAGACCTACCGACTCCCGCGTCGTTGCGCTGCTGACGCGGCAATTGCCTCCTCGGCGCGCCTCCCGGCGGCCGAGTCCCTGCTCCCTCGCGTCGCTACGCTCGCTCGGTCGGGTCTCCGACCCGGGTCTCGGTCGCCTCCGGCGCAGTGCCTGCGGGGGCAACCGCCGCCTCAGCAGCACCGCGCGGCTGCGACCGCTTCGAGCGACGACGCGGCCCATTCGCCGACGGGCGGCTTCGCCGCCCGTCAACAGACGCCTCTCGGAGCAAGCCGCGCGGGGGGAGCCGACGAGGGGGGCCTGCCCCCCTCGTCCGATCAGACGCCGAAGACCTCGTGGAGCTCGATCGGGACCGGCGACTCGAGCTGCGCGTAGGTGCACGACCGCGGGTCCCGGTCGGGGCGCCAGCGGTGGAACCGGGCCGTGTGGCGGAACCGGTCGCCTTGGAGGTGCTCGTACGCGACCTCGGCGACGCGCTCGATGCGCAGCGGCACCCACGACATGTCCTTCTTGGCGTTCCACCGGTTGCCGGCGCCGGGCATCCGCGCCGATTCGTCGCTCTGGGCCGCCGCCCACTCGCTCCACGGGTGGTCGTCGATCGCATGGTCCTCGAGCGGGGCGACCTCGTCGGCGAGCTCGCGTCGCAAGGGTGCCGCGAAGCTGCTCGCGACGCCGACGTGGTGCAGGTCGCCGTGGTCGTCGTAGAGACCGAGGAGCAGTGAGCCGACCCCACTGCCGTCCTTGTGGCGCCGGTAGCCCGCGACGACGCAGTCGGCCGTCCGCAGGTGCTTCACCTTCTGCATCGTGCGCTTGCCCTCGACGTACGGCTCGTCGGCGCGCTTGGCGACCACGCCGTCGAGCCCCGCGCCCTCGAAGCGCGCGAACCAGTCGCGCGCGACGTCAGGGTCGCTGGTGACCGGGGTGAGGTGCACCGACTCGGTCGTGCCGATCGCAGCCTCGAGCCGGGCGCGCCGGTCCGCGAAGGGGAGCGGGCGAAGGTCGTCGGAGCCCTCGGCGAGGAGGTCGAACGCGACGAACGACGAGGGTGTCTGCTCCGCGAGCATGCGGACACGGCTCTCCGCGGGATGGACCCGGTTCGACAGGAGGTCGAAGTCGAGCCCGTGGTCGGTGGCGATCACGAGCTCTCCGTCGACGACCGCGTGCTCGGGCAGCGCGTCGCGCAACAGCTCGAGGATCTCCGGGAAGTAGCGGGTGAGCGGGCGCTCGTTGCGGCTGCCGAGCTCCACCTCGCCGCCGTCACGGAACACGATGCACCGGAAGCCGTCCCACTTCGGCTCGTAGCACCACCCCTCGCCGATCGGGAGCTCGCGAGCGAGCTTCGCGAGCATCGGCGACACGGGCGGGGTGACCGGGAGTGCCACGCGATCACCCTAACGACGCAGCCCGGCCTGATACGCATGTCGCGTGCTGGAGGCCGGACTGTGGGCCGCGCTCGGGCAGGCGTCGCTCGTCGTGGGCGCGCTCCTCGTGCACCGGCTCCCGAAGCTCACGGAGCCGCGGATCCTCGGCCTCGTCATGGCCTTCGGCGCCGGGACCCTCATCAGCGCGATCACGACCGACCTCGTCACCGTCGCGTACCACGAGGCGGGCGCGGCACCCGCGGGCCTCGGGCTCCTCGTCGGCTGCATCGGGTACTACGAGCTCACCGAGTGGCTCGACCGGCGCGCGCAGCGCGAGGACCCGGAGGAGCCGGTCGAGGAGGCCGAGGACACCGGCGGCCTCGATGCGCTGCCGGCCGCGGCCGACGCGAGGGCGGCGCGCAACCTGACCGTCGGCATGGTGCTCGACGGCATCCCGGAGTCGATCGCGATCGGCCTCACCATCCTCGTGAGCGGCAGCGTGTCCATCGCGCTCGTGGGCGCGGTGTTCGTCGCGGGGTTGCCGGAGGCGATCGCCGTGGCAGCCGCGATCCTCGCGGGCGGCGTGCCGCTCAGCAGGCTGCTGCTGCGCTTCGGCGCGATCGTCGCCGTCGGCTTCGTCGCCGGCGCGGTCGGCTACGGCGTGCTGAAGCCGACCGAGAACGATCTCATCGCGGTGATCCAGTGCATCGCGGCCGGCGCGATGATCGTCGTGACGGTCAACGAGATGATCCCGCTCGCGGTGCGGGGCGCGGGACGGCGCGCCGGGCTCGTCGCAGCGGGCGGCTTCGCGTTCGCGGCGTTGCTGTCGACGCTCAGCTGACGTCCGGCCGCGGCCGCGAGGTCCCGTTGCCGTCCCGGTGGCCGGGCTCGCTGCCGTCGACGCGAACCTTCTCGAGGACTCGGCCCGCCGCGTCGTCGGTGCGCGGCGAGAGTGTGACGTGCACACCACCCCAGGGCGCGGAGGCGGCGTTGTAGAGGGCGGCGGCGGCGATCGTGACCACGACGCACATCGCCACGACGGCGACGGCGATCATCGTCGCCCCCAGGAGGACCGATTCGGAGAGCACGCGAAAGTTCTCGAAACCGACGCTCCGCATGAACCCCTCGAGACCGGAGATGACACCGAACTGGGACGCCAGGAACCATGCGATGCCGATCCCGAAGATCATCATCGCGAGCACACCGACGTAGAACAGCAGCGCGACCCGCGCGACGGAGCTGACGCGGATGGAATCGATCCGGTGCTCTCGTGGCGGCTGGTACGAGGGCCCCTGCCGAGCTCGCGCCCTGGTGCGGAGCCTGTGGCCGTTGCTCCCGGGATGCACCGACCGAGGCCGAGCAGGAACGTAGGGTCCGGGTCGGCGCGGCGCTCTGCGCACCGTGGGCATGCGCGTCATGTGAGGCCGAGCTGGTCCGTGCTGAGCACGAGAGCCGTCGCGAGGCCGGCGAGCCCGAGCAGCGCCGCGACGACCGTGAGCCGGCGCCATCGCGGGGCGGCTCGGCGGCGCCGACGAGCCGACCTCGGGCCGGGGCGGGGTGGAGGGAGCTCTTCGAGCGCGAGGAGGAGGTCGCGATGCGAGTGGCCCTCGGTCGGGGACTCCCGAGCGGGCCGACCTCCGGTCACGCGGTCACGCTCGTGCCTGTAGATCCGCGAGGTCGCGATTCCGCTCGTCGCCACCCCCACACTTCACGGTGGCCTGGTACCCGCTCAAGCGCGGGTTCATGCACCCGATTCGGTCACGTCGGTGAGCCGCGCCGTGTTCAGCCGGCGACGAGCGCCCGCAGCTCGTCCGGCGACACCGTGAGCACGTCGTCGGTGAGCGACAGCTCCTGCTCGGTGCCGGTGGAACGGTCGCGGCGCTCGATCACGCCGCGTTGGTAGCCCTTCGCGCCGAGCGTCAGCCGCACGGGCATCCCGAGCAGGTCGGCGTCGGTGAACTTCACCCCCGGCGACGCGTCGCGATCGTCGTAGAGCACCGCGACGCCGGCGTGCGTCAGCGCGTCGTACACCTCGTCGGCCGCACGCATGACCTCGGCCGCGACGTCACCCTTGCCCGGGAGCACGACGAGGTGCACGTCGTAGGGGGCGACCGCAGCCGGCCAGGTGATCCCGACCTCGTCGTGGTGCTCCTCGACGACCGCGGTGACAATGCGCGAGACGCCGATGCCGTAGCAGCCCATGAACATGGGGTGCTGCTCGCCGCTCTCGTCGGTGTAGCGGACGTCGAGCGCCTCCGAGTACTTGGTGCCGAGCTGGAAGACGTGTCCGACCTCGATGCCACGGTCGATCGAGAGGGCCGAGCCGCACCGCGGGCACGGGTCGCCGGGCGCGACGGCTGCGAGGTCGGCCCACACCTGCACCGTGAAGTCGCGGTCGAGCATAGCGTGCCGGACGTGGTGGTCGACCTCGTTCGCGCCGGTCACCCACTCCGGGCGCCCCCGCACGAGCGGGTCGGCGACGACGATGCTCGCGCCGGCGAAGTCGGGCCCGATGTACCCCTTGGGGAGCTTCGGATTCGCGGCGAAGTCGTCGTCCTCGTACAGACGCACCGGCCGCGGCGCGAGCGCCTGCTCGAGCGCAGCGGCGTTGACCTCCCGGTCGCCGGGGACGAGCGCGAGCCCGAGGGTGCCGTCGACGTCGAACACGATGACCTTCAGCATCTCGTCGGGGCGCATGCCGAGGTGCTCGGCGACGCCGACGATGCCGGGGAGGGCGGGGGTGTGCACGCGCTCACGCGGCGGGACGGATCCGGGAGCCGCCGGCTCCTTCGTGACGACCTGGCGGCGGGCGGCCTCGACGTTCGCGGCATAGTCGCAGCTCCGGCACCACACGAAGTCGTCCTCGCCGACCGCGGAGACCGCCATGAACTCGCGGCTGACGTCCCCACCGATCTCCCCGGAGGCCGCCTCGACGGCGCGGAACGTGAGGCCGCACCGCGAGAACACGCGTCCGTAGGCGTCGTACATCGCCTGGTAGCCCAGCGCGAGATCGGCCTCGTCGACGTGGAAGGAGTACGCGTCCTTCATGAGGAACTCGCGCGCGCGGAGGAGGCCGAAGCGCGGCCGGAGCTCGTCGCGGTACTTCCAGTTGATCTGGTACAGGTTGACCGGGAGGTCGCGGTAGCTCGACAGCTCGCCGCCCACGATCGTCGTGATGACCTCTTCGGCCGTCGGGGTGAGACAGAACTCCGCCTCCTTGCGGTCTTGGAGCCGGAACATGAGGGGGCCGTACGCCGAGTCGCGCCCCGACTGCTTCCAGAGGTCGAGCGGCTGGACGATCGGGAGGGTCACCTCCTGCGCGCCCGCCGCGTCCATCTCCTCGCGCACGATCTGGGCGACCTTGGCCAGCACGCGCTGGCCGAACGGGAGCCAGGCGTAGATCCCGCTCGCCAGCCGCCGGATGCACCCGGCGCGCAGGAGGAGCCGGTGGCTGTCGATCTCGGCGTCGGCCGGGTCGTCGCGCAGCGTGCGCAGGAACAGCCGCGACATCCGCATCGGCGCCGAGGCTAGCGACGGCGCCGACCAGTGGAGGCGGTTTCAGCCGGTGAACGTCGGCTCGACGACCTGCACCACCGGGTCGGGGTGCACGTCGCAGTGGGCGTGGGCGAACGTCGCCTTGAAGTCGGCGAACTCGGTCGGGGCGATCGGTGCGAGCGTGTCGATGAAGTCCACGCGGAAGTGCTCGCGAGCGCCGTTGACCGTGATCGCGTTCGGATCGTCGTCTTGCTCGTTGGCGATCAGGAAGGCGGTCACGCGGATGGTCAAGCTCGGCGAAGCGACCTCCTCGAGCGTCACGTCGAGCAGCACCTCGTTCTCGTCCGGGTGCTCGGGCATGTCGACGATGTTCGTGCCCGACTCGTCGAGCTGGCGCCCGTCGTCGATGGTGGTCGATGCCTCGACACCCGCCAGGTCCGCGCGGCACTCGGTGTCGAGCTTCTTGGCGAAGAACGTGAAGCCGCCCGTGTCCTCGGTGTCGACCTCGGTGCGCGCGAAGCCGGTGTCACCGATCGCACCCTCGGTCTCGACGTGGAGATCTTCGGCGAGCGGGAGCTTGACGCCCTTGACGTCGAGATCCAGCGAATCCTCGGACTCCTTGCGCACGCCTCCGTCCGAGGGCAGCTCGACGTCAGGCTCGGGACCCACCTCGAAATGCTGCGCACCGGCGGCGGCCGCCGCGACGCCTTCGCTCTGCAGGAGATCGTGGAACGGCGTGAGATCACCCGTGCGAACCGCGTCGAACAGGGCCGTGATGTCGAACCCGCCCGCTTCGGCAGCGGCAGAGGCGCTGGGGCGGACGGTCACGTTGGAGGTGATCTCGATCTCGGCCTCGCCGCCGAACGCCTCGCCGCTCACCGTCGTGACGGTCAGACCGGGCACCGCGACGCCGATCGCGGAGTCCGAGTCGCGGTTCTCGGCTCCGATCGGCGCCGCACCCAGCCACGTGCTGAACGCGAGCAGCGCGCCGATCACCATGATCCGACGCGCGACACGAGACGACCTCGCCATGCTGCCCCTCCGCCCTCGGAACCCGTCGCCGGGTCCCTTACCGATGTCTTGTCGGCGTCTCACCGACGTCTTACCGACGGCGGCACTCTAGAAGGAGCGCGAGCGAGAAGTCGATGACGGGTTGGTCCGGCGGCGCGAAAATCCGACCTCGCCCCTGGCATTTGCCCGCCGGATCTCCTACTGTGGTGGTCGTGATTCGGGATCGAGGCGCACCCAGCATCGCCATGGGCCGCACGCCTCACGAGGGCCGCGACGAGCACTGTCGTCGCCTCCCGGCGCGCGCCGCCGCCTGATCCGGCCCCGGCGCGCCCACCTCCCCCCGTCCCTCGACCGCCTCGTCGCGCGGTCGTGCCGAGGAGCCGCCCCGTGACCCCTGAGCTCGCAGCAGTCGCCAGTCGTCCGCTCGCGCCCGAGATCGAGTCCGAGCTCGACCGCTACACCGACGGTGTCCGCCGCTACCTCGCGGGTGAGATCGACGACGACGCGTTCCGCGTGTTCCGCCTGAACCAGGGCATCTACGGGCAGCGCCAGGGCGGTCACCACCAGATGGTGCGCGTCAAGGTGCCGCACGGCCGCGTCGAGCCCGAGCAGCTCGAGATGCTCGGCGCCATCGCCGAGGACTACTCGCGCGGCTGGGGCCACCTCACGACGCGCCAGAACGTGCAGCTCCACTTCGTCGAGCTCGAGCAGACACCCGAGGTGCTGCGCCACCTCGCCGGGGTCGGGCTCACGACGCGCGAGGCGTGCGGCGACACCGTCCGCAACGTCGCCGGATGCCACCTCGCCGGCGCGTGCCCTTACGAGGTGCTCGACATCAGCCCGTGGGCGCAGGCGACCACCGACCTGTTCCTGCGCAACCCGATCGCGCAGCGCCTCCCCCGCAAGTTCAAGGTCAACTTCTCGGGGTGCGCGACCGACTGCGGCCAGGCGATGTTCAACGACGTCGGCGTGATCGCGGTGAGCCGCCCGCTGCCGGACGGCACGCTCGAGCCCGGCTTCCGCGTGTTCATGGCAGGTGGGCTCGGCGCCAACCCGCATCCCGCGCAGGCGCTCGAGGAGTTCACGTCGCGCGAGGACCTCCTGCCGACGATCGAGGCGATCCTGCGGGTCCAGGACCACCACGGCAACCGTGACAACAAGCTGCGCGCCCGCATGAAGTGGCTCGTCGACACCATGGGCATCGACGAGCTGCGCGAGCGCATCCTCAAGGAACGCCGCTTCCTCATCGCGTCGTCGTCGTACCCCGGCGGGATCCCCGCGAGGGTCGACGAGGCCGGCGACGCGCCTGCGGGCATGGGCGAGATCCCAGCCGTTGGTGTGCCGGTCGAGCTCGGGGGCCTCGACCCGTTCCGGAAGTGGGCGCTGGTGAACGTGGTCCGCGGCCGTGCGAACGGCACCGTGAGCGCGTACGCGCACTGCCGCCTCGGCGACATCACGACCGCGCAGTTCCGCGGGCTCGCCGCCGTGCAACGTGAGCTCGGCGTGGAGATCCGCATCACGAACCGCCAGAACTTCGTGCTGCGCGGCCTGAGCGAGGAGCAGCTGCCCGCGCTCTACGAGCGGCTGGTCGAGCTCGACATGGCCGCCGCCGGCGCGGAGCTCGCCCGCGACGTGGTCGCGTGCCCCGGCGCCGACACCTGCAACCTCGCCGTCACGCAGTCGCGGGGGCTCGCTGCCGACATCGACCGCGCCCTCGAGGACGCCGGGCTCGCCGAGGTCGGCGGTGTGCGCGTGAACATTTCCGGCTGCACCAACTCGTGCGGCCAGCACCACATCTCCGACATCGGCTTCTTCGGGCTCGAGCGCCGTGCGCACGGCCGCGCGGCGCCGGGCTACCAGATGCTGCTCGGCGGCCGGGTCGGCCAGATGGAGATCGCGTTCGGCGAGAAGGCGACCAAGGTGCCGGCCAAGGCCGCGGCCAACGCGGTCGTGCGCGTCGTCGGCCGGTTCGCGTCGGAGCGGTCGGCCGGCGAGAGCTTCACCGACTGGCTCGACCGCAGCGGCGGCGCCAAGGAGGTGGGCGCCGGGCTCAAGGACCTCGACGAGTTCCCCGAGCCCGACGCGGCCCCCGACTTCTACGTCGACTTCGACGAGACCGGGCCCTACGAGGCGGCGGTCGGCGACAGCGAGTGCGCGACATGACCCGCTTCGACGTCCCCGCGCTGCACGTCGGCGAGGGCGAGCACACCGCGGACCTCCGCGAGCTCGCCGCGGTGGCGGCGTCGCTCGAGCACAAGCCCGCGACCGCGGCGATCGAGTGGGCCGTCGAGGAGTACGGCAGCGGCCTCGTGCTCGCGTCGTCGTTCCAGGACTGCGTCCTCGTCGACCTCGCGACCCAGGTCGACCCGGGAATCGAGGTCATCTTCCTCGACACGCAGTACCACTTCGCGGAGACGCTCTGGTACGTCGAGCACATCCGGAAGCGCTACGACCTCAACCTGCGCGTCATCGAGCCGGAGATCGATCCCGACGACCGCTGGCTCGACGACCCCGACGGTTGCTGCGGGGCGCGCAAGGTCGTCCCGCTCGCCAAGGCGCTCGCGCGCAAGGAGGCGTGGATGACGGGTCTGCGCCGCGACGAGGCGACGACGCGTGCACGCACGCCGATCGTCGCGTTCGATGTCGGGCGCGGGCTCGTGAAGGTCAACCCGCTCGCGCCGTGGACCGAAGCCGACGTCACCGGGTACATCCGCGACCGAGGGCTGCCCGAGCACCCGCTCAAGGACCTCGGCTACGCGTCGATCGGCTGCTGGCCGTGCACGCGCCCGGTCGAGGACGGCGAGCACGAGCGCGCCGGCCGCTGGGCCGGGATCGACAAGCTGGAGTGCGGCCTGCACGACTGACGTCGTCGCCCAGCCGGGTTTTTCGGCACGTTCGCCCACCACATAGGTGGTTCAGCGTGCCGAAAACCTTCAGCGTGGCAACATCGACGCATGGCCGTGCACGACGTCGCGCAGCGCGGCTTCGACTCCGGGGCCGGCGCCTACGACCGCGCCCGGCCCGGCTACCCGCCCGACGCGGTCGCCTGGATCGTCGAACACCTGCGGCTCGGGCCCGGCGTGCGCTGCTGCGACCTCGCGGCCGGGACGGGCAAGCTCACCGCGCTGCTCGCACCGAGCGGCGCCGACCTGCTCGCGGTCGAGCCGGTCGACGGGATGCGGCGCCGACTCCGTGAGGTCGTGCCGAGCGCCGCTGTCGTCGCGGGCACGGCGGAGGCGCTGCCGTTCCGCCCCGCCACGCTCGACGCGGTGACTATCGCGCAGGCCTTCCACTGGTTCGACGCCGACCGCGCGTTCGCCGAGCTCGCGCGCACGCTGCGCCCCAGTGGACGCGTCGCGCTCGTCTGGAACGCGCGCGACCGCTCGGTCGACTGGGTCGACGCGCTCTGGTCGATCATGGACCGCGTCGAGAAGCGCGCCCCCTGGCGCGACCACGACCGCTGGGCCGACAGCGCGCTCGGCGCGCGCATCGGCTTCGGGCCCTTGCACGAGGCGACGTTCATGCACGCGCAGGTGCTCGACGTCCCCGGCGTCCTGGACCGGTTCGCGTCGGTGAGCCACGTCGCCGTCCTCCCCGACGCCGAGCGCGCCGCGGTGCTTCACGAGGTCAGGGCCGTGCTCGAGACGCACCCTGCGACCCGGGGCAAGGAGGAGCTCGCCATCCCGTACCGGGTCGACGCCTATTGGTGCGAGCGGACCGCGTGACGCGGCGCTCGGCCCGGGCGCGTCTCGCGGTCGCGGCCGGCCGCGCCAGCGGCTGGCTCTCGCGCACGACGCGGCGCGGCCAGGGGGCCACCATCAGCGGGCGGGTGATGAACGCCATCGCCCCGGATCTGCTCAGCGAGCTTGCCGCGGACCAGCACGTCGCCATCGTTTCGGCGACGAACGGCAAGACGACCACGACCCGCCTCCTCGCCGCCGCAGTCGCCTCCGACGGACGTCCGCTCGTCACCAACTCCACCGGGGCGAACCTCACCTCCGGCATCGCACCGACGCTCGCGCGCGCCCACGGCCCGGGCACCGCGGTGCTCGAGGTGGACGAACGGGTCGTGGAGCGCGTCGTCGACCCGCTCCGCGCCGAGCTGCTCGTCTACGCCAACCTCAGCCGCGACCAGCTCGACCGCTACGGCGAGGTGCACGCCGTCGGCGACGCGTGGCGGCGGGTGTCGGAGCAGCACCCCGATCTCGCCGTCGTCGCGAACGCCTCCGATCCCCACGTGGTGTGGGCCGCGTCACCGGCCAAGGTCACCTGGGTCGCGCTGGGGCTCGGGTGGCGCAACGACGCTGCGACCTGCCCGTCGTGCGGCTCGCTCCTCGACTGGTCGGCCGAGCGCTTCGACTGCCGCCACTGCGGCTTCGCGCAGCCGGACGCACCCCATGCGCTCGACGGCGACACGGTGCAGCTCGACGGTCGGCGCGTCGAGCTCGCGCTCCAGCTCCCCGGGGCATGGAACCGAGCCAACGCGGCGCTCGCGCTCGTCGCCGCGACGACGCACTTCGGGATCGACCCCGAGGATGCGGCGCGCGCGATGGGACGCGTCACGACCGTCGCGGGCCGGTTCATGCACGTCCCTCTCGGCGACGGGCGCGACGCCACCGTGATCCTGGCCAAGAACCCCGCAGGCTGGAGCGAAGCCCTCCGGCATGTCGCCGGGCGCGAGGGCTCCGCCGTCACCATCGCGGTGAACGCGCGCGTCGCGGACGGCAAGGACCCCTCCTGGCTCTGGGACGTGCCGTACGAGTGGCTGCACGGCCACCCGGTGGCCGCGGCCGGCGAGCGCCACCGCGACGTCGCGGTACGCCTGCGGTACGCGGACCTCGAGCCGCTCGTCGAGCCGGACCCGATTCGCGCCGCCGGCGCGCTCGACGCGCCCGAGGGGTTCATCATCGCGTCGTACACGCAGTTCTCGGCGCTCTACCGGCGCTTCGGCCGCGCGGAACGGGCGTGAGCATGCGCGACTCGGCGGTGCGCGTCGGCCTCGTGTTCCCGGAGCTCCTCGGGACCTACGGGGATCGCGGCAACGCGGTCGTGCTCGTGCAGCGGTGCCGGTGGCGCGGGATCCCGGCCGAGCTCGTGGAGGTGACCGCCGGCAGCCCCATCCCCGACTCCCTCGACGTGTACCTGTTCGGTGGTGGCGAGGACGACCCGCAGCTCATGGCCGCCGAGGGGATGCGCGGATCACGGGCGAACGTCGAGCGCGCGCACAGCGGCGGCGCGGTCGTGTTCGCGGTGTGCGCGGGCTTCCAGCTCCTCGGGCACCGGTACGACGCCGCCGACGGCGTCGCGATCGAGGGCGCCGGACTCGTCGACGTGGTGACGCGCGCGGGTCCGAACCGGCTCATCGGCGAGGTCGTCGTCGAGCCGCGCGACTCGGCGCACTGGGGTCCGAGCGGTCCGCCGCCGACGCTCACCGGCTTCGAGAACCACGGCGGTCGCACGACCCTCGGCGGCGGGCTCGAGCCGCTCGGACGGGCCGTGGCGGGTGGCGGCAACGGCGACGGATCAGGCGTCGACGGCGTGCTCGGCGAGCGGCTGGTGTGCACCTACATGCATGGCCCGGTGCTCCCGCGCAACCCCGCGCTCGCCGACCGCGTGCTGTCGTGGGTGACCGGCGGCTCGCTCCCCGACGTCGACTCGGGTCTCGAGCAGCGGCTCCACGACGAGCGGGTGCACGCCGGCACCGCGCGAGGTCTGCGCCGCCGCTGGCGCGACCACCTGCTCGCGCGCGGCTGAGCTGGCTGAGCTACTCCGCGATCTCGCGGATCTTGGCGATCTTCTCCGAGGCTCGGTTCGCGTCGAGTCCCTGGATCTGGAGCAGCTCCTCGCGCGCCGCCTCCGCTTCGCGTGCCGCGCCGGCGTCCGCGCCCGCGAGCGCGGCATCGATGCCCTCCGCCATGATGAGCTCCGCCTCGGCGACGAGCGCGTCGACCATCTCCGCCTCGGGCACCACGCGCACGACCTGCCCGCGCACGAAGAGATGGCCCTTGCCCCGCCCTGCGGCGATCCCGAGGTCGGCCCCCTTCGCCTCGCCGGGGCCGTTCACGACGCATCCCATCACCGCCACCTGCAACGGGATGTCACGTACCTCGAGTGCGCGCTGCGCCTGGCTCGCGACCGCGATGACGTCCACCTCGGCGCGGCCGCAGCTCGGGCACGCGATGAGGTCGACGCTCTTGCGCTCACGCAAGCCGAGCGACTCGAGCAGCGTGCGGCCTGCACGCGCCTCCTCGACCGGGTCGGCGGTGAGCGAGTAGCGGATCGTGTCGCCGATGCCCTCGGCGAGCAGCGTGCCGATCCCGGCGGTCGACTTCACGACGCCGGCGGGCGGCGGCCCGGCTTCGGTGACGCCGAGGTGCAGCGGGTGGTCGACGGCGTCGGCGAGCATCCGGTACGCCTCGATCATCAGCGGCACGCTCGAGGCCTTCACGGAGATCTTCACGTCGTCGAAGTCGACCTCACGGAAGTACGCGAGCTCCTGGAGCGCGGACTCGACGAGTGCCTCGGGCGTCGCGCCGCCGTGCCGGCGCTCGATGTCGGGGTCGAGGCTCCCGGCGTTCACGCCGATGCGGATCGGCAGCGAGCGATCGCGCGCCTCGGTCGCGACGGCCTTGATCTGGTCGGGCTTGCGGATGTTGCCCGGGTTGAGCCGCAACCCGTGGACGCCCGCCTCGATCGCCGCGAGCGCGAGCCGGTACTGGAAGTGGATGTCGGCGATGATCGGCACCGGCGACCTCGGGACGATCTGCGCGAGCCCCTCGGCCGCCTCCTCCTCGTTGCACGTGCAGCGCACGATGTCGCATCCCGCGCCGGCGAGCGCGTAGATCTGCGCGAGCGTGCCGTCGACGTCGGCGGTCTTCGTCGTCGTCATCGACTGCACCGAGATCGGTGCGTCTCCGCCGATGGCGACCGTGCCGACGTGCACCTGGCGCGTGCGACGCCGCGGGAAGCGCGTCGCGAGATCGACGGCCGGTTCCACGCTACGGTCGCGCTCGCTCGGCCGCAGGGTACCTGCGGCCGCCCGCTTGCGCGGGAACGTTCGGCTGCTCCACGCTCCCAGCCTACGGGCGGGCGCTCGCAGACCGGGCATGGCGGAGGTACGCCACGCCGCGCGGCGAGAGCCGATAGCCGACCTGCAGGCTCTCGGTGAGGCCGAGCTCCTTCAGCTTCCGGACGTCGGTCTTGAACGGCGCGGTCTCACGACCCAGCGTCGCGGCGAGGTCGGGCGCGCGCGTCGCGGGCCGGCTCGCGATCAGCTCGAGGACGACGAGCGTCCACGGGCCGTGCCGGCTCGCGCGGTCGAGGCGCGCCAGGCGGGTGTCGAGGCCCGCCAGCTCGGAGGCCGAAAGCTGCTCCTGAGCGCGCAGCGCGATGCGGGTGTCCGGACCGGCGAGATGCAGCTGCACCCGGTACACGTCGCCGTCCTCGCGTCGTTCGAGGTCGGCGCGGAGTGCGTCCACCGAGTCGTAGCCGGCGCGGCGCGCGTCGGCCGCGCTGATGCGTGCCGGGTCGACGACGTCGACGGTGTCGATCGCGAGCTCGCCGGCCGCGGTGCGGAGACGTCCGCCCGCCTTCACCGTCGGGCGCCGCCAGCGGCGGAACGCCAGGTCGACGTCCCCGGCCGCGATCCGGTCGAGCACCGGGCGGCTGATGAGCACAGAACGACTAGTTCCCGACTGCCTGACGGATGTCGAGGAACATCGCGCTGAGGCCGAGGGTGAGGAAGACCGCGAGCACGACGGCGGTGACCGGCATGAGCTTGCGGAAGTCGACACGCACCTCGCGGCCCCGCACCTTCGACGCGATCCACTCGTAGACCACGACCGCCGCGTGGCCACCGTCGAAGGGCAGCAGCGGGAGGAGGTTGAACAGCGCGAGGACGAGACTGATGCCGCCGAGCAGCCACAGGAGCGCCCACACGTTGCCGTCGATGATCCGGCTGCCCTCGTCGACGATGCCGACGAGCGAGCGAGGCCGCTCCTGAGCCGCCGGCGTCCCGGCCTTCGGCGCCTTCGACGTGAAGTTCTCGGAGTAGCGCTCGACGCCCGAGGGCGAGAAGAGTCGCCCGACCCCCTCCGCCGTGCCGACGGTGATGTCGCCCATCGTGCGGAACGACTCCGGAACCGCCTCGAGGATCCCGACCGCGCGGAAGCGCGTCTTCGGCGCGACGCCCAGGAACCCGACGCCGCCGCGGTCCCGCGGCGTGGCCTCGAGGTCGACACGCAGTCCGTCGCGCACGACGGTGAACTCCGTCGCTGTTCCGGCGCGCGCCTGGATCTTCGACTTCAACTGCTCCCAACCGCGGATGCGCGCACCCTCGACGGCGACGATGCGGTCGCCGGGATGCAGGCCTGCGGCGGCCGCGGCCGACTTCGGGGTGATCGCCGACACCGTCGTGGTGACGCCGTCCGCGACGCGGCCCTGCCCGGCGATGACTACGAAGAAGAGCGCGAACGCCAGGATCAGGTTCATCGTGACGCCGGCGAGCACGACCACGAGCCGGTTCCCGTACGAGCCGCGCCGGAACGTGCGCGCCTCGTCCGCGGGATCGACCTCCTCGAGATTGCTCATTCCGAGGATGCGGACGTAGCCGCCGGCCGGGATGGCCTTGACGCCGTACTCGGTCTCACCCCGACGGAACGACCAGAGCCGCGGGCCGAAGCCGAGGAAGAACTCGGATGCCTTCATCCCCGCCCGGCGCGCAGCGACGAAGTGCCCGGCCTCGTGGAGCATCACCATCAGGACGATGCCCAGCACGATGGCGAGAGCGTCGCGTGCGCCCGGCCGCACCACCGCCAGACCCACGAGCCCGACCACGACGGCGAGCAGGACGAACGTCGCCCCACGCCGGTCGACGTCGGCCGAGGCTTCCTCGAGCGGATCTCTCACCTGGTCCGCTCCTGGCGGCTTCGCCGCCGGCCCACTCGGGGCCCGCTCGCTGCGAGCCGGGATACCCGGCTCGCTTTCCGCTCGCTCAACTCAGGGCTCCGGTACGGCTCGAAAGGCGGTCGACGGCGTGTCGGGCCCGCTCGCGCGCGACCCGGTCGGCTTCGAGAACGTCCGCCACGTCACGGACGTTCCCTGCGGCTGCACCATTCTCGTCGGCGAGCACGGCAGCGTTGACATCGGCGATCGCGAGCCAGGGGATGCGCCGGTCGAGGAAGGCGTCGACCGCCACCTCGTTGGCCCCCGAGAGCACGGCGGGCGCGCCACCCCCCGTGCGTCCGGCCTCGAAGGCCAGCGCCAGGCACGGGAAGGCTTCGAGGTCGGGCGGCTCGAACGTGAGCGCCCCGAGCGTCGCCCAGTCGATCGGCCCGAAGGCCTCGTCGAGGCGCTCGGGGGCGCCGAGCGCGAGCCCGATCGGCAGGCGCATGTCGGGCATCGAGAGCTGCGCGATCACGGCGCCGTCGCGGAACTCCACCATGCCGTGCACCACCGACTGCGGGTGCACGACGACGCCGACCTGGTCGTAGTCGACGTCGAAGAGCTCGTGGGCCTCGATCACCTCGAGGCCCTTGTTCATCAGGGTCGACGAGTCGATCGTGATCTTCGGGCCCATGTCCCAGGTGGGATGTGCGAGCGCGTCCTCGACGGTGACCTCGGCGAGGTCGGCGCGGCTCCGTGCGCGGAACGGGCCGCCGCTCGCGGTCAAGACGAGGCGCGCGACCTCGGCGCGTGCGCCGCCGCGGAGCGCCTGGTACAGCGCCGAGTGCTCCGAGTCGACCGGCACGATCTCGCCGCCCCCGCGCTCGCGCGCCGTCCGGACCACCGGACCGCCGGCGATGAGGCTCTCCTTGTTCGCGAGTGCAAGGCGCTTCCCCGCCTCGAGCGCGGCGATCGTCGCCGGCAGGCCCGCGAACCCGACGACGGCGTTGAGCACGACGTCGACGTCCTCGAGCGCGGCCAGCTCGGCGAGGGCGCCGCCGTCGTCGAGCACCGATCGCGCGCGGTCGGGGCGCACCCCGAACTCCGCCGCCTGCGCGCCGAGCAGGTCGGTGTTGCGACCGGCGGCGAGCGCGACGACCTCCCACCGGCCGGGGTGGCGCGTCTGGTGGCGACGGATGACGTCGAGCGCCTGTGTGCCGATCGAGCCCGTCGATCCCAGGACGGCGATGCGCGTCATCACTCCCGCTCTCGGCGGCTGCGCCGCCGGGCCGCTTGGGCCCCGCTCGCTACGAGCCGGGGTACCCGGCTCGTCGAACGCTCGCTCACGGGATCAGCGTTGCACGTGGATCAGGTGAAGACTTCCAGTGCCAGGTAATAGGCCGCGGGGAGCGTGAAGAGGATGGCGTCGAACCGGTCGAGGACACCGCCGTGGCCGGGCAGGAGGCCGCCCAGGTCCTTCACGCCCAGGTCGCGCTTGAGCAGAGACTCTGCAAGATCCCCAAGCGGTGCCACGATCGCGACGACGGCAGTGA
>DATBSK010000240.1:0-9303 GCA_036559825.1 Acidimicrobiia bacterium | reverse complement strand
CCTTCGAGCGTTCGCAGCGCCGCGACGCCGACTTCTCGACCCTGTCGGGGATCCCGCTCGAGCCCGTGTACGGGCCCGCGGACGCGGAGCACCCGGGCGTGTGGCCGTACACGCGGGGCCCGTACGCGTCCATGTACCGGTCGAAGCTCTGGACCATGCGGCAGTTCGCGGGCTTCGGCACGGCCGAGGACACGAACGCGCGGTTCCAGGAGCTGCTGCGCGCCGGCGGCAGCGGTCTGTCGACGGCGTTCGACATGCCGACGCTCATGGGCCGCGACTCCGACCACCCGCTCGCGCTCGGTGAGGTCGGCCGGGCCGGCGTCGCTGTCGACACCCTCGCCGACGTGGAGGTGCTGTTCAGCGGCATCGACCTCGGGTCGGTCACGACGTCGATGACGATCAACAGCGCGGCGCCGACGCTCCTGGCGATGTACGTGACGCTGGCCGACCGCACCGGCGTGCCACGGGAGCGAGTCGGCGGGACGATCCAGAACGACATCCTGAAGGAGTACCAGGCGCAGAAGGAGTACGTGTTCCCGCCGCGGCCGTCGATGCGGCTCGTGACCGACACGATCCGCTTCTGCGCGGCGGAGCTCCCGCGCTGGCACCCGGTCTCGGTCTCCGGGTACCACATCCGCGAGGCGGGATCGACCGCCGCGCAGGAGCTCGCGTTCACGCTGGCAAACGGGTTCGCGTACGTCGAGTCGGCGCTCGCGGCCGGGCTCGCGGTGGACGAGTTCGCACCGCGCCTGAGCTTCTTCTTCAACGCGCACATCGACTTCTTCGAGGAGATCGCCAAGTACCGCGCCGCGCGCCGGATCTGGGCCCGGTGGATGCGCGACCGCTACGGCGCGATCGATCCGCGCTCGCAGCAGCTGCGCTTCCACACCCAGACCGCGGGGGTGTCGCTCACGGCCCAACAGGCCGAGGTCAACATCGCCCGGGTCGCGATCGAGGCCCTCGCCGGCGTGCTCGGCGGCACGCAGTCGCTCCACACCGACGCCTACGACGAGGCGCTCGCGCTGCCCACCGAGAGCGCGGCGCGGATCGCGTTGCGGACCCAGCAGGTCATCGCGCACGAGACCGGCACCGCGCACGTCGCGGACCCGCTCGGCGGGTCGTGGCTCGTCGAGTCGCTCACCGACGAGCTCGAGCGTGAGGCCGAGGCGATCTTCACGCACGTCGCCGAGCTCGGCTCGGGCTCGATGCTCGACGGGGTCGTCGAGGGCATCGAGCGCGGCTGGTTCCAGGCCGAGATCGCCGACGCGGCGTACGAGTTCCAGCGCAAGCTCCAGCGCGGCGACTGGATCTTCGTCGGCGTCAACGAGTTCACCGACGGCGACGACGGTGCACCGCCCACCCTCTACATCGACCCGGCAGTCGAGACGCGCCAGCTCGCGCGTCTCCAGCGGACCAAGGCCGATCGCGACGACGAGGCCGTGTCGGCGGCGCTGGCGAGGGTGAGTCGTGATGCCGCAGAGCCGACCGCGAACCTGATGCCTGCCCTTCTCGACGCGGCGGCGGCGTACGCGACCGTCGGCGAGATCACCCATGCCCTGGAGCTCGTCTTCGGCACCTGGACGGAGCGGGCATCGGCGTGACGCGGGTGCTCGTCGCGAAGGTGGGCTTCGACGGCCACGACCGCGGCGTGAAGGTCGTCGCTCGCATCCTGCGAGACGCGGGCATGGAGGTCATCTACGCCGGGCTGCGCCAGACCCCGGACGACATCGCCGCGATCGCGCTCCAGGAGGACGTCGACGTGATCGGGCTGTCGATGCACAACGGCGCGCACCTCACGCTCACTCCGGCTGTCGTCGCGGCGCTCCGTGCCCAGGGGCTCTCGACGCCCGTCGTCGTAGGCGGGATCGTGCCTGCGGTCGACGTCGAGGCGCTGGAGCGCGCCGGCGCGGTCGCGGTGCTCGGACCCGGTGCCTCGAGCGAGGAGGTCGTCGCCGCGGTCGAGACCGCGAGCGCACGCGGCAACCGGTGAGGGGCCGGGTCAGGTCTTGCGGAGTCCCAGCACGGGGATGCGGCCGTAGATGAACCCGGGCCTCCCGCCGCCGTCGGGCAGCGGCGGGAAGTCGAGCTTCACGTTTGGCTGGTGGCCGATGGTCCAGGTCACGTACCACATGGGCAGGACGTAGAGGCCCTTCGCCATCGCCTTGTTGAAGTCCTGGTAGGTCTTGCGCACCCCGGCGGGATCCGACTCGCCGCGGCCGCGCTCGAGCAGCGACTGGGTCGTCGGGTCGTTGAAGCCCGAGAAGTTGATGATGTTGCCGGTGTTCTTGTTGGCGAACCAGACGTAGGTGTCCGCGTTGTTGTGGCGGTGGAACCCGCCATGGAGGTTCCGCCAGAACAGCACGTCGATCGCGCGGGCCAGCGCGCGGTTGATCAGCGTCGCCTGGTCGAACTGCGCGATCTCGGCGTCGATCCCCGCCTTGTCCAGCTGCTCCTTCACCAGCTGGGCCTCGGCGCTGTTGTCGGGGTCGGCGGTGGTCCCGAGGATCACCCTGAAGGATCCGGTCTTGGCCTTGACCTTCGCCGCGAGCTCCTTCGCCTTCTTCAAGTTGTGCTCCGGGTACCCAGCGTTTGCGACGTAGCCGGGCGCGAGACGGTCCATGAGCCCGTTGGCGACGTCGAAGATCCCCTTGTTCCGGATCCGGTTGATCTTGCGTCGGTCGATCGCCGTCGCGAACGCCTTGCGGGCGTCGGGATCGTCGAACGGCGGCTTGTCCGACAGCAGGAAGTAGTAGCGGATCTCACGAAGCCCGGGTTTCTGCTCGAGGAGCTTCACGCTGCTGATGGAGCGGAGCGAGTCGATCTCCTGCGCACCCGAGGTGTGCATGAGATCGAGGTCTCCACCCTGCAGCTGCGTCACTCGTGCGGCGCCGTCGACGACCGGGACGAATCGGATGCGGTCGACCTTCGGGTAGCCCTTCTGCCAGTAGTCGGGGTTCCGCACGACGGTCGTCGCCTCGTTCTGCTTGTAGTCCTCCAGCTTGAACGGGCCGGTCCCGATCATCTTCGTCGAGCAGTCCGGAGAGTTCAGCTGCGCGGGCGCCATGATCCCGAACCGCCCGACGCCGTACATGCCCGCGTCGAAGTCCGCGACCGGCACGTTCCACACCACCTTGACCGTCATGGGGTCGACGATCTGGACGTCCTTCATCTCCTTGAACACGATCGGGAACAGCGGTCCGACGTTCGGCGCTCCCGGCGCCCCTCGCCACGAGTCCATGTTGAGCTTCAGCGCCTCGGCGTTCAGCGGCGTGCCGTCGTGGAACTTGATGCCGTCGCGCAGCCGGATCGTCCACTCGGTGTAGTCGGGGTTGTGCGTCACCGACTTCGCGAGGTACGGCACCGGCTCGCCCTTGGCGTTGGGCACGGTGAGGGTGTCGTAGACGGCCGCCACCACCTGGATCCCAGAGATCGCGAGCCGCGCGGTGGAGAGGCAGTAGTCGGTCGTCTCGGCCTCGAGCCCGAACGTCAGGGTGCCGCCGGACTTCCCCTGCGAGACCCGCGCGTGGGGCGCGGCGAGGGCGACGCTCGCGGACGCGGTGGTCGCGGCCACGACCGCCGCGATGCCCATGACTCGGCGCCACCCGAAGCGGGTCGGCCCCCCTGTCGCCATCGGCGTCGAGGGTACCCATGGGGCCGCGCCGTCGAACCGTCTCGATCTAGTTTCGGCGCATGGAGCGAGCGCGACCGCTGCGGATCGCGGTCATCGGGGCGGGGATGGCCGGGATCCTCAGCGCGATCAAGCTGCGGGAAGCGGGCTTCGACGACGTCGTCATCTACGAGAAGGCCGACCGCATCGGCGGGACGTGGCGCGAGAACACCTATCCCGGCCTCGCATGCGACGTGCCGTCGCACCTCTACTCCTACTCGTTCGCGTTGACGCCGGAGTGGAGCCACGCCTTCTCCCCCGGCCCCGAGATCCAACGCTACTTCGAGCAGGTCGTCGCCGACTTCGACGTCGCCCGTGTCATCCGCTTCGGTGAGGAGATCGTCCGCTGCGAGTGGACCGACGGCCGTTGGGAGCTCTCCTCGGCAACCGGCCTGCACGCCACCGCCGACGTCGTCATCGCCGCGACCGGCGTCCTGCACCACCCCAACGTCCCGGAGCTCGAGGGGCTCGACACGTTCGCGGGTGCGTGGTTCCACAGCGCGCGCTGGGAGCACGACGTGCCGCTCGACGGCGCCCGCGTCGGCGTCGTCGGAACAGGCTCGACGGCGGTGCAGATCACCTCGGCGCTGGTGCCACGCGTCGCGCACTACTCGCTCTTCCAGCGCACCGCGCAGTGGATCGTGCAGATCGAGAACCCGGCATACACCGAGGAGCAGAAGGCCGAGCTCCGCCGTGACCGCGAGCTCCTCGACGCGATGCACTGGGAGCTGTCGGACCAGTTCGGCAACTTCGCGACCGCGGTGGTCGACGCCGGCTCGCCGCAGATGGCGGAGATCGAGCGACTCTGCCGGTCGAACCTCGAGGAGAACGTGCGCGATCCGGAGCTGCGCGAGCGCCTGCGCCCGACGTATCGGGCCGCGTGCAAGCGGCTCGTCGTGTCACCCGACTTCTACGAGGCGATCCAGCACCCGAACGCGGAGCTCGTGACGGACCCGATCGTCCGCATCGAGCCGGGGGGTGTGCGCACGAAGGACGGCAGGCTCCACGAGCTCGACGTGCTCGTGCTCGCGACCGGGTTCCGGGCGCACGACTTCATGCGGCCGATGCACGTCGAGGGTCGCGACGGCGCGACGCTCGCCGCTGCATGGTCGGCCCGGCCGACGGCCTACCTCTCGATCACCATGCCCGACTTCCCGAACTTCTTCATGCTCAACGGCCCCAACGGCCCGGTCGGGAACTTCTCCCTCATCGAGGTGGCCGAGCTGCAGCTCGCGTACGTGATGCAGCTCCTCGAAGAGCTGCGCGGCAACGGCATCCGGGAGATCAGCGCGACGCACGCTGCGCTCGGGCAGTTCGAGTCCGATCGTGCCGTCGCCGCCGAGAGCACGATCTGGATCACCGGCTGCCGGAGCTGGTACCTCGACGACCGCGGGATCCCGGCCGTGTGGCCATGGACGTTCGACCGCTTCCGGGACGAGATGCGCGCACCCGATCTCGCGTCGTTCGACTGCCGGTAGGGCGCGGTCAGGATCGACGGTGCCGATCGAGGGCGGGCCCGTGCCGGTGCCACTCGCGACGTTCGACCGCGTCCTGGACCCGGGTCTGGCGTCGAAGCCCGACGAGACCGCGATCGTCTCGGCCGAGGGGTCCGCGACCTGGCGCGAGCTCGACGAGCTGACCACACGCCTCGCGCGCGGCTACCGCGGGCTCGGCTTGGAGCCAGGGGATCGCATCGCGTCGCTGATGCCGAACCGCGTGGCGCTCGCCGTGCACTACATCGCGGCGTTCAAGGCGGGCCTCGTCGTGACTCCGCTCAACTACCGCTACGCGCCGCCGGAGATCGACCACGCCCTCGAGGTGAGCGGAGCACGGGCGTTGCTCGTCCACGCCGAGCGCACGGCGGACCTTGCCGCGTGCAGCGGCACGCGAGACCTCGACGCGGGCGTCATCACCTACGACGACTCACGTGCGACGGCACCGTCGTACGAGTCGCTCGTCGAGGACCGACCACCGGAGCTCGACCTCGAGCCCGCGGACCCGCACTCACCGGCTGCGATCTTCTTCACGTCGGGCAGCACTGGCCCGGCGAAGGGCGTGACGCACTCGCTCGAGACGCTCCGGTGCATGGCCGCGAGCGCGGCCGCGGGCCTCGGGCTCACGGACGACGACGTGTTCCTGCCCGGCTCGTCCATGTCGCACATCGGCTCGTTCCTGTGGGCCTTCGCGAGTCTCTCGGTGGGCGGGCAAGTGGTCGTGCCGCGCACGTTCGACGCCCACGAGATCCTCCCGTTGCTTCGCAACCACCGCCCCACCGCGCTGGCGATGATCCCGGCGGCGCTCGCAGCGCTGGTGCGTGACCACGACGTCGTAGCCGACGACTTCGCCTCGCTGCGCTTCTGTCGCGCCGGTGCCGACAAGGTCTCGGCCGAGCTCGAAGAGGAGTTCATCAGGTTGGCGGGCTTCCCCATCGACGAGGGCTACGGGATGACGGAAGTGGGGTTGGCGACCGTCAACCCACCGTGGGGTGTCATCAAGCAAGGCTCGATCGGATCGCCGGTCCCCGGGTTCAGCATCTCGATCCGCGACGAGGACGGTGCAGAGGTCCCACACGGGACGGTGGGGCGCGTGTGGATCAAGAGTCCGAGCCACACCATCGGCTACTGGAACAACCCCGACGCGACCGCGGAGATCGTGCGCGACGGTTGGCTCGACTCGGGCGACCTCGTCCGCGCGGACGACGACGGGTACCTCTGGTTCTTCGGTCGGAAGAAGCAGATCATCGTGCATGACGGCTCGAACATCAGCCCGCTCGAAGTCGAGGACGCGCTGTGTGATCACCCATGCGTCGCGCTGGCGGGCGTCGTCGGCATCCACGACACCGTGCACGGCGAGAACGTGCGTGCGTACGTGACGGTCAAGGAAGGTTCCGCGCGACCGAGCAGTGCCGAGCTCATCACGTTCGCCCGCGCCAGCGTCGGCTACAAGGCGCCCGAGGAGGTGGTGTTCCTCGAAGAGATGCCGCTCAACCCGACGGGCAAGGTCGATCGCGTCTGGTTGAAGCGCCTGGCGGAGGACCACCTCCACCCCCATCTGTGATCACACGGGTCGCCGGACCGCGACGAGCCGGCGGAGCGGCACGCCGATCGATGTCCCGATCCATCGCCGCGTCAGCACCTGGGCGCGCGCAACGCGCTCGTCGCTCGTGCCGGGAAGGTAGAGCGAGTCGATGAGTAGACGCGCATGCACCGGTTCGTCGATCGGGTAGCGAAACGACCTCCGCTCGGAGTTGACAACGTCGAAGCCCCGGCGCTCGAGCACGGCGTCGATGTGCTCGGGATCTTCGGGATAGGCGAAGTGTCGTCGTCGGAGCGCGGCGAGCAGGCGGGCATACCGCACGCGGTCTCGCGTTCGCACGGGCCGGGTCGCGGGCACAAGGGCGACGAGGCATCCGCCGGCGTCGATGACGCGCCCCAGCTCCGAGGCAGCCTGCTCGAGCGGTTCGAACAGCATGAGGCCCATCAAGCAGAGGACGGTGTCGAAGCGTGCGGTAGCGACCGGTAGCGCGGTCGCGTCCGCGTGCACGAGCGGCCGGGCGCCACGCCGGCGCGCGAGCGCGAGCTCCGCTTCCGAGAAGTCGATGCCGATCCAGCCGTCCCCGACCGAGCTCCACGACGGCGCGCTCCCACATGCCACATCGAGCACACGCCCGCTCTGGTCGAGCGCTTCGAGCACCCAGTCGTAGACACCGCCAGCGGGATGCCGGAGACGCGACAGAACTGCCTCGGTCACGCCAGCGTGCTCGCTGTGGAACCGCGCGAGATACGGCGCCCATCGCGAATTCACCGAAGCAGCATGGCGCGGCGTGCTACGCCGCGTCGGTATCTCGTTGCTCGTCGGGTGGGTGAAGCGACCAGGTGCCGTCGTCGTGGATCTCGATGGTGTAGCCGCGGTGGGTCACGCGGTCGTGGTCGTCGGCGCAGATCAGCCCCAGGATCTCGTAGCTGGTGCGGTGGTACTCGGCGTACTCCTGGATGTGGTGACGCTGGAGGTGCTCGGTGGCGTCACAGCCGCGGATCTTGCAGCGCTGGTCGCGTTCTTCGATCGCGATCTTGAGGGCCTCGGGCACGTGGCGGGTCCGGGTGACGATGGCGCGCACGTCCTTGCCGTCGTGGAGCACCAGCTCCAACAGCCCATGGGAGAGGACCTGTCGCGCGACCGAGACCGGGACGGGGCCGACGCCGGGGATCTCGCAGATCTCCCCCGGTTCGGCCTTGCCGCGCAGCACCGGGGTGAGGTCGACACGCACGCGTGCCACCGGCTCGGCGGACCGGCCGTCGTTGTGCTCGCCGCGGGCCAGGCCGATGAGCGCGTCATAGAGGTAGGCATCCTGGGACTCGCGCCGTCCCTCGGTGCGGCCCTGCTCGAAGGCGTGGCGGCGCAGCGGCTCCAGCGCGTCGAGCAGCTTGGACACCTCGGTCGTCGGCCCGGAGAACGCGCCGTGGGTCTCGACCCCGCGGGTCCAGGTCCGCAGATGCCGGTCCCGATGCGCACGCCGTTGGGCTTCCTCGGCGTCGGTGGCGGCGGCGACGACCCGTTCGTGCTCGGTGCGCAGCGTGCGGAACTCGCCTCGGTCCGCGATCTTCAACAGCTTCGGCTCCGCACCAGGATCCAGGCTCGCGCCGCGGCTCACCAGCGATGCCTGGCTCACCGACAGCGAACCGTCGCGCAGCTTGGCCTCGGTCGCCGGCAGCTCGGTGATCCGATCCGCGGTCGCCAAGGCCTCGCGCGCCTGAGCCTCTGAGCATCCTGAGATCTGCGCGAACCACTGCTCGGAGCTCCCTGCCGAGGATCCGCCGATCCAGCCGCGCGTCTCGACCGCGCGCTGGGCGAGGAGCAGCTTGGCGCTCGCGAACAGCTTCTCGCCCTCGGCCGCGACCCTCGTCAGCCGCGCCGCGTCACGCCCGTCATAGACCGCGGGATCGAGCGCAGCGACCACGTCGCGCAGCTCGCCTGCGAGCTCCTCCAACCTGAACATGCGCCCACCATGACAGGGGGGTGTGACAACGCGAGATGTCACATGCTCGGCGCGCTGGCGGCGCGTCAGCGCAGGTCAGCGCGCGTCAGACGTCGGGACGCTGGTCGCGCAGGAAGCGCTCGACCTCGCTCGCGAGCTCGTCGCCACTCGGGAGGTTGGCACCCCACGAGTTGTCGGAGCCGGCCTCTTCGTCGAAGCGTCGCTCGAGCGTCTCGACGTAGCCGCGGACGTCGTCGTCGGCGCCGGTGACCTCGTCGACCTTCTCGCGCCACGCGGCCGACGTGCGCTCGAGGCGCTCCAGATCGAGCGCGAGATCGCAGAGGGTGCTCACCCGCTCGAGGAGCGCGAGCGTGGCCGGCGGGTTCGGGGGCGCGGCGAGGTAGTGGGGGACGGGCGCCCAGAGCGACACCGACGACACCGACTCGGCACGACACTGGTCGTGCAGCACGCCCACGATCCCGGTCGGTCCCTCGTAGCGAGATGCCGCGAGACCGAGGCGGTCGACGAGCTCCGCTTCCGTCGACGCGCCCGTGACACGCGCCTTCCGGGTGTGCGGCACGTCCGCGAGCAACGCGCCGAGCGTCACGACCAATTCGCACCCCGTGTCGCGTGCAACCGTGAGCACCGCGCGACAGAACGA
>DATBSK010000239.1:0-15495 GCA_036559825.1 Acidimicrobiia bacterium | reverse complement strand
ACCGGGCGAGATCTGCGAGATCCCCGGCGTCGGCCCGGCGCCGGTCTCCGTCGCACGAACAGTCCTCTCCCACGGCCTGCTCGAGCTCGTCCTCAACGACGGCAAGGACGTACGCGCGATCGTGACCAAGACCCGCCACGTGCCCGAGGCGCTCAAGATCGCGATCGAAGAACGCGACGAGAAGTGCAAGATCCGCGGCTGTGACGCCACCGAGCATCTCGAACGTCACCACGTCGAGGAGTACGCCGAGCACCACCTCACGGCGCGGACGCAGCTTGATCGCCGAAGGCCGGCTTCGCCGGCCTTCAACGACCGTGACTCAGGACCTGGTCGCGCCGGGGGGAGCCGGCGAGGGGGGCCTGCCCCCCTAGCCCAAGACGCGGCGTAGCACGCCGCCGACGGGACCGGAACCGCATCGCATCGCCGAGCGTCGAATCTTCACGTCCCCTGGACAGGAGGATCCGATGCGCAGGTTCCATGCGTGGCTCGTGGTGGCCGCGGTCGTCGTGACCGCGATCGTGGTGTCGACTGGCGGCATCGCCGCGGCACAGGCGGAGACGCGCCACGAGCGTGTGATCACCGTGCGGGGTACCGGGCTCGTCACCGGCACACCCGACGTGCTCGAGCTCACGCTCGGGGTCGACACGCGGGGCAAGAGCGCCGGCGATGCCCTCGCCGAGAACAGCAAGCTCACGCTCGAGGTCCTGAAGGTGCTGCGGGTCGCGGGTGTCGCCGACGAGGACATCCAGACGAGCGACCTCTCGATCCAGCCGGTCTACGACGAGGACGGGGAAACCGTGATCGCGTACTCGGCCGGGAACCACGTCACCGCCGAGCTCCACGACCTCGACAAGGCCGGCCGTGTCGTCGACGCCGCGACCGAGGCCGCCGGCGACCAGATCGTCGTGCAGGGCCTGTACTTCGAGATCGACGACAACAGCCAGCTCGTGGCCCGGGCGCGTGCCGAAGCGGTGAAGCGGGCCAAGGCACAGGCCCAGCAGCTCGCCGACGCGGCCGGCGTCCAGCTCGGAGAGCTGCAGTCGATCTCGGAGGAGAGTGCGCCGGTCGGACCCGTGCTCGAGCGCGAGAAGGCCGCGGCATCGCCGTCGTCGGGCGACGCGGCTCCCCCGATCGAACCCGGCTCCCAGACCCTCACCGTCGACGTGACGCTGATCTACGCGATCGCTTGATCCAAGGGCCCGCTCGTCCCGGGCCCGGCCGGCCGCCGGTGCGAGACTGAGCCGGCCCATGCTCTTTCCCACCATCTCGTTCGCGCTCTTCTTCATGATCGTGCTGCCGGTGAGCTGGCTGCTGCTGCCGCGGCGCCGCCGGTGGAAGCTGTTCATGATCGCGGCGTCGTTCTTCTTCTACGGCTACTGGGACTGGCGCTTCTGCTTCCTGCTCGCCGGCTCGACGATCGCGAACCAGCTGTTCGCGCGATTGATCCACGCGTCCGACGACGAGCGCGCGCGACGCCGGTGGCTCGTCGTGGCCGTGGCGGCGAACCTCATCGTCCTCGGGTTCTTCAAGTACTACGACTTCTTCGTCACGAGCGCGACCAACACCCTGCACGACCTCGGCTTGGGCGTGTCCCCGGAGCTCGTGTCGGTCGTCCTGCCGATCGGCATCTCGTTCTTCACCTTCCAGGCGCTCAGCTACGTCATCGACATCTACCGCGGCACGTTCGAGCCGGGTCGGCTCCTCGACTTCGCGGTCTTCCTCTCCTTCTTCCCCCACGTCGTCGCCGGGCCGATCGTGCGGCCGGCGGAGTTCATGCCCCAGCTCAAGGCGCGCCACGATCCGCGACGCGTCGATGCCAGTCGCGCCTTCTTCCTGATCTTCATCGGGCTGTTCAAGAAGGTCGTCATCGCGAACCTCCTCGCGACGGAGATCGTCGACCCGGTGTTCGCGTCACCGCTGCAGCACTCGAGCCTCGAGGTGCTCGTCGCCATCTACGGCTACGCCGTGCAGATCTACGCCGACTTCAGCGGCTACACCGACATGGCGATCGGCCTCGCGCTGCTGCTCGGCTTCCGGTTCCCGCAGAACTTCGACAGCCCGTACACGGCGGAGTCGATCCAGGACTTCTGGCGCCGCTGGCACATGACCCTGTCGCGGTGGCTCCGCGACTACCTCTACATCCCGCTCGGTGGCAACCGGCGGAGCAGCCGGCGCACGTACGTGAACCTCATGCTGACGATGCTCCTCGGCGGCCTGTGGCACGGCGCGGCATGGACGTTCGTCGTGTGGGGGGGGATCCACGGCTTCTACCTGTCGATGGAGCACCTGCGCCGGTCACGGCGGGAGCGCCTCGGTCTGCCGGAGCCGCCCGACACGCTGCGCCGGCGGTGGATGCAACGGATCATCACGTTCAACCTGGTGTGCTTCGCGTGGGTGTTCTTCCGCAGCGAGTCGCTCGAGAACGCCTTCGACGTGCTCATCAGGCTCGTCGACCCGAGCCACTGGTTCGACCCCGCGCCGTTGGTCACGCTCGGTGTCCTGCTCGCGATCGCGGCCGGACTCGCGGAGCAGTACATCCCCCGGGGCGCGTGGAGCCGCGCGATGGCGCGCTTCTCGTACCTCGCGCCGGCCGTGCAAGGAGTCGTGCTCGGCGTCGCGCTCCTGTTCACCAACACGATGGGCCCGAGCGGGGTCGCGCCCTTCATCTACTTCAGGTTCTGACGATGGCATCGGGTTCCTGATGGCGACGACCGAGCGACCCCGCCGCAGAGGCGGCGCACGTGCGAGAAGCGAGCAACGAGAGGGCGCGGCCTCCGTCGACACGACCGTCCTCAGCTGGTACGGGAGCGACGACGGTGGCGCCGACACGCCGCGTCGCACGATGCCGGTCGCGCACGTCTGGCTCGTCGGCCTGCTCGCGCTCGTGATCGGCGCGCTGCTGAACGCGCCCGGCATCCGCAAGACCGCGCTCGGCCAGGACCTCGGCTTGCAACGCGACGTTGCCACCTTCTTCGCCGACCCGCTCTTCGACGTGAGTCACGGGCTCTATCTCGACCGCCCGCGCGTGGGGATCCAGGACGTCATCGGCCGGAGCGGGAACGACGACATCGACCTCACCCTCCCGGGTCCCATCAAGAACGTCGAGCCCGAGCCACCGAAGAAGCGCGCGTACTCCCCCCAGCACCAGGCCGCGCTCTACGTGACCGGTGACTCCCTCGCGATCACCCCCGGCGAGTCGGTGATCAACAAGGCGCTCGCGACCCAGTCGATCGGCATCCTCGGCGTCGTCGACGGGCACGTCGCGACGGGGCTCGCGCGCCCCGAGGTCTTCAACTGGCCCGGCTACCTGAGCGAGGTCATCGGACGCGATCACCCCGACGCCGTCGTGCTCACGATCGGGTCGAACGACGACCAGGCCCTCACCGGCGAGGGCGGCGGTGAGAGCTTCGGCACCCCGGAGTGGCAGACCGAGTACGCGCGCCGCGTCGGCGGCCTGATGGACGCGGTGACCGGCGACGGCAAGGCGACGCTGTTCTGGGTGGGTCTCCCACCGATGCGCAACACCGAGCGCTACGAGACCCGGTACCGGCTCATCAACGACATCGTCAAGAGCGAAGCCCTGCGCCGGAAGGGTCGCGTGGTGTTCGTCGACACGACGAAGATCCTCAGCCCGCCGGAGGGCGGCTACGCCGACTACCTCACGAACGCCGACGGGAGCGTCGTGCAGGTTCGTGCAGGTGACGGCATCCACTTCACGCGCGACGGCGGGGATCGCATCGCTGATGAAGTGCTGAAGGCGATGCGCGAGACCTTCGACCTCGACTCCTGGATGCAGACGACGACCACGACGACCACCGCGACGACGAAGCCGAAGGGCTAGCGTCGGTCCCCCGAGCGCGGGGGGCGTCCATTGGCCGAGAACCAGCGGTTCGAGCACACCCTCGGTGATGCCGACACGCTGATGTGGCACATCGATCGGGATCCCCAGCTGCGCTCGACGATCGTCACCGCGCTCGTGCTCGACCGCGCGCCCGTGTGGAGCGACGTCGTGGCCCGACTCGAGCGCGGGAGCCGGCTCGTCCCCCGCTTGCGTCAACGCGTCGTCGAGCCGCCACTGCGGATCGGTCCGCCTGCGTGGTCCGCCGATCCCGAGTTCGACCTCTCGTACCACCTTCGGCGCGTGCGGGCACCGAAGCCGCGGTCCTTCGATGCCGTGCTCGAGGTCGCGGCCACGGCCGCGATGGGCGACTTCGACCGGGCGCGTCCACTCTGGGAGTGCACGCTGGTCGAGGGGCTGCCGAAGGGGCGCGCCGCGGTCGTGCTGAAGGTCCATCACTCCATGAGCGACGGCGTGGGCGGTATGAAGCTCCTGCTCATGCTCTTCGACCTCGAGCGCGAGCCGCCCGACCCCGGGCCCGACCCGGCACCGAGCGCGCTGCCCGTGTACACGCCGGCTTCGCTGGTGACGCGCGGGATCGAGTGGCAGGCGCGTCGTGTCGCCGCGACGGCGACCGGCATCACCGACGGCGCGCGGCGCGCCGTCGACGCGCTGCGGAACGACGCGGTGCGGACGATCGAGCGGGCCGCCCGGACCGCCGGATCGGTGGCGCGCTTCCTCCAGCCCGCCCCGACACCCCTGTCACCGGTCATCAACGCGCGCAGCCTCGATCGGAGCGTGTCGACCTTCTCGGTTGCACTCGAGGACCTGAAGCTCGCGGCCAAGTCGGCAGGCGGCACGCTGAATGACGCGTTCGTCGCGGGGGTGGTCGGAGGGTTGCGCCGGTACCACCTCGCGCACGGCGCCGAGGTCGACGAGCTCCGCATGATGATGCCGATCAACATCCGCCCCGACCAGGCCGGGCTCGGCGGCAACCACTTCACGACGGCGCGGCTGCTCGTCCCGCTCATGATCGAGGACCCCGAGCACCGCATCCGGGAGATCTCGGTGCGCGCGAAGCAGCTGCGGGCCGAGCCCGCGGTCGCGCTCTCGCAGCAGCTGGCGACGGTCCTGAACCGGCTCCCGCGGCGGGTCGCGACGACGCTGTTCGGGTCGATGCTGAAGGGCGCGGACTTCATCACGAGCAACGTCCCCGGCTCACCGTTCCCGCTCTACCTGTGCGGGGCCGAGGTGCAGGGGATGTACGCCTTCGGCCCGCTCTCGGGCGCCGCCGCGAACCTCGTCCTCCTCTCGTACTGCGGGACCTGCTTCATCGGGGTCAACACGGACACGCGGGCGATCCCCGACGCGACCGGCTTCGCCGACGACCTGCGCGCCGGCTTCGACGAGGTCCTCGCACTGCGGTAGCCGGGGCGCAACCCGATCCCGGGGTCGGCTCCGTACTCTCGAGGTGCCTCAGGAGCGAGCGACCGCGGGCCGGGTACCCCGGCCCGCAGCGAGCGACGAATGGTGCCCCCAGGAGCGAGCGACCGCGGGCCGGGTATCCCGGCCCGCAGCGAGCGACGAATGGTGATGGCAGCGGACGAGCGCGGCACACCGGTCGGCCGGCGGGTCTTCCTCGGCCTGCTCGGCCTCGGCGCGGTCGGCGTCGCGGCCGGAGCGACGGTCCAGGGCTGGCTCGAACGCACGGTCGGGCCGATCGTCGGCCGCGACCCCACCGGGCTCGGCGCGCTGCTCCCGATCGGTCGCTTCCGCTTCTACACCGTCACGGGTGGCTTCCCCGACCGGAGCCGCGCCGACTACCGGCTGCGCGTCTACGGGCTCGTCGACCAGCCGCTCGACCTGTCGTTCGAGGAGCTCACGAAGATGCCACGGACCGCGCTGACGCGCGACTTCCAGTGCGTGACGGGATGGCGCGTGACCGACGTGCCGTGGGCCGGCGTGCGCCTGCGCGACGTGCTCGACGCGGCGTCCCCGCGCGCCGAGGCGCGCGCCGTCCGCTTCGTCTCCTTCGACGGCGCCTACACGGAGAGCCTCACGATGCGCCAAGCGCGACGCGACGACGTGCTCGTCGCCTACGAGCTGGAAGGCGAGCGCCTCTCGTCCGATCACGGTGGCCCCGCCCGGCTCTACGTCGCGCCGATGTACGGCTACAAGTCGCTCAAGTGGCTCAGCGAGATCGAGCTGACCGCCGACGTCGTGCCGGGGTTCTGGGAGGAGCGCGGCTACGACGTCGACGGCTGGGTCGGTCGTTCGAACGGCCGCTCGGACGAGGCGACCTGACGTGGCGGTCACGTCCGCGCCGTCGCCGCTCCGCCCGTCGGATCCACCGATCGAGCGCTTCGACCGCACCGAACGAGTCGTGCACTGGCTGACCGCGTCGTTGTTCGTGACGCTGATGCTCACGGGTGCCGCGCTCTACGCGGGGCCGATCAGCACCGTCGTCGGGCGCCGTGACGTCGTGCGGACCATCCACGTCGCGGCCGGGCTCGCGCTGCCGGTGCCGTTGCTGATCGGCTTCGCCGGTCGGTGGGGCGCGGCGCTGCGACGCGACCTGCGGCGGCTCGACCGGTGGATCCCTGACGACCGCGTCTGGCTCCGGCGACGGACACGCGACACCGCACGGCTCGGCAAGTTCAACCCGGGACAGAAGCTGAACGCGACGTTCCTCGGTGCGGCGATCCTGCTGATGCTCGGCACCGGGTCGATCATGAAGTGGTTCGAGCCGTTCCCGCTCTCGTGGCGCACCGGTGCGACGTTCGTCCACGACTGGGTCGCGCTCGGAGTGTGGCTCGCGGTGGGCGGCCACGTGCTGTTCGCCCTCCGGGATCCCGACGCGCTCTCGTCGATGCTGCGCGGGAAGATCAGCGCGCGCTGGGCGCGCACGCGGCGACCGCGCTGGTACGAGGAGGAGACCGGAATGCCGGCGGAGCGTCTGAAGAGCCGCCGGTAGTCTCGACTCGTGGCCGACCCGAACGACATCGCGCTGCCGGACGAGCTGCGGCCGTCCGACGGGCGGTTCGGCTCCGGGCCGTCGAAGGTCCGTCCCGACGCGGTGGCGCGCCTCGCGGCCGAGGCGAGCGGGTACCTCGGCACCAGCCACCGGAGGGACGGCGTGCGCGCGGTGGTGCGCCGCGTGCGTGAAGGCCTCGCCGCGCTGTACCGGCTGCCGGCGGGCTACGAGGTGATGCTCGGCAACGGCGGCACGACGGCGTTCTGGGACGCGGCGACGTTCGGGCTCATGGAGCGCCGGAGCGAGCACCTCGCGTTCGGGGAGTTCTCGGCGCGGTTCGCGTCGGTGATCGGCGCGGCACCGCACCTCGAGACACCGGTCGTCATCGAATCGGAGCCGGGCACGCATCCCGAGCCCGTCGTCGACGTGACCGTCGACGCGTACGCGCTCACGCACAACGAGACGTCGACGGGAGTCATGACCGAGATCCTGCGCCCACCGGCCGAGGGAGCGGTCGTCCTCGTCGACGCGACGTCGGCCGCGGGAGGGCTCCGGCTCGACCCCGCGCACGCGGACGTCTACTACTTCGCGCCGCAGAAGGCGTTCGGGTCGGAGGGCGGGCTCTGGCTCGCGCTGGTGTCGCCTGCGGGCATCGAGCGCATCGAGCGCATCGCCGCCTCCGGGCGGTGGTGCCCGCCGTCCCTCGACCTCGCGATCGCGCTGGAGAACAGCCGCCTCGACCAGACCCTGAACACCCCGTCGCTCGCCACGCTGTTCCTGCTCGACGACACGATCCAGTGGATGCTCGAGCAGGGCGGGCTCGAGTGGGCCGCGAGCCGGTCGGACCGCTCCGCCGAGACGCTGTACGGGTGGGCGGAGACGAGCGCGGTCGCGTCACCGTTCGTCGCCAAGCCGTCCGAGCGCAGCCACGTCACGGGGACGATCGACTTCGAGGGCGTGGACGCCTCCGCGATCGCGGCGGCGTTGCGTGCGAACGGCATCGTCGACACGGAGCCGTACCGCAAGCTCGGGCGCAACCAGCTGCGCATCGCGATGTTCCCCACCATCGAGCCCGACGACATCGGCGTGCTCACCCGTGCCATCGACTACGTCGTCGACGCCTTGTCGTCCTGACTGTTCGCTCGCTGGGAATAGGGTCGCGTCATGCTGCTGCTGCACGAGGTCCACCGGGTCCAGGGTGAGCGCGAGGACGAGTTCGAGAAGGCGTACCGCGAGGGCTGGCTGCCCGAGCTGGCGAAGGACGACGACGCGCGCCTCCTCTACTTCATGCACCTCGCGCACGGCTCCGGCCGCGCGTACACGGTCGTCACGGTCACGGGCGTGCGCGACGGCGCCGCCTACGAGCGGCTGGCGCGCCGGATGCAGGACGGCGACCTCCGGTCGTGGGTCCGGGACGTCGACCAGCACCGTCACATCGTGAGCGGGAAGGTGCTGCTGACGGTGCCGTGGGCGCCGCCGCTCGTCGACCTCGACGCCGCGCCGAGCGAGCCGCAGGACCACGAGCTCACGCTGTTCATGGAGGACACCGCGTGGCCGCACGAGGGGATGCTCGAGGAGTACCTCGAGGCGGCACGCACCCACTACGCCCCGAGCATCGCCGAGGGACGCGGGCGCGGGATCCTCGAGCTGCTGTCGGTGTTCCAGCCGGCGTGGGGCGCGGGCCCGCACACCGAGGTCGTGCTCTGGCAGCGCGTCACCGACCACGACCGCTTGAAGAACCTGCTCCTCACCGAGGTGCCCGCCGAGTACCGCGCACCCGGCACCTGGATGCACGACGCGCTCCGCGTGCGCGACGACTGGGAGAGCCGTCTCCTGCGGACCACGGCGTGGTCGCCCCTGCATTGATCTATTTGGTCGATCGAGGCTCCCAGAGGGCCTCGATCGACCGAACAGATCTAGCCGGCGCAGAAGCGCGCCGCGAACGCCTCCACCTTGGCGCGCCCTTCCGGTGGCCAGCCGCACACGAGGTACTCGAAGCCGGCGTCCCGCCACGCGTCGATCGTGCGGGCGATGTCGTCGAGGTCGTGCTCGAGCGACAGCGACCCTGCACGCCGGATCTCCGCCGGATCGCGACCGGCTGCCACCGCGTGCTCCGAGATGCGCTCCGACTTCCCGCGCAGCACCTTGGGCGGGCCGAAGCAGTGCCACACGTCGGCGTAGCGAGCGGCGATCGGCATCATCCGCTGCTCACCCGATGCACCGATCCAGATCGGCGGGTGGGGTTGCTGCACCGGTCGCGGGCGCAGCGTGGCGTCGCGCACCTGGACGTGACGGCCCTCGAACGTGAACCCGTCCGTCGTCAACAGCCCGCGGAGCACCTGGACGGCCTCCTCGAAGGTGTCGACCCGCTCGCGCGTCGACGGGAAGGGAATGCCGAGCGCGCGGTGCTCGCCGTCGAACCACGCCGCGCCGTAGGTGAGCTCGAGCCGTCCGCCGGACGCGTGATCGATGGTGATCGCCTCCGCCGCGTAGACCGCAGGGTGGCGGTACGTCATCCCCGTGACCAGCAAGCCGAGCCGCGTCCGGCTCGTGACGCCCGAGAGCGCCGCGAGGGTCGTCACGCCCTCGAAGCACTCGCCCGGGCCGTCGCCGTACATCGGCTGGAAGTGATCGAAGCCCCAGATGCCGTCGAAGCCGGTGTCGTCGGCGAACCGCGCGCGGGTGACGAGCTCCGACCAGGGCATGCGCTGCTGCGCGACATCGAGCCCGAAACGAATCACGTCGCCTCCTGCAATGCTTCCCATCCCGCCGGGGGCGCTGCCAGGCGCCAGAACTGCTCGGGTGCTGGTGCCTCGAGCTTGGTGCTGAGCGCCCACTCTGCCTCGAGGGCGAGCAGCTGCGACGGGTAGCACGCGACGGCCGCGTCCTTGCGCTCACGAGCCGCGTCGACCCGGACGGCGGCGGGCGTCGGCCAGACACCGCGCCGGAAGAGCCTGGCGACGCGCCACGCGAGCAGTCCCGGGATGTGCTTGTAGCCCGTGTCCTCGTAGCAGAACCACGACGAAAGGTCGCCGCGCTCGACGAACCGGTCGCGGACGAGCATCGCCGCGTCGTGCGTGCAGTCGTGGTCGGGGTTCCCGAGGCCGAACGGCACGAAGACCGAGGTCGGGTCCAGCATGCGCACGGCGTCGTCCAACGCCTCGACGACGGCCTCGGGACGCACCCAGTCGGGCCGCTCCAGGTACGAGTGCTCGACGAAGTCGAGCCACACCGGTGTCGCGTCGAGCGAGGCGAGCGCAGCGGCGTCCTCGGCGCGCCGGGCGACGTGCACCTCGTCTCCGTCCTCGAACCCGCACAGGCTGTCCCAGTGCTGCATCGGTGAGGGGTACTCGAGGGGGCGACCCGCGAACACCGTCACCACCGTCACACCCGGGTGTGCGGCCATGAGCGTCGAGCAGCCGAGCACGGCGTCGTCGAGGTGCGGCGACACGACGACGATGCGCCGCAGCTCGTCGGGGGCGACCGTCCCCCACACGCGCATGTCCGGCGGAGCCGGCGTGCTCACGGCCGGGGAGCGTACGGCCCGCGGGATATTTCGTTGCACTAATTAGTGAAGCGAAGTATTCTGGTGCCATGCCCGGAGCGGCCACCACCACCGACATGACCACCGACCTCGCCGACGGGCTGCGGCTCGCCGTGACCCGCCTGGCCCGCCGGCTCCGGCAGCAGACGGACGTCGACGCGTCCCCGACCCAGGTGGCGCTGCTCTCCACGATCGAGCGCCGGGGCCCGATCACGCTGGGAGACCTCGCCGCCCACGAGCGGGTGCGCCCGCCGACGGTCACTGCCGCGGTCGGGCGCCTGGAGGAGCGCGGGCTGATCGTCCGCCGCGCCGATCCCGACGACCGGCGCGTCGTGCGGGTCGAGGTCACGCCGGCAGGTCGCCGACTCCTCGCGCGCGCCCGGTCGCGCAAGACGGCGTTCCTCGCCAAGCGGCTGGCCGAGCTGGACGAGCGCGACCGAGTGGTCCTCCGAGATGCCGTCGAGGTGCTCGACCGCGTGCTCGAGCACGGCAGCGCGGGGCCATGACCACCGTCGAGCGCGCCGCGCGCCGCACGTTCCTGTCCCTGCGCACGCGGAACTTCCGGCTGTACTTCCTCGGGCAGATCGTCTCCGGCACGGGCAGCTGGATGCAGATGGTCGCGCAGGCATGGCTCGTGCTCGGCCTCACGCACAGCGGCGTCGCGGTGGGCACCACGCTCGCGCTGCAGTTCGCGCCGACGCTGCTGGCCGGCGCATGGGGCGGCATCGTCGCCGACCGTGTCGACAAGCGCCGCCTGCTCGTCGCGACCGCGGCGGCCGCCGGCGTGCTGGCGCTGCTCCTCGGCGCTGTCACCCTCGCCGGGATCGTCGAGGTCTGGATGGTCTACGTGCTGGCGATGGGGCTCGGCCTCGTCACCGCGGTCGACAACCCGGCGCGACGCTCGTTCGTGCCGGAGATGGTGGACGACGACGACGTCGCGAACGCGGTCGGGCTGAACAGCACGGTCTTCACAGCAGCGCGCGTCGTCGGGCCCGCCGTCGCGGGCATCGTGATCGCGACCATCGGCGTCGCGTGGTGCTTCCTGCTGAACGGACTGTCGTTCATCGCGGTGATCGTGGCGCTCCGGGCGATGCGGCCGGCCGAGCTGCGGCCGTCGCCCGTCGTCGCGCGTGGCCGGCGTCAGCTCCGTGAAGGCCTCCGGTACGCGTGGCGCAACCAGCCCGTCCGGCTCGCGCTCGTCGTGACCGCCGTCATCGGCACGCTGGCGTTCAACTTCCAGGTCGTCATGCCGCTCATGGCTCGTGACGTGCTCGGAGGCGATGCCGCGACCTTCGGCACGATGATGGCGCTGCTCGGTGCCGGCTCGCTCGCCGGCGCCCTGTGGGTGGCGCACTTCTCGCGAGCCAGCACCCGCGTGATGCTGCGCGCGACCCTCGCGCTCGGGGTCGCGATGACGGCTGCCGCGCTGGCACCCAGCCTCGCGACCGAGCTGCTCGTGCTGCCCGTCGTGGGCGTGACGTCGATGGTGCTGCTCTCGATGGCGACGGCGATCTGCAACGCCGAGACCGCACCCGAGCTGCGGGGCCGCGTGATGGCGCTCTTCTCGATCGCGTTCCTCGGCAGCACGCCCATCGGCGGGCCGTTCGTCGGCTGGGTCTCGGAGACGGTCGGCCCGCGTGCCGGGCTCGGGATCGGCGCGCTCGCCGCGTTGGCGACGGCGGCGGTCGCCTTCTCCTGGCGGCGGCGGACGAGCGTGCGCGTCGTCGACGTCGAGCCCGAGGACATCGCGCTCGCCGAGGCCGCCGAGGCGGCCTGAGGGTCACGGCTAGCGTCGACACGCGATGACCACACGAACGGTGACGCGGCGGTCGCTGGGCACGAGCGGCCTCGAGGTCGCGCCGCTCTGCCTCGGCGCCATGAACTTCGGCGATCCAACCGCGCGCGAGGAGTCGACGCGGATGATCGATGCCGCGCTCGACGGTGGGATCGACATGATCGACGTCGCCGACGTCTACGCGGGCGGTGAGAGCGAACGCATCGTCGGCGCCGCGCTCCGTGCCAACGGCCGCCGCGACGACATCGTGCTCGCCACCAAGGTCGGCATGCCCCGAGGGGCGGGCGATCCCACGCAGTGGCACCGCCGCGAGCACATCGTCGCGTCGTGTGAGCAGTCGCTGGTGAGCCTCGAGACCGACCGCATCGACCTCTACCAGCTGCACCGGCCGACGTTCGCGGACGTCCCTCAGGAGGAGACGCTCGCCGCGTTCGACGAGCTCGTCCGCGCCGGCAAGGTGCGGTTCGTCGGGTGCTCGACCCATGCCGCCTGGATGGTCATGGAGGCGGTCGCGATCGCCGAGCGCGACGGGCTGCCGAGGTACGTGAGCGAGCAGCCCCCGTACAACCTGCTCGACCGCCGCGTCGAGAACGAGCTGCTGCCCGTCTGCCGGAAGCACGGCCTCGGCGTGCTCCCGTGGTCACCGCTCGGCGGCGGCATCCTCGCCAACCGCTACGCCGACGGCGTGCCGGACGACTCACGGGCGACGCGGCGGCCGCAGGTGCGTGACCGGGTGACGCCTCGCGCCGTGGAGGTGGGTCGCGCGCTCGCGGCTGTCGCGAGCGAGCGCCGCATGACCGTGACACAGCTCGCGCTGCTCTGGTGCAAGGACCAGCCCGGCATCACCGCACCGATCATCGGCCCGCGCACGCTGGAGCAGCTCGACGACGCGCTCGCCGTGCTCACGATGACCCTCGACGACGAGACCCGCGCCGCGTGCGACGAGCTCGTCCCGCCCGGCAGCGCGGTGGCCGACTTCCACAACACCGCCCCCTGGATGCTCGCCAGGCTCGCGCCCTGAACGTGCTCTGGCGTCGTTGCGTGGCGCCTGCGCCGACGCAGCGACGCCAAAACACGACGGCGATAGCCTGCGCGGCGTGAACCACGAGGTGCGCGGGGTCATCGCCCCGGGGAAGGGCGACGCGGTGCGGGTCGAGACCATCGTCGTGCCCGACCCCGGGCCGGGTGAGGCGCTGATCGACGTCGAGGCGTGCGGTGTGTGCCACACCGACCTGCACTACCGCGAGGGCGGGATCGGCGACGACTTCCCCTACCTCCTCGGGCACGAGGCCGCGGGCACGGTGACGGCCGTGGGCCCGGGCGTGACGAGCGTGGCGCCGGGCGACTTCGTCGTCCTCAACTGGCGGGCGGTGTGCGGCGAGTGCCGGGCCTGCCGCCGCGGCAAGCCGTGGTACTGCTTCGCGACGCACAACGCGTCCCAGAAGATGACGCTCGCTGACGGCACCGAGCTGTCGCCCGCGCTCGGGATCGGTGCGTTCGCGGAGAAGACGCTGGTCGCCGCGGGCCAGGCCACGAAGGTCGACCCCGCGGCGCGCGCCGAGGCGGCCGGGCTCCTCGGATGCGGCGTGATGGCAGGCTTCGGCGCCGCGGTGAACACCGGCGGCGTCCAGCGCGACGACACGGTTGCCGTCTTCGGCTGCGGCGGCGTGGGCGACGCCGCGATCGCCGCATCGAACCTCGTCGGCGCGCGCACGATCGTCGCGGTCGACATTGATCCACGGAAGCTCGAGTGGGCCAAGGCGTTCGGCGCGACCCACACCGTCGATGCGTCCCGCGAGGACCCCGTCGAGTGCATCCGCGAGATCACGGACGGGAACGGCGCCGATGTCTGCATCGAGGCGGTGGGGCTTCCCGAGGTGCTGCAGCAGGCGTTCTATGCGCGCGACCTCGCGGGCACGGTCGTGCAGGTCGGCGTGCCGACACCCGACATGGCGCTCCCCGACATCCCCATGATCGACTTCTTCGGGCGGGGCGGAGCGCTGAAGCCGTCGTGGTACGGCGACTGCCTGCCCTCGCGCGATTTCCCGATGCTCATCGACCACTACCTGTCGGGCCGTCTCGACCTCGACCTCCAAGGCCGATTCAACCTGGACGGCTTCGTGTCGGAGACGATCGGCCTCGACGACGTGGAAGAGGCCTTCCAGAAGATGGAGCGGGGCGAGGTGCTGCGCTCCGTCGTCACCATCTAGCGAATCGGTGATCGAGCACATCACGACGGCCGGCGTCTTCTCGCTCGACGGCCAGGACTTCGACGTCGAGAACAACATCTGGCTCATCGGCGACGATCACGAGGTCCTCGTCGTCGATGCCGCGCACGACGCGGCGCCGATCGCCGCTGCCGTGGGCGATCGATCGGTCCGGGCGATCGTGTGCACCCACGGGCACAACGACCACATCAACGCCGCCGACGCGTTGTCGCGTGCCACCGGCGGCGCGCCCGTCCTCCTGCACCCCGACGACGAGATGCTGTGGGACGTCGTCTATCCGGATCGGAAGCCCGACGGCGCCGTGCGCGACGGCGACGAGCTCGAGGTCGCCGGGGAGCGTCTGCACATAGCGCACACTCCCGGTCACAGCCCAGGTGGCGTGTGCCTCGTCGGTCCCGACGGCCACGTGTTCGGCGGCGACACGCTCTTCAACGGCGGGCCCGGCGCGACCGGCCGCTCGTACTCCGACTTCCCGACGATCATCGAGTCGATTCGCGATCGGCTGCTCGTGCTCCCCGGCGACACCGTGGTGCACACCGGCCACGGGGAGTCAACGACCATCGGCGCCGAGGCACCGCACCTCGACGAGTGGATCGCCCGCGGGCACTGACCTCAGGCCTGTCGCGCTCCCGGCTTCCCCGACTCGACGACCCAGGACGTGCCGGCCATCGGCTCGGCCTGCGGCTGTTGAATCGTGGTGACGTAGCGGAACTCGGCGCGGAGTTGCGGCCTCGTCGCCTCGACGCGCAGATACCCCTTGTTCGTGATGTCGTACAGGTGGATCCACGGGTTCCGCAGCGCTCCCTCGACGTACTGCGGCGCAAGGTTCTCGGGTGACGTCGCGGGAGGCGCGACGAACTCCGTGCCGACGATCGGCGACCCGTTCTTTTCGTAGTCGGCGCGCAGGTCGTCGACCGAGCTGGTGTGCGTGTCGCCACCGAGCGTCACGAAGTTCTTCACCTTCGCCTTCTCGAAGTGACCGAGGAGCCGGTTGCGCGCCGCCACGTACCCGTCCCACGTGTCGGCGCTGTATCCGGACGACGACCCGTCCTCGGGCGTGTGGTCGACCGCGGCCATCTGTGTCTGCTGCGCCAGGACGTTCCACTGCGCGCCGGA
>DATBSK010000238.1:0-6052 GCA_036559825.1 Acidimicrobiia bacterium | reverse complement strand
GGCCGAACTCCGGTGTGTTCGTCTTGCCGACGGGGATGCACCCCGCGGCACGGAGCTTCGCAATGAGGTAGGTGTCGTGGTCGGCAACGTGTCCGGCGTTGCGCAGCGCCGCGTTGCCCAGGTGCAACGGGTCGCCGGCCGAGCTGCCGTCGAGGTCCTTGAGCACGATCGGGACGCCCGCGAAGGGCGCGTCGCCGGCACGCACCAGGGCCGCGGCATCGCGCGCCTTGTCGAACAGCGGGTGGATGACCGCGTTGAGGTCGGGGTTCACCTTCTCGATGCGCGTGATCGCGGCATCGACCAGCTCGAGCGCCGTGACCTCCCCCCGGCGCACCAGCTCCGCCTGCGCGGTCGCGTCGAGGAAGGCGAGATCGACGTCGTCCTGTTGCATCACGGGCGCACGGTAGCCCGGCGCGCTCACCAGCCGCGGAGGTCGACGGGCCACGTCTCGACCACCGCCGCGTCCAGTCCGGGGCCGTCGGTGACGTGGAGCGCCTCGTGGTAGGCGACCGTGGGATCGACGTGCGCCGGCCGGATCGACACGCGGTCGCCGACCGCAGGGAGCCGCCCGCCGTCCGCGGGTGAGAACGTCACGTGCTCGTCGGAGCAGAACCAGACGGTGTGCCCGAGCACGTCGGGCCCGCCGTGATCCATGCCGAGCGCCTTGAGGCCGCAGTCGGCCACCGCGAACCCGTCGTGCTCGTTGACCGAGATCACCGTGGCGACGATCGAGAGCCTCGGGCGGAAGGGGAGGTCGTGCTCTGACGCGTACGCGGTGTCCATCAACGCGTACGACCCGGCCTGGATCTCGGTCGCGAGCTCGTTGATCGCGTACGTCCCTGTGCCGCCCGCGGACACGATGTCACCGCCGACGGCGTCGCGTGCGATCGCGAGCAGCCGCATCGCATCCCCCGTCCCGCGCACGCGCTCGTCCCGGTCGGCGAGGCCGACGACGTGACCCTCGTATCCCATGACGCCACGCACCTCGAGGCCCGCGGCGCGCGCGCTCGCTGCCACGTCGCCGGCGCGGTCGGGATCGCACCCGCAGCGCGGCATGCCCACGTTGACGTCGACGAGGCACTCGCGGATGCCGGCGGTCGCGGCTGCCGCGATCGAGGCCGCCGAGTCGACCGCGACCGTGACGCGCGCGTCGAGCCCGGCCATGCCCGCGAGTCGTTCGGGATCGACGACCTCGTTCGCGAGGAGGAGATCGTCGCCGAGGCCGGCCCCGGCCATGCCCATCACCTCGCGGGGTGTCGCGCACGTGAAGCCGGGGTGGCCCACCGCTCGCTGGTGCCGCGCGAGCTCGCTGCACTTGTGGGCCTTCACGTGCGGCCGGCACCGGGCGCCGGGGAGCGCCGCGGCCATCGCGGCCAGGTTCTGCTCGAGGCCGGGACCGTCGACGACGAGCGCCGGCGTGGGGAGGTCGCGCACCCTCATCGCATGCGAGCATGGCACCGCGATGCCGACCCCTGCGGAGGCCCGCCCGCCGACCGAGCGCGACTGGCACACCGACGAGCTGCCGCCGACGCCACAGCGCGACTTCCTCATCCCCGCGGAGCGCTGGGTCGAGGCGCCCGCGCTCGTGCGCGACCTCGGTGCCGACCTTGGGATCCACCTCGTCGCCTACAAGCGGCGCATCGGCGACTTCCTGCTCTGGCGCGCCGGCCCCGCGTCCGGTGCGGACGCGCGCTACGCCGCGGTCGACGCCGGCGACCTCGACCGCGCGTGCACGTTCCGCCTGTTCCCGGACGGCACGGGCGACGGCACCGGCCCCGACGGCTCCCACCACACCCGCTTCCGCACCTGGAAGGAGTCCCTCCGCGACGACCGCGCATGACGACCGCGCATGATGCGTCCCTCACCGTCAGGGGGAGGGTCCAGGGACGCAGCTTGATGTTCTCCAAGATGCGTCTCCTGACCCTCGTAGTGACGGTGAGGGACGCAACATGTGGTTCAGGGGTCGCGGGTGACCTCGCGGGGGTCCTTGTCGGTGCGGAGGCCGAGGAACACCGGCTGGCGGAGCACGCCGTCCGCGGTCCACTCGGTGAACTCGACCTCGGCGACGACGTCGGGCTCGACCCACACCGCGGTGACGCGCCGCGGGGTGGCGGCGAACGCGCTCGTTGGACGCGGCACCAGCCGCGCGGCGAGCGCGTCGCGCAGCGCGTCGTCGAGCCCGGACCCGACACGCCCCGCGTATACGAGCTGCTCGTCGCCCGGGTGCTCGTAGTAGCCGACGAGCAGCGACCCGACGGTCCCGCTGAGCCGTCCCTCGCCGGGCAACCATCCCCCGACGACGAGCTCCTGGCGCTTCCGGAGCTTCACCTTCGACCAGGCCGTCGTGCGCCGGCCGGGCCGGTAGGGCGAGTCGACGCGCTTGGCGACGATCCCCTCGAGGCCGAGGTGCCGCGCCGTCGCGAGCGCCGCGTCGGCGTCCCCCTCCACGACGGCGGGCGTCTGCCACGACGGGCCGCGCAACGAGAGGCGCTCGAGGATGCGCCGGCGCTCGCGCCAGGGGAGCGAGGTCACGTCGCGGCCGTCGACGCGCAGCACGTCGAAGATCATGAGGGTCGCGGGATCGCGGTGCTGCTGGATCGCGGCGAAGCTCGGCCGTCCGGCATCGTCGAGCACGACGAGCTCACCGTCGAGGACCACGTCGTCGACGCCCGTCGCGCCGGCCAGGGACGCGAGCTCGGGGTAGCGGTCGGTGACGTCGAGCCCGCGACGGGAGGCGACTCGGATCTGCCCGTCGCGCACCCCGACGACCGCCCGGTAGCCGTCCCACTTCATCTCGTAGGCCCAGTCGTCGCCGTGCGGCGGTGAGGACGTCGCCGTGGCGAGCATCGGTGACGGGAGCTCCCGGGGGGTCCGCTCGGGCACGTCGCCACGGTAGGAGGGCCGCGGGCGATTGGGATCCGGCCGGGTCGCCGCGTACCGTAGGAGCGATCACTCCCACGATCGGCGGAGGTGGCCACGATGCCCGAAGCGAACGGCGCCGGCGAGCGCACGATCCGGCCGGGCGCCGACTGGAAGCCCGGCGACGTCGACTTCAGCGACGTGCGGTACGCGACCGCGGAGCTCGACGGCGGCCGCGTCGCACGCATCACCATCGCGCGCCCCGAGGTGCGCAACGCCTTCCGGCCGCGCACGCTGTTCGAGCTCCGCGACGCGTTCGAGCTCGCCCGCGACGACCCGTCGGTCGGCGTGATCATCCTCACGGGTGAGGGCGCGGAGGCCTTCTGCTCGGGTGGCGACCAGCGGATCCGGGGCGACGACGGCTACGTCGACGACGACGGCATCGGCCGGCTCAACGTCCTCGACCTGCAGGTGCAGATCCGACGGCTCCCGAAGCCGGTGATCGCGATGGTGGCGGGCTACGCGATCGGCGGCGGGCACGTCCTGCACGTGGTCTGCGACCTCACCATCGCCGCGGACAACGCGCGGTTCGGCCAGACGGGTCCGAAGGTCGGCTCGTTCGACGGTGGCTACGGGTCGGGTCTCCTCGCGCGCATCGTCGGCCAGAAGAAGGCGCGCGAGATCTGGTACCTGTGCGAGCAGTACGACGCGACGACTGCGGAGCGGATGGGGCTCGTGAACGCGGTCGTGCCGCTCGAGGACCTCGAGGTCGTGACGGTGCAGTGGTGCCAGCGCATGCTGCAGAACAGCCCGCTCGCGCTCCGGATGCTCAAGGCGTCGATGAACGCCGCCGACGACGGCCTCGCCGGCATCCAGCAGCTCGCCGGCGACGCGACGCTGCTCTACTACATGACCGAGGAAGCCCAGGAGGGCAAGCGCGCGTTCCTCGAGAAGCGCGCGCCGGGCTTCGCTCGATTCCCGAAGCGGCCCTAGCGGGCGATGGCCGGGCCGACCGTGGCGCCGTCGGGGTGGCGCCTCTGGGTCGCGGGGGCGCGTCCGAAGACGCTGGGCGCGGCGATCGCACCGGTGGTCGTCGGCACGGCGGCCGCGCACGGTGCCGGCACCGACCTGTCGTGGGGGCGCGCGGTGCTCGCCCTGGTCGTCGCGCTCTCCCTCCAGGTCGGCGTGAACTACGCGAACGACTACAGCGACGGGGTCCGCGGCGCCGACGACGATCGGCGCGGGCCGTTGCGCCTCACCGCCTCGGGATTGGTGCGTCCCGAGCTCGTGCGGCGCGCGGCGGCGATCGCGCTGGGTGTCGGGGCGGCGGCTGGCGTCGCGCTCGCGGTGCTCGTCACGCCGTGGCTCCTCGTCGTGGGCGCCGCCGCGATCGCCGCTGCCGTGCTGTACACGGGCGGGCCGCGCCCGTACGGCTACTCGGGGCTCGGCGAGGTCGTCGTGTTCCTGTTCTTCGGCGTCGTGGCGACCGCCGGGTCCGCGTTCGTGCAGGGCGAGGAGGTCCCCGCGACCGCATGGTGGGGGTCGATCGTCGTCGGCCTCCTGGCGTGCGCGATCCTGCTCGCGAACAACGTGCGCGACGTGGCGAGCGACGCCGCGAGCGGCAAGCGCACGCTCGTCGTCCGCCTCGGCGAGCGCCGGGCGCGGAGGGTCTACGTCGCGTGCCTCGCGGGAGCGGGTCTGGGGGTCGTCGGGGCCGCGCTCGACGCCCCGTGGGCGCTCCTCGCGCTCGCCGCGACGCCGCTCGGAGTCGCGGCCGGCCGCGCCATGGTCGCCGCGCAGGACGCGCCCCGGTTCGTGCGCGTGCTCGTCGCGACGGCGCGGCTCCAGCTCGTCACCGCGTTGCTCCTCGCCGTCGGGCTCTGGGTGTCGTGACCGTGATCCCGCACGACGCTCCGCATGGCACGGTCGTCCATCGTCTCCGGATGTCGGGACGCGACGTGATGCTGCTCGACGGTCCCGCGGGGTGGGGGGAGTGCTCGCCGCTGCCCGGGTATCCGTGCGACCCCGCCCGCGCGTTCGCCGCGGCCGCGGAGGCGGCGTGCACGGGCTTCCCGGCGCCTCGTCGCGACCGGGTGCGGGTCAACGCCCTCGTCGCGGGCCCCGACCTCGACCCCGCTGCAGTGGAGGGCTTCGACGCGGTGAAGGTGAAGATCCGGTCGCCCGGCGACGTCGAGCTCGTGGCGCGTGTGCGCGATGCGGTCGGCGCCCGGACCGAGATCCGCGTCGATCCCAACGGCGCGTTCGATGTCGAGACCGCGGTGGAGGTCATCGCGCGCCTCGATCGACTCGGGGTTGCGCTCGTCGAGCAGCCGGTCGGTTCTCTCGAGGAGCTCGCCGAGGTCCGGCGACGCGCCCGCGTGCCGATTGCAGCCGACGAGAGCGTCCGTGACGTGGGCGACGCGCGCCGTCTTCGCGCGCTCGCAGCGGCCGATGCGGTCGTGCTCAAGGTGCAGCCCCTGGGTGGGGTGCGGGCCGCGCTCGCCGTCGCGGAAGAGGCAGGCGTCCCCGCGATCCCGACGTCGATGATGGAGACCTCGGTCGGGCTCGCCGCCGGTCTCGCGCTCGCCTGCGCGCTGCCCGACGTCCCCTTCGCCTGCGGTCTCGCGACCGCCATGCTGCTCGACGCGGACGTGACCACCGATCGACTGCTCCCGCGCGGCGGCGCGATCACCCTCCGGCGCGTGATACCCGATCGCGCACTCCTCGCGCGCTACGCGGTCGCGTCGCCGTCGAGCCAGGCGATGAGCTCGTGAGCGACCTCGTCGGGCCGCTCGAGGTGCAGTGCATGGCCGGCCTTCGGCAGGACCACGAGCTGCGCGTTGTCGCCGACGGCTGCGGCCATTCGGGTCGCGACGTCGGTGTACCCCCGGTCCCACTGCCCGCACATGATCAGCACGGGCATCTCGAGCGACGGCAGGCGATCCCAGAGCGGCTCTTGCTCACCCTGGCCGAGCGCGCGCAGCTGGTGCGCGAGCCGCCCGGCCGTGTAGGCGCGCAGACGGATGTCGAGCTGTGCCTTGTTGCGCGGCAACGTCTCGAAGAGTCGCTGAGCCAGCCAGCGTTCGAGGAAGAGGGCGACACCGTCGCGCTCCGCGTCGCGCGCGAGCTGCTCGTCGCGCTCGCGCCGCGCGCGGCGCTCGCTCGGCGACTCGATCCCGGCGGTGCCGCTCAG
>DATBSK010000237.1:0-5716 GCA_036559825.1 Acidimicrobiia bacterium | reverse complement strand
CCGATGGCGGCCAGCCACTCCCACCACTCCGGCCCCGGTTGAGCACCCGCCATGACTCAGAACCTAGGTGGGTGCGCCAAGTGAAACGTCGTGTCGCAGGTCACGCTGGGTGGCGACTGACGACGCCGGTCGCGGCGGCTCGGCAGGGTCGCTCGACGCTGCTGTCGCCTGCGGAGCTCGCGCTCCTGGTCCGACAGCTTCTTCAGGTCCCGGAACATGCCCATCCGCTCGGTCTCCCTCACGCGGTCGTTCTCGTGTCGGGTGATCGACATCCGGCGGGCGCCGGCGCTCATGGCGCAGGCGTCAGGAGACGTGCTTGGCGCGCTTGACCACGTCCGTTGCCAGGGTCATGAGCTGGGATCGCAGCTTGTTCGTGAGCGGTGCCGGCGAGCCGTCTGCCCCCAGCAGCTGCAGGGAGAAGGCGAAGCGCTTGCTCGGGGCCACCTCGAGCAACGATTGGTTCTTGTTGAGGAACCCGCTCTTCCCGAGCGAGAGGTCGATCACGCCGGGCCCGCCGAGCTGTGCGTTCGCACGATCGTCCTCGAGCAGGTCGACCGCGGTGACGCCCGGGGACGTGAACCCGGGATAGACGATCGCGCCCACGAGGCGGTCCGCCACCGTACCCGGCGACTTCAGGATCCACGCGCAGTCGTTCCCCGGACTGTGACTGTTCGTCTTGTTCCTCACGACGACGGAGTCGAACACGAACTTGACCTGATCCCGCCCCACGAGCGAGCACGGCTCGGAGACGCGGATCTTCCCGCCGGGCGGCAGCTTGGGTCCGCGCTTTCCGGCGAGGGCGGGAGACGTGACGCCGAGCGCGGCAACGACGAGCGCGACGAGCGCAACTAGCCGCGCTCGCTTCGTGCCGCGCAAGCCCCTACCCACGGACGACGACCCTAGTGGGAGGGGTCTGCGGTGCTCAGGTCGCGGCACGAGGGTCGGCGACGACGGGACCGAGCAGCTCGTCCCGCACGACTCGCGCGACCTCCACCGGGTCGTCGAGATCCCACCGGCCCGGCGTCCCGATGAGCGACAGCAGCATCCGCGCGATGTAGTCCGCGGCGAGCCCGATGTCGACATCGGCGCGCAAGCGACCTTCTTCGCGTTCGGCTTCCAGCAGCGGACGCAGGTACGCGGTGATGAACCCGAGGACGCGGTGCTGCTCGACCGTCATCAAGGGCAGCAGCGCGTCCGGCTCGGTCGCCAGGACCTTCTGGAGCACCGCGTGCTCGACCACCGACCGGTGCGCGAACGCCAGCCCGCGCACGAGGCGGGTCTCGAGATCGGGCGCATCCGCCACCGCCTCCGCGAGCCGTGCGAAGAACCGGTCCATCTCCCAGCCGACGGTCTCGCGCAGGAGCTGCTCACGACCTCCTGGGAAGAGCCGGTAGATCGTCGCCCGGGAGACGCCCGACGCGCGGGCGACGTCGTCGACGGTGGTCTTGGAGAGCCCAAACCTGCTGATGCAGTCGTAGGCGCCGGCGTAGACGCGGTCGCGCTGCTCGCTCACGCGCGATCACTCGTGGAGCAGCGCGTCGAGGCCGATGGTGAGCCCCGGACGGTCGCGTACCGACCGGATCGCAAGCAGCACTCCGGGCATGAACGACGACCGGTCGTACGAGTCGTGCCGGATCGACAGCGATTGGCCGGTCGTGCCCAGCACGACCTCCTGGTGCGCCACGAGGCCGCGCAGCCGCACCGAATGCACCCGGATCCCACCGGGACCTTCGCCGCCGCGTGCTCCGTCGACGACCACGGTCTCGGTGGGATCGTCCGCCCAGTCCCCGGACGCGTCGGCCATCCGCTGCGCGGTGAGCATCGCCGTACCGGACGGCGCGTCCACCTTGGCGTCGTGGTGGAGCTCGATCACCTCGGCAGTCTCGAAGTACGGGGCCGCCTGCTCGGCGAACCGCATCATCAGCACCGCACCGATCGCGAAGTTCGGGGCGATGAACGCGTTCGCATCGCTCTTCTCGAAGCGGCGCGCGAGGTCGTCGATGTCGGCATCCGTGAAGCCCGTGGTGCCGACCACCGCGTGCACGCCGTGGTCGGCGCACCAGCGGAGGTTCTCGAGCGCCGCGTCGATGACGGTGAAGTCGACCGCGACGTCCGCGCCCGCATCGGCGATCGCGTCCGCGGAGCTCGCGACCTGCAGGCCCGTGGCCGCCACGCCGAGCTGGCGGAGGTCGATGCCTCCATGGAACGGGTCGACCGCGGCGACGAGCTCGAGGTCGGGGGCCGCGGCGACCGTCGAGCAGACCGTCGAGCCCATCCGGCCACCCGCGCCGAACACACCGACCCGGATGGTCGAGGTGGCCATGCCCGAAGGGTACAGAACCGCGCGTCAGCGGGCGCCACGTGGGAACCGCCGACGAGCATGTGACAGCGCAACCGGAAATACGAGTTGGAGTGTCACATGCTCGGGTGGGTCAGCCCGCGAACGCGGCCTCGTCGACGGGGCCGACGATCGCGAGGCTGCGGTCGTCCGACGCGACGACGCGCTCGACCACGCGGGCGATGTCGGCGTCGTCGACGCGGCCCACCGCGGCCACGAGCTCGTCGAGCTCCGGCACCTCACCGAGCGTCATCTCACTGCGGCCGAGTCGGTGCATCCGCGCGCTCGAGCTCTCGAGCGAGAGCGCGAGCGAGCCCTGGAGATGGCCCTTCGCCGACTCGAGCTCGCGCTCGCCGATGCCCGCGTCGGCTACGAGCCTGCGCAGCTCGGCGTCGACCACCGCGAGGAGCTCGTCGAGCCGCTCGGGCGCGGTACCGGCCGCGACCGCCAGCGCGCCGGTCTCCTGGAACGACGAGCGATACGAGTACACCGCGTACGCGAGCCCGCGCCGCTCGCGCACCTCCTGGAAGAGGCGCGACGACATGCCTCCACCGAGCGCCTGGTTCAGCACCGAGAGCGCGTACCGGTCGGGGTCATCGGTGCGCAACGAGCGCATGCCGAGCACGACGTGCGCCTGCTCCGTGTCGCGCGTGAGCACGGCGGACGGTCGCGGCGGCGGCGCACCCGGCCAGGGTTCGCGGCTCGGCCGTGCACCGTCGGTGTGCGTGAGGCCCCGCTCCACGAGCGTGACGACCTCGTCGTGGTCGACGTTCCCCGCCGCCGCGACGACGACGTTGCTCGGGTGGTAGTGCTCGGCGTGGAAGGCCCCGATGTGTGCCGGTGTCATCCGCTCGATCGTCTCGGGCGTGCCGATGACCTCGCGTCCGATCGCGTGCCCGGGGAACATCGCCGCCGCGAACAGCTCGTGCACGAGATCCTCTGGCGTGTCGTCACGCATCCGGATCTCCTCGAGGATCACCTGTCGCTCCGAGTCGACCTCGTCCTGCCGGAGCGCCGGCGACCAGACGATGTCGGACAGGATCTCGATGGCCAGCGCCAAGCGGTCGTCGGGCACGCGGACGTAGTACGCCGTGACCTCGTGCGCGGTGAACGCGTTCATGTCACCGCCGCAGGACTCCACCGCCTCAGCGATCTCGACCGCGGTGCGCCGCTCGGTGCCCTTGAAGAGGAGGTGCTCGAGGAAGTGGCTCGCGCCCGCGAGGTCATCGGGCTCGTCGCGGCCCCCGCTGCCGACCCAGAACCCGACCGCGGCGGAGCGGAGCCCCGGCATCGACTCGGTGACCACCCGCAGCCCGGAATCGAGCCGGGTGCGCCGGATCGCGCCCTCCTGCAGGCGTCCGCGGGAGGCGCTCATCGTGTGGTCATCGGCGCGGCACGCGCGAGACCTGATCCCTGATCCCCGGGACCGTCAGCGGCGCCGGCGACCCCCGCCCCCGCCCCGGCGGCCTCCGCCACCACCGCCTCCGCCTCCGGAGCCGCTGCGACCGACCTCGGCCGGACCGAGGTCGCCGAACTCCTCACGGGCCTGCGCCTCCCATTGGTCCTCGAACGACGCCTCGGCGGCGCTCCCGCCCCGGCCGCGGTCGCCCGACTCACGCGAGTCTCGGGGCTGGCGCGAGTCTCGCGGCTCGCGCGAGCGACGCCCGTCGCCCCCGTTGCGCCCGGCCTCGCGCTCGTCGTCACGCCGTGACGGCGGCCGTGCTTCCGCGGGCGGCTCGGAGGCGAGGCTGAGCGAGAGCTTGCCCGAGCTGTCGATGTCGTCGACGCGCACCTCGACCTCGTCGCCGAGGTTGAGGACGTCCTCGACGCGGTCGATGCGCTTGCCGCCACCGATCTTCGAGATGTGGAGGAGTCCGTCGCGCCCGGGGAGGACGTTCACGAACGCGCCGAACTTCGTCACGTTCACGACCTTGCCCGGGTACACCGCGCCGAGCTCGGCGGTCGGCGGGTCGAGGATCAGCTCGATCCTCCGCCGTGCCTCCTCGACCGCGGATCCGTCCTTCGAACCGATCGAGACGGTCCCCACGACGCCGTCGTCGGTCACCGAGACGTCGGCACCGGTCTCCTGGGTGATCGTGTTGATCACCTTGCCCTTCGGGCCGATCACCTCACCGATCTTGTCGATGGGGATCTCGATGCTGATGATCTTCGGTGCCGTCGGGCGCACGTCGTCACGCGGCGCGGCGATTGCACCCGCCATCACGTCCAGGATCTGGAGGCGCGCCTCGCGCGCCTGGAGCAGCGCCTTCCCGAGCACGTCGGCCGGGATCCCGTCGATCTTCGTGTCGAGCTGGAGCGCCGTGACCGCGTCGCGCGTGCCCGCGACCTTGAAGTCCATGTCGCCGAACGCGTCCTCGGCGCCGAGGATGTCGGTGAGGGTCACGTAGGTGCCCTCGTGCAGCACGAGGCCCATGGCGATGCCGGCCACCGGCTGCTTGAGCGGCGTCCCCGAGTCCATGAGCGAGAGCGTCGATCCGCACACCGACGCCATCGAGGTGGACCCGTTCGACGCCAGGACGTCGGACACGACCCGGATGGTGTACGGCCACTCCTCGGAGCTCGGGAGCACCGGGACGAGCGCCCGCTCCGCCAGGGCGCCGTGACCGATCTCCCGGCGCTTCGGCGAGCCCACGCGTCCCGTCTCGCCGGTGGAGAACGGCGGGAAGTTGTAATGGTGCATGTAGCGCTTGCGGTCGTCCGTGCCGATCGTGTCGAGCATCTGCTCCATGCGAGGCATGCCGAGCGTGACGACCGAGAGCACCTGCGTCTCCCCGCGCTGGAACAGCCCGGTGCCGTGCGCCGTGGGCACGATGCCGACCTCGGCGGACAACGGCCGGATGTCGGCGACACCGCGGCCGTCGATGCGCACGCCGTCGGTGACGATGCGGTCGCGCACGACCTTCTTCTGGAGCGACCGGAACGCCTTGCGCAGCTCACCCTCGCGGCCGGCGAACGGGCCCGGCGCGGCGTCACCGCCGGCGAGCGTCGCGACCACGGCCGACTCGATCTCGTCGACGCGCCCGTTGCGCTCGGTCTTGTCCGCGATCGCCATTGCCTCGCGCGTCGCCTCGAGCGCCTCCTCCGTGACCGCGTCGCTGGCATCGGGCTGGTAGTCGAGCGCCGGTGAGTACGCGATGTCCTCGATCGGACCCCGTGCCTCCTGCACCTTCTTGACGAGCTCGAGCTGCAGATCGACGGAGGCGCGGATCCACTGCTTCGAGAGCTCGAGTCCCTCGGTGATCGTCTCCTCAGTGACCTTCGGCGCACCCGCCGCATACCGCTCGAACGAGCCCTCGGTGCCGCCGGCCTCGACCATCATGATGGCGACGTCGCCGTCGTGGAGCTTGCGCCCCGCGA
>DATBSK010000236.1:0-10970 GCA_036559825.1 Acidimicrobiia bacterium | reverse complement strand
CGCGGAACGAGCCGGGTTCACTGGGAGACGTGCAAGGGGACCACTTCGATCGCGTGGCGGAGGCGGAGCCCGGGATCGCGCTCGAGTCGCCACCGTCGGTGGGCGGTGCGCTCGTGCCGCTGCCCCGCCCCAAGGAGGCCGAGCGGGCGGAGCGGACCGGCGACGTCGACGGCTGGGGCCGCAGCGAGAGCATGCGCCGCCTCGCGCGCCGTCTCTACGACCCGATCTACCGCCGGTGGTTCCGCGTCGAGTGGGAGGGGCTCGAGCACATCCCGCGCGAGGGCGGTGCGCTGCTCGTCGCCAACCACGGCGGCGCGATCCCGTCCGACGCCCCGGTGATCATGCACGGCCTCGAGACGGAGCTCGGCCGTCCGGTCTACGGCCTCGCCGACAACCTCTTCCGGTCGCTCCCGGTGGTCGGGACGCTGTGGTCGCGCACCGGCGGCGTGCCGGCGCACCCCGACAACGCGTACCGCCTCCTGCACGACGAGCAGCAGCTCACCCTCGTGTTCCCGGAGGGCACCAAGGCGACGGGCAAGCACGTGAGCGAGCGGTACCGCCTGCGTCGCTTCGGCCGCGGCGGGTTCGTCGAGATCGCCATGCGGGCCGGCGTTCCCGTGGTGCCGATCGCGATCGTCGGCAACGAGGAGGCGATGCCGATCCTCGCCAAGAGCAAGAGCCTGGCCAAGCTCCTCAACGTCCCGTACGCGCCGCTCACCGCGAACATGCTCGTGTTCGGACCGCTCGCCGGCCTCGTCCTCCCCCTCCCGGCGAAGTTCCGGCTCCGCGTGCTCCCGCCGGTCCACTTCCAGGTCGCGACGAACCAGCCGCGCTACAACCGCAGCGTCGTCATGGACGAGTCCGAAGCGATCCGCGAGACGATCCAGGACGCGGTCTACGACATGCTCCGCGCCCGCCGCAGCGTGTGGTTCGGGTGAGCCGGAAGACATGAGCGAGCGTCCAGCGAGCCGGGTATCCCGGCTCGCAGCGAGCGGGGGCCGAGCGCCCCGGCGCCGGAGGCGCCAGGAGCGGAAGACATGAGCGACGGGCGTCGCATCCTCGTCACCGGCCTCGGCACCTACTGGGGCAGCCGCATCGCGCAGCACCTCGAGGGTGACCCGGGCGTCGAGCTGGTCGTCGGCGTCGACACCCGCGACCCGCGCCTGCCGCTCGAGAAGACGGAGTTCGTCCGCGCCGACTCGTCGTACTCGATCCTGCAACGGATCGTGCGCGCGACCCGGGTCGACACCATCCTGCACACGCACCTGCTCGTCGACTCCACGGAGGCGCCGGGCCGCACGCTGCACGAGGTGAACGTCATCGGCACCATGAACCTGCTCGCGGCCGCCGGCGCGGCGGGCAGCCCGGTGCGCAAGGTGATCGTGAAGTCGTCGACGCTCGTGTACGGGTCGAACTACGCCGATCCGTTCTTCTTCCGCGAGGACATGGAGCGCACACGGCCGCCACGGACGTCGCTCGAGCGGTCGCTGCTCGAGGTGGCGGCGGTCGTGCGCGACTTCGCCGACGACAACCCGCACGTGGTCGTGACGAAGCTCCGGTTCGCGAACGTGCTCGGCCCGAACTGTGACACGGCCTTCGGCCGGCTCCTGCGGCAGCCCCTGGTGCCCGAGATCGCGGGCTTCGATCCCCGCCTCCAGTTCGTCCACGAGGACGACGTTGCCGGTGCGCTCGCGTACGCGACGCTCCACGACGTGCCCGGCATCTTCAACGTCGCCGGTGACGGCGTGCTCCCGTGGAGCGAGGTGGCGAGCATCATGGGCAAGCGTCGCGTCCCCATCTCGCCGATCCTCACCGGGCTCGCGGTCGCACCGTTGCGGATGCTGCGAATCGTGAACCTGCCGGCGTCGGTGCTCGCGCTCCTGCGCTACGGCCGCGGCGTCGACACCTCGCGGTGGCAGCACGCCGGCTACGAGTACCAGCACACGACGCTCGGCACGGTCACCGCGTTCGCCGAGGCGCTGCGGCTCGAGACGACCGTCGGCCGCGAGCGCGAGTACCAGTACGAGCGGGACGTCGAGACCTTCTTCCGGCACTCACCCGCGGTCGTCCGCGAGACCGCGGGCACCGAGAGCTGACGCGGAGCCCTCCGCGTGCCGCTGCACGTCGAACGGCGCGATCGCGTCGCGATCCTGACGCTCGACGACCCGGATCGGCGCAACGCGCTCAGTCCCGAGCTGGTCGACGAGATCGTCGCCGCGGTGGCGGCGTGCGAGGCCGACGACGGCGTCGGCGCGATCGTGGTCACCGGCGCGCCGCCGGCGTTCTGCTCCGGCGCCGACATCAGCGCGCTGCGGTCGATGCGCGGGCGGGACGCGTCCGACGTTCGCTCGATCTACGACGGATTCCTCTGTGTGCGCGCCTCGACCGTGCCCACGGTCGCCGCGGTCAACGGCCCGGCCGTGGGTGCCGGCTTCAACCTCGCTCTGTGCTGCGACGTGCGGATCGCCGGAGCATCGGCGCGCTTCGACGCGCGCTTCGCGCGGCTCGGGCTGCACCCCGGCGGCGGACACCTCTGGATGCTCGAGCGAGAGGTGGGGCCGCAAGCCGCGGCGGCGATCGGTCTCTTCGGCGAGCGGATCGACGCCGCACGCGCGGAGGCACTCGGCCTCGTCTGGCGAACCGTGCCCGACGAGGAGCTGCTCGAAGCCGCACTCGAGCTGGCCGGCGCGGGTGCGGCGCTGCCCCGCGACCTCGCCGCGACGGTGAAGGCGACCCTGCGCGAGACGCCGTGGCGGGCGGACTTCGAGGAGGCGGTGCAGGCAGAGCTGGCGCGTCAGCGGCGCACGTTCGAGCAGGGGGGCGGCGCCCCGCGCTGAGGCCGCAGGCTCACTTCGCCAGGAACGCGCCCTCGAGCTCGTCCTTGCGCACCGCCCACTCCTCTGCGGTGATGGCGTAGCGCACGTGGTCCTCCCAGACGCCCCGGATCTGGAGGAACCGCTCCGATGTTCCCTCGTCGCGCATGCCGAGCTTCTCCGCGACCCGGCGGCTGCGCGCGTTGCGGGGCACGATCGCCGCCTCCACGCGGTGCAGGCCGAGCTGGTCGAACGCGAACCGCAGGACGACCGCCACCGCTTCGGGCATGTAGCCGTGACCCGCGTACGGCTCGTCGATCCAGTACCCGACGTTCGCGGACTGGAACGGCCCGCGCTGGATGCTGCCGAGGCTCACCTCGCCGATGAACGGGCCCTTGCGGAGGAAGATGCCGAACCCGTATGCAGCGTCGAAGTGACGCTGTCGCTCCCACGCGCCGCAGCGGGCCTTGAACGCGTCTGCGTCGAGCGCGGGGTCGGGGGCGCCGGGCTCGCCGAGGGGCTCCCACGGCTCCAGCCACTCGCGGCTGCGGACGCGCACGTCGCGCCACCCGTCCCAGTCGCTCGCCTTCAACGGCCGGAGATCGACTCGCGGCCCGTGGAGAACGTCCCCGCGTGACATCACCCGCTGGTCGGCTCACTGCGCCGCAGGCTGGTGCCTGCGGCGCGGCCGTTCGCCTCCACGAAGCCGCAGGCTACCCACGCGTCGGTAGCCTCGCTCGATGGCAGCGGCACGAGAACCGGAGCCGACGGACCGTCTCGTGTGGCTCGATCTGGAGATGACCGGGCTCGACGTCGCACGCCACGTCATCGTCGAGCTCGCACTGCTCGTGACCGACGCGAACCTCGAGCCGATCGACGACGGGATCGACATCGTCGTGCACCAACCGGCGGGCACGCTCGCGGCGATGGACGACTACGTCCGTGAGATGCACACGCGCTCCGGGCTGCTCGCCGCGATCGAGGCGTCGGACGTCTCGCTCGAGCAGGCAGGTGCGCGCGCGCTCGAGTACCTCCGCGGTCATGTCGCCGCCGGTGTCTCTCCGATGTGCGGCAACTCGATCGGGGTCGACCGCCGCTTCCTGCACACGCAGCTGCCCGCCCTCGACGAGTACCTGCACTACCGCAGCATCGACGTCTCGTCGCTCAAGGAGCTCTGCCGGCGCTGGTACCCGGACGTGTACCGGCAGCGGCCGGCGAAGAAGGAGACCCACCGCGCGCTCGACGACGTGCGTGAGTCGATCGCGGAGCTGCGGTACTACCGGGAGACCATGCTGCGCGCGGCCGAGGGCGCGCCGCCTGCCTGAACGGGCTCAGACGCCGGCGGTGACCGGCTCCCAGTGCTCGAGCAGGATCTCGGTGACCGGTCGTGCCGCGGGGCCCGCGGCGAGGCCGCGCGCCACGTCGGCGGCAGCCCGGGCGACGCGGGTGACCTCCGTGTCCGGGAGGGCGATCCCGGCGCGTCGCGCCACGTCCTGGACCGCCCCCGCGGCCAGCGATGCTGCGTGCGCCGCCTGACGCCCGCGGCGGGTGTGCCGCACCACCTTGTCGATGGCGATGGTGGCCCGCCACCAGTCGACCTCGTCGCAGAGCACCTCGGACTCCAGCCGCGCCGCGACCCGCGTCAGATCGTCCGGCTCGAGCCGGTGCAGCACCGCGAGGAACTCGTCCACGCCCCCCAGGCCCATCGCGGGATTCTCCGCCCCTTCGCCGCGGAAGTGGTGGATTTCGGCGGCGAGTTCTCGGCACGCTCGACCACCAATGCGGTGGTTCAGCGTGCCGAAAACCGTTGAGGTCAGACGAGGGAGCGGGCGAGGCCGTCGAGGATGTCCGCCTCGGAGACGAGGAGCTCGTCGAACCCGAAGGTCCGCAGGATGGACACGAGGATGACGACGCCGCCGACGATGACGTCGACACGCTCGGGCTCGAGGCCCGGGTTGTGGCGGCGTTCGGCCGCCGACTCGGTCGCGAGCGTGCGGAACACGTCCTCCGCGGCGCTCCGGGTGAGCCGGAAGTGGTGGATCCGCTCGGGGTCGTACTCGGGGAGACCCTGCTCGATGGCGGCGACGGTCGTGACGGTGCCCGCCAGCCCGATCAGCGTCGCCGCGTCCTCGGCACCGGGGAGCCCGCGTGCGACGTCCGCGATCTCGTCGCGCACGGCCGAGATCGCGTTCGACAGCTCCTCCGGGGCCGGAGGGTCGGAGTGCAACCACTGCTCGGTGACGCGCACGCACCCGATGTCGATCGAGCGCAGCGCGTCCGGGGTGTCCGTGCCGAGCACGAACTCGGTCGAGCCGCCGCCGACGTCGACGACGAGGTACGGGCCCGGCGCCTCGAGGCCGACCGTCGCCCCCGTGAACGAAAGCCGCGCCTCCTCCTCGCCCGTGAGCAGCTCGGGCGCGAAGCCGAGCACGTCCGCGGCCGCCTGGAAGAACCTGTCCCGGTTCGACGCGTCGCGCGCCGCGCTCGTCGCGGTCGCGCGCGTCTTCGTCACACCGTGCTCGTCGATCGCCGCCCGGTACTCGCGCAGCACGACGAGGGTCCGGTCGACCGCCTCGGGCGCGAGCGCTCCGGCCGCGTCGACGCCCTGCCCGAGCCGCGTGATGCGCATGCGACGGTCGATCGTGACCATGGGCCCGTCGCGGGTCTCGAGGTCCGCGATCAGCACGCGGACGGAGTTCGTGCCGATGTCGACCGCGGCGACGCGGCTCACGGCGCGGCCCGCTCGAGGCGAGCGGCGACCCACCGCCCCACGGGGTCGTCACCCCCGGCGAGGAACCACGCGTAGTGCGCGTGGAGGCACTTCACGCCCCGGCGCGTGCCGCCCACGCCGCCGAAGGGCCGCGCGCCCGTGTGGTCCGTCGGGACGGCCCGGTCGCGCTCGGCCGCGTAGGCCGCGTGGGCCGCCACGAGCTCGTCGGGATCGACGGCGGCCTCCGCGGCGCGCACGCCGCCGGCGGCTTCCAGGCGCGACACCTCCGCGACGAGCGCGGGGTCGGTGAGCCAGAAGCGTGTCGGCATCGGGGTGCCGTCGCGCGTCAACGGCGCGTTCTTCACGACGACGGGCGCACCGTCCGCGTCACGGACGACGACCTCGAAGTCCGCGGTCGGCTCGCGTCCCAGGCGCTCGCGCACCGCGACGACGTCGGCCGGCGTCGGGCGGCCGGGACGGCCGTCGCCGGAGGAGGCGGCGCTCGCGCCGCCGACCAAGCGAGACGGCGTCGCCCCGGAGCTCACGATCCGAGGCTATCGACCGCCCGCTCAGGGGCTGGACGTCGGTGTCGTCTCCGGCGGCACGATGACGTAGGGGGTCTCACCCGGGCGCACGAGCCCGTATTGCTCGCGCGCGAGGCGCTCCACCTCGGCATCACCCTCGAGGCGCTTCGTGTCGCGCTGCAGCGTCGCCGTCTGTCGCTGCAGCACGGCGAGCCGCTCTTCGGCGCGATGGATCTGGTCACGCTGCGCGAGGTAGGTGCGGGTCGGGTAGACGAACGCGAACAGGAACGCCGCGAGCACCAGCGCGGCCAGCAGACCGAGGAGCAGGCGACGACGGCGCACGACGCGGGCCGACGCCGGCCGCCGCGGCGGCGGCGTGACCGGGCGCTCGTGGCGCACGCCCGGGACGCGCCCACGCCCGCTCGCGCGCCGTTCGTGCGCATGGCGACGGATCGCGTGGCCGGACGCGCCCATGCGTCGAGGGCCGCGCGCGGGGGGCCGCTCGCGGCGGATCGGGGCCGGCCCGGGGCCCCGGGACCGCGTTCCGGATCGTCGGCGTTCAGCCATCGTCGTCTCCCGACTCGGTGGTCATGGCTCCGCCCGACTTCGTCGTCCGCCCGCGAGCGCCGCGCCGCCGGGATAGGCGGCGTGCGCGCCGAGCTCCTCCTCGATGCGGAGGAGCTGGTTGTACTTCGCCGTTCGATCCGTGCGCGCGGGCGCGCCCGCCTTGATCATCCCGCAGCCCGTCGCGACCGCGAGATCCGCGATGGTGGTGTCCTCGGTCTCTCCGCTGCGATGCGACATCACGGACGTGTACGCGTGCTCGCGCGCGAGCTCGATAGTGTCGAGCGTCTCGCTGAGCGTGCCGATCTGGTTCACCTTGACGAGGATCGAGTTGCCCGCGACGCGGTCGATGCCGATCTGCAGCCGCTCGGCGTTCGTGACGAAGGCATCGTCGCCGACGAGCTGGATACGGTCCCCCAGCCGCTCGGTGACGGCGACGAACCCGTCCCAGTCGTCCTCCGCCGTCGGGTCCTCGATGGACACGATGGGGTAGCGATCGCAGAGACGGGCGAGCTCGTCGATCCACTTCGCGGAGGAGTACGACCTTCCTTCGCCGGCGAGCACGTATTCGCCGTCGGTGTAGAGCTCGGTCGACGCGATGTCGAGCGCGATCGCGACCTCGGCGGACACGCGCTGGGCGCGCTCGATGGCGTCCACGAGCAGCGCGAGCGCGTCTTCGTTCGACGGCAGGTTCGGTGCGAACCCGCCCTCGTCACCGATCCCCGTGTTCAGCCCGCGCTCGTGCAGCACGGTCTTCAGCGCCTGGTAGACCTCGGTACCCCACTGCAACGCTTCGGCGTAGCTCGCTGCGCCGACGGGCGCGAGCATGAACTCCTGGATGTCGACGTTCGAGTCGGCGTGCGCGCCGCCGTTGAGCACGTTCATGAACGGCATCGGCAGCACGTGCGCGTTCGCGCCGCCGAGGTAGCGGTACAGCGGCATGTCGAGCTCGTCGGCCGCGGCCTTCGCGACCGCGAGCGACACGCCGAGGATCGCGTTCGCACCGAGGCGGCCTTTGTTCGGCGTGCCGTCGAGCATGCAGAGCTCGTCGTCGAGCATCCGCTGGTCCTCGGCGTCGAGCCCGATGACCACCTCCGCGATCTCGGTGTTCACGTGCTGCACCGCGGTGCGCACGCCCTTCCCGCCGTAGCGGTCGCCGCCGTCGCGCAGCTCGACGGCCTCGTGGGCGCCGGTGCTCGCGCCGCTCGGCACCGCGGCCCGCCCGGTCGCGCCGGAGACGAGGGCGACCTCGACCTCGACCGTCGGGTTGCCCCGGGAGTCGAGGATCTCCCTCGCGATGACCTCGGCGATGGCGCTCACGGCAGTCGTCCTGTGTGGCGGAAGTGGCCAGAGTGACGAAACGGGATATCGAGGCTACCCGCCACCACCCGCCAGGGGAAGGGCCATCCTCAGAGGTGGTGCGACGGACGCCACGGCCCGCAGGAACAAGGCGTCCGTACACTGAGGTCGTGACGACTGCGTCCAGCGAGCGAGCGGCTGCGCCGATCGAGGAGCAGGTCTTCCTCGACCCCTTCGAACCCGGGTTCTTCGACGATCCCTACACCCAGTACCGGCGCCTCCGCGAGCTCCGGCCCGTCCACCAGAGCCCGCTCGGCCCGTGGACGCTGACCCGCTACGAGGACTGCAGCCGCCTCCTGCGCGATCCGTCGCTCTCGGTCGAGGAGGAGCACAGCGCCTACAACGGTCGGGAGGCGATCTTCGCGGCGGCCGGCGTCGAGCGGCGCAACCGCGGGGCTCGTGCGATCCTCAACCTCGACCCGCCCGACCACACGCGCATCCGACGGCTCGTGAGCAAGGCGTTCACGCCGCGACGGGTGGAGGCCCTCGCCCCACGCGTGCAGACGCTGGTCGACGGGATGCTCGACGTCGCGGAAGCACGCGGCGCGATGGACGTCATCGCCGACCTCGCGTTCCCGCTGCCGTTCGCAGTGATCTCCGAGATGCTCGGCATGCCGGAGGCCGACCGGCTCCTGCTGCGCGAGTGGTCGCACACGCTCGTCACGTCGCTCGAGCCGCTCATGACCCCCGATGAGATCCCGCAGCTGATGGACGCGTCCGATCACATGGTCGCCCACGTCGACGCTGCCATCGCGTGGAAGCGGCGCGAGCCGGCCGATGACCTGCTCTCGGCGCTGATCGCGGCCGAGGAGGAGGGCGACCGGCTGTCACCCGAGGAGCTGCGCGACCAGGTCATCCTGCTCTTCGTCGCCGGCCACGAGACCACGGTGAACCTCATCGGCAACGGCACGCTCGCGCTGCTGCGCAACCCAAGGCAGCACGCGCTGCTCCGCGCGCAGCCCGAGCTCATCGGGAACGCGATCGAGGAGCTTCTCCGCTACGACTCGCCGGTGCAGTTCACCCGCCGGATCGCGCTCCAAGAGGTGGAGCTCGACGGGCAGCACGTCGAGCCGGGTGCGTTCGTGTTCACGATCCTCGGTGCGGCGAACCACGACCCGGAGCACTTCGGGCCGACCGCCGACGAGCTCGACCTCACCCGGCGCGACGCGCCGCACCACATCTCGTTCGGCGGCGGCATCCACCACTGCCTCGGTGCGGTGCTCGCACGCGCCGAGGCGCGCGTCGCCATCGCTTCGATGACCGCGCGCTTCCCCGAGATGGCGCTCGCGACCGACACGCCCGACTGGAACGGCCGCATCGTGCTGCGCGGCCTCGACTCGCTCCCAGTGAGCCTGGGCTAGCGGGAGCGACCGGTCACGTCTCCTCCCACAGCGCCTCGACCTCTGCCGGGGCGAGCGCGTGGAGGTCGAGGTCGCGGTCGAGCGCGAGCTGCTCCATACGCTCGAACCGCGCGCGGAAGCGCGCCGACCAGCCACGGAGCGCGGACTCGGTGTCGACGCCGAGCGCCCGCGCGAGCGCGACCGTCGCCGCGAGGAGCTCGCCGAGAGCCTGCTCCTCGTCGGTACCGCCCGCCGCGCGCAGCACCGCCACCGCGGCGTCGATGCGAGCCAGCGACCGTGCGACGTCGTCGGGCTCGAGCCCCACGGATGCGGCCTTGCGCAGCAGCTTGTGCGCGTAGAGGAGGGACGGAAGCCCCGGCGTGATGCCGGCGACGATGGACTCGACGCCCTTCTCCTCCTTCTTGATCTGCTCCCAGTTCGCCATCACCGCGTCGCTGGTCTCGGCGGCGGTGTCGCCGAAGACGTGCGGATGGCGGCGGACGAGCTTGTCGTGGATGCCGCGGGCGACGTCGCCCATGTCGAACGCGCCTGCCTCCTCGGCCAGCACCGCGTGGAAGATCACCTGGTAGAGGAGATCACCGAGCTCGTCGACCAGAGCGGCGTACCGCGGATCGTCGGCAGCGACGCCCGCCGGCGCGTCTGCCGGCAGCCCCTCGACCGCCTCGACGACCTCGTAGCTCTCCTCGAGCAGGTAGCGCGTGAGCGAGTGGTGCGTCTGCTCGGCATCCCACGGGCAGCCCCCGGGCCCGCGCAGCCGAGCGGCGAGCGCGAGGAGCCGGCCCAGCTCCCGGGTCGGCGACGACCCGACCCCGGGCACGAAGATCGACGTGAGGTGATCGGGCACGACGGCGCGGTCGAGATCCTCGAGCGCGACGGGCGCGACCTGCTCGTCGGCGAGCCCGAGCCGCTGGAGCACGATGACCCCCGTCGCTGGGTCGTGGTGCTCCAGGAGCGCGAGCTTCACGTCGCTCAGCACGAGCGCGTGGTCGCACTGCGCGACGAGGAGCGGCCGGCTGGGATCCACCGCGGCCGGGTCGAGGGCGCGACCGTCGACCACGCGCGCCCCCGTCGTCAGCGGATCGACGCCGAGCCGGGCCCACGCGAGGTCGGCGAACGACATCCCCGGCACGACCTCGAGCTCGATGCCGCCTTCACGGGCCGCGTCGTGCAGGAGCTCGACGGTGCGCTCCGCCACGGCGGGACTGCCGGGCACCGCGTAGGCGACGGTGCCGTGCTCGGCCGCGGCGTCGATGACCGCGGTCACGATCGACCGGTAGCAGGCGTCGAGGTCCGCCGCCTGCTCGTAGCGCTCGTCGAACGACGCGAGGTCGATGCCGGCCGCCGCGAGGTCCGCCACCGCGGGGTGCCGCGCCGTGCGTGCAAAGCGAACCGCGTGACGCTCGAGTGCGTCGCGCGCGGCGGGGACGAGGAGGTCGACGCCGGCCGGCCCGAGGCCGACGACGACGACCCTCCCGATCCTCCCCCTTGGTCGGCTCACTGCGGCGCAGGGTACCTACGCCGCGGTCGCTCGCCTCGTCCCTTGGTCGGCTCACTGCGGCGCAGGGTACCGAGTCGTCTGGTCGACTCCGCGAGCTACGGCGCGCCGCTGGGCGGGGCGGACGCGCCGTGCGGCACGACC
>DATBSK010000235.1:0-21426 GCA_036559825.1 Acidimicrobiia bacterium | reverse complement strand
CGAGGGCCGTCGCGTGACGCCGCACCAGGCATGCGTCTCTGGACGCCCCATGTCAAGGTGAGGGACGCATCCTGGGGTTGGAGGGACGCATCATGTGCTCTTGGGCAGCCCCAGGACGCGCTGGGCGATGATGTTCTTGTTCACCTGGGTGGTGCCGCCCGCGATCGTGTGGGAGCGCGCGCCGACGCGGTCCGTCGCCCACGGGCCGCTCGTCGCGTCGACGCCGAGCACCGCCGCCGCGACCTCGGCGAGGTGCTGCTCCGTCTCGCTCCACACCAGCTTGGCGATGCTCGACTCGGGCCCGAGCGCGCGCCCGTGCAGCTCGCCCGAGAGGGCGCGGTCCGAGACGAGCTTCAGCAGCTCCGCTTCCAGGTAGACCCGCGCCAGCTCCTGTCGCAACACGGGGTCCTCGGCGGCCGTGTGGCCCGCGGGCATCACCGTCGTGCGCGCTTTCTCGAACAGGCGCTGCACCTTGCGGCGCGTCCCGAGGTGCAGCTTCGCGACGCCACCGCGCTCGTGCGACAGCGTCGTCATCGCGACGCGCCATCCCTCGTTCACGGGGCCGAGGGTCGCCGACGCCGGCACGCGCACCTCGTCGAAGAACACCTCGTTGAACTCGTGCGCGCCCGTGATCGTCACGAGCGGGCGTACCTCGATCCCGGGTGACGCCATGTCGACGAGCAGGCACGTGATGCCCTTGTGCTTCGGCACCTCGGGGTCACTGCGCACGAGCAGCTCGCACCAGCTCGCGAGGTGGCCGAGCGTCGTCCAGATCTTCTGCCCGGTGACGATCCAGTCGTCACCGTCGCGCACCGCGCTGGTCCGCAGCGACGCGAGGTCCGAGCCCGCGTCCGGCTCGGAGAACCCCTGGCACCAGATCTCGTCGCCGCGCAGCATCGGGGGCAGGAGGGAGCGCTTCTGCTCCTCGGTCCCGTACGTCATGATCGCCGGCGCCACGTTCGGGATGCCCAGCACGTTGAGCGGCCCGGGCGCCTCGGCGCGGTCCATCTCCTCGGCCCACACGACCTGGTCCATCACGCCCGCGCTTCGGCCGCCGTACTCCTCGGGCCACGCGATCGCGGCGTAGCGGGCGTCGGCGAGCTCGCGGTTCCACGCCTGACGGACGGCCAGCTCCGGGCTGTCGCGCTCGACGCTCAGCGACGTCCCGAGGGCGCGTACGTCCTCGGTGAGGTGCGCGTCGAGCCAGGTGCGGAACTCCGTGCGGAACGCCTCGGCCTCGGCCGGGTACGAGAAGTCCACCCCGCCTACTCGTCGTCGAGGCCGCCGGCCGCGAGGCGCTCCTCGACCTCGCGCTGCTTCGCGACGTTCTCGGCGTGGAGCTCCTCGGTGGTGCGCACGACGCCGTCGACCTTCAGCTCGCCCATGACGTGGACCGCGGCGAGGGTGCGCTGCAGCTCGGCCGGGCCTTCGGCGGTCGGCACGAACCAGCCGGTCGGGCACATCGTGAGCACCTCGACGAACGAGAACCCCAGACCGGCTGCCTGGGTCTCGAAGGCACGCCGGAACATCCGCTTCGTGCGCGCCACCGCGCCCGCGTTGTGCACGGACCCGCGCGCGACGTACACGGCGCCCTCGAGCCGCGACACGAGGTCACCGATCAGGATGGGGTAGCCGTGGTACTCGGGATCACGGCCGTCGAGGGTGTTCTTCGTGCGCTGGCCGATCACGCTCGTGGCGGTCATGTGACCACCGGTCTCACCGAACACACCGTTGTTCAGGAGGATGCACGTCACGCGCTCGCCGCGCGCCGCCGTGTGCAGCACCTCTTGCAATCCCTCGTTCACCATGTCGCCGTCGCCCTGCAGCGTGAACACGAGGGTGTCGGGGAGCATGCGCTTGACGCCCGTCGCGACGGACGGCGCACGCCCGTGCAGCGCTTGCACGAGGTCGACGTCGATCGTGCCGCTGAACATCGTGTAGCACCCGATGCCCGCGACGGCGACCGCGCTCGACGCCATGCCGAGCTCCGCGATCGCGTCGAGGAACACGCGCACCGCCAGCGGCTCGCCGCACCCGGGGCACAGGGAGTGGTCCTCGGTGAGCAGGAGATCGGGCTTGTGCGCCTCGACCAGCCGCGCACCCGAGACGGGAGCGGTCGTCGTGTCGAGCACGGGCCCGAGCGAGCGTGACGTGGTCATGGCGCGGCCTCCTCCTGGTGCGCGGCCAGCGTGTAGGTGAACTCCTCGTAGCCGGGGATGACCGGTGCGCTCCGGCCTTCGTGCAGGGCGAGGATGCGGGTCGTCACCTCGTCGACGTCGAGCAGCCGGCCGACTCCGAAGCCGGAGTGATCCGTCGAGATGCCACCGAGCGGTGTGACGGGCGCGAGCCCGGACGCCCCGATGCGTACGTCGTCGACGAGCTGACCCGACGACAGCTCGAACGTACCGAGCGCCCGCGCCGACGACGCCACCTCGTGCACGGTGTCGTACGGGAAGGGCCAGAGCGTGATCGGCCGGACGAAGCCGATCCGGTGTCCGGCGTCGCGCAGCAACCCCACCGCGTACTTCACGAAGCGCGCGGGGGAGCCGAACGCGACGATGACGGTCTCGGCGTCGTCGACGTACCCGGTCTCGACGCGGACCTCGCGCTCCATGAGCGGCATCTTCGTGGCGATGTACTGCGCCTTGCCCTCCTGGCCGAAGTCACGCTGGCCGACCTTGCCGAGGCCGAGCGACGTGACGGTCGCCGACTGGCCCGTGCCGGTGCGCGCGCCGTCCACGGCCCAGTCCTTCCCGGGGAGCGGTGGGAGCGAGGCCTCCTCGATCGCGACCGCCTCCTGGGTGTGCGCGAGGAGGTAGTCGCCGTACAGCAGCACGGGGTTGCGCCACTTGTCGGCGAGGTGGAACGCGAGCTGCACGAGCTCGACGCCCTCGCGCACGTCCTGGGGTGCGATCACGAGCGTGCGGTAGTCGCCGTGCCCGCCGCCCCGAGTCGCCTGGAAGTAGTCGCCCTGGCTGCGGGCCATGTTGAACACCACGAGTGGCACCTCGGCGAGGGTGGCCTCGGCGAGCGACTCCTGCATGAGCGACAGGCCCTGCCCGGTCGACCCCGTCGCGGCGCGGGCGCCGGTCGCGGCCGCGCCCCAGGCCATCCCGACCGCCTCGAGCTCCGACTCGGCGTTGATGCACGTGCCGCCGTGCTCGGGCAGGAGGCGCGCGAAGTGCTCGAGGAGCTCCGTGAACGGCGTCATCGGGTAGCCGGCGAAGAAGCGGCAGCCCGCGAGGATCGACGTCCGCGCCAGCGCCTCCGAGCCCTCCATGAGCGTGCGGGGGCTCACGATGCGCCTCCTGCGGCGTGCTCGACCGGCGTGTCGTAGCGGAAGACCTCGAAGACGAAGTCGGGGCAGACCAGCAGGCATGCCGCGCACCCCGTGCAGCCGGGGTGAAGCTCCGGGTAGCGGTATCCGGTGCGGTTCGTCGACTCCGACATCGTCAGCACGCGGGGCGGGCACGCCGGGATGCACAGCTCACAGCCCTTGCACCGCCCGATGTCGATCGTGACGGTGCCGCGGCTGCGGGTCGGCGCCGTCTCGGTGCTCATGCCGACACCGCCGCCTCGTCGCTCGACCACGCGACATCCGCATGCGGTGGGAGCTCCCACCCCGCACGGAGCGCGCGCTCGTTGGCCTCGATGTGCTGCGTGCGATACGAGGGGACTGAGGCGCGCATCGCCTCGACGAGTGCCTCGACGCCGACGAGCCCGGTGAGGCCGGCGTACGCGCCGACCATGACCATCGACGCGCCGAGGGCGTTGTCGAGCTCGGTCGCGATCTCTGTCGCCCGGATCCGGTGCACCGTCACGGGTGCCGCGATCTCGCGGGCGAACGTGCTGTCGTTGACGAGCACGATCGCGCCGTCACGCAGGCGCGGCTCGATCGGCGCCCAGTGCTCGTCGTGCATCGCGATCGCGGACCAGGCGCGCGCCACCACGGGGGGCGTCGCGATCGGGCCGTTCGCGACGACGACCGTGCTGTCGGTCGGGCCGCCGCGCATCATGCCGCCGTACACACCGAAGAACATGACGTTGCGTCCCTCGAGGGTTGCAGCGCGCGCGATCACCTGGGCTGCGAGCTGGACGCCCTGCCCGCCGATGCCGGTGATGAGCAGCTCGCGCTCGACGGTCGTCATGAACCCGTGACCTCCACGACGCGCAGCGCGGCGTCGACGACACGCGCCACGTCGGCATCCGACGGCGGACGGCGCCGCACGACCGCCTCCTGCATCGTGCCCATCGCGAGGTGGTACACGAGGTCGGCGTCGGCGGGATCCCCGCCCGCATCGCCGATGGCCTCGCGCAGCGGGGCGAGGAGCTCGTCGCGCGAGCCACCCCACTCCGCAGGGAAGCGGTCGGCGAGGCGCAGACCGTTGATCGCGAACGGCCGAGTGTTGGCCGCCGCCTCCGGCTGCCGCGCCTGCGCGAGCACGACCTCTACCCAGGCGCGCACGCGCGCCGCGCCGGCCGGCACGCGGCGCATCCGCTCGTCGAGCGTCGCGACCAGCTGCCGTTGACCGTCGGCGAGCACCGCGACGAGGAGCTCGTCCTTGCTCTGGAAGTGGCGGTAGAACGCCTGGTTCGAGAGCCCGGACTCGGCGACGATGTCGCTCACCCGCGGGTCGAGCTCGCCGGTCCGGCGCATCACCGCGAACGTCGCGTCGAGGAGCCGCCGGATCTCCTCGGCGTAGGCATCGGACCGGTCGCGCAGCGTGCGCGCCGCGACCGCGTGCTCGACCGCCAGGTCCGTCATCCCACGCCGCCGTCGGGAACGACGTTCCGCATACCCGGAACCATATTCCGCCCGGGGCTCGGGCGCAAGCGCCGGAGGGGCCGGTAGCGTGCGGCTCGCCATGCTCGACGAGTTCACGCCCCGCGCCGACGACGCCGACCGGGCGCGCGTGTACTGCGCCGATGGCTCGTGGACCGACGAGACACTCGGCACGATCCTTGCCGCAGGGTTCGCCGATGCGCCCGGCAACACCGCGTCGTTCCGCTCCGACGTCCGGCCCTGGCGCGGGACCTTCGCCGAGGCGGCCGACCAGGCCCGGCGTGTCGCGGGCGGGCTGCTCGCGGCGGGCGTGCAGCCGGGCGAGCCGGTGGCGTTCCAGATCCCGAACTGGCCCGAAGCCGGATTCCTCTTCTGGGCGATCGCGTTCATCGGCGCGGTGCCGGTGCCGATCGTGCACTTCTACGGCCAGAAGGAGGTCGAGTTCATCCTGCGGCAGTCCGGCGCACGCGTCCTCGTCACCGCGGACCGCTTCGGGCACCTCGACTACCTCGCGAACCTCGAGACGCTGCGTCCGCAGCTGCCGGCGCTCGAGGAGGTGTTCGTCGTCGGTGACAGCGTTCCGTCGGGCGCGCGCGCGTTCGACGTGCTGCGCGCCGGAGACCCGATCGACGGTCCGCTGCCGAACGACCCGTCGGCACCCGCGCTCATCGCGTACACGTCGGGCACGACCGCCGATCCCAAGGGCGTGGTGCACTCGCACCGCACGATCAACTTCGAGATCCGGCAGCTCTCCGGGCTCGACGCCAACCGCGGCCGACCGCTGCTCGTCGGTGCGCCCGTCGGACACGGGATCGGGCTCCTCGCCGCCCTGCTGATCCCCGTGTTCAAGCGCCAGTCGCTCTACCTCATCGACGTGTGGGATCCGGGTCGTGTCCTCGCCGCGATGCTCGAGGACGACCTGTCGAGCGGGAGCGGCTCGACGTACTTCCTGACGAGCCTCCTCGACCACCCGGACTTCACCCCCGCGCACGCCGAGCGCATGGCGCGCATCGGGCTCGGCGGCTCACCCGTGCCCGCGGCCGTCGGTGAGCGGGCCGAGTCGCTCGGCATGTCGACGGTGCGCAGCTTCGGGTCCACCGAGCATCCGTCGATCACCGGCGCGAAGCACGAGATGCCGCGCGAGAAGCGGTTGAACACCGACGGGGTGCCGATGGACGGCGTGGTCCTCGAGCTGCGCGACGACGACGACCGCCCGGTCGGGCCGGGGGAGCCGGGCGAGATCTGGAGCAAGGGCCCCGACTGCTTCATCGGGTACACGGATCCGGCCCTCACGAAGGAGTGCTTCGACGCCGACGGCTGGTTCGCGACCGGGGACGTGGGCGTGCTCGACGAGGACGGCTTCCTCACCATCGTCGACCGGAAGAAGGACATCATCATCCGCGGCGGCGAGAACGTGAGCGCGCTCGAGATCGAGGAGCAGCTGGTCCGGCTGCCCGGCGTCGCCGAGGTCGCGGTGGTCGCCGCACCCGACGAGCGCCTCGGGGAGCACGGGTGCGCGTTCCTGCGGATGCAGCCCGGCGGCGGGCCCGCGCCGCGGCTCGAGGAGGTCCGGAAGCGGCTCGAGGCGGTCGGCCTGGCGCGTCAGAAGTGGCCCGAGGACGTGCGCGAGATCGACGAGTTCCCCCGCACGCCTTCGGGGAAGATCCAGAAGTTCGTCCTCCGGGAGCGCCTCCGCGCCGAGTGAGCAGCGCGTGTTGCGTCTCTCACCGTCACCACGAGGGTCGAGAGACGCAGCTTCATGGTTCTCAAGATGCGTCCCTGAACCGTCCCTATGACGGTGAGAGACGCAACAGTCAGACGCCGGTCTCGGTGCCGAGGTACTCGGCGAGCAGCTCCCCGTGCGCGTCGGACGCCTTCCCGCGCCACGCCACGCGGCCGCGACGCAGGATCATGGCGTCGTCGGCGAATGCGAGGGCGCGCTGCACGTACTGCTCGACGAGGAGCACGGTGACGCCTTCGGCGCGCGCCCGTGCGAGCGAGTCGAACACCAGGTCGACGAGGCGCGGCGCGAGCCCGAGCGACATCTCGTCGGCGACGAGGAGCTTCGGGGGTGCAGCGAGCACGCGCGCGAGCGAGAGCATCTGCTGCTCACCACCGGACAACGTCCCCGCTTGCTGACGCCGGCGCTCCCCGAGCACCGGGAACAGCTCCAGCGCACGCTCGAGGGTGGCGGCGCGCTCGTCCTTGGGCACGGCGTAGCGCAGGAGGACACGGAGGTTCTCGATCACCGAGAGGTGCGGGAAGATCGCGCGCTCCTCGGGCACGTACGCGACGCCGAGCCGGCTGATCTGCGAGGTGGGTCGCCCGGTGACGTCGTCGCCTGCGATCCGCACCGTGCCCGAGGCGGGCACGACCCGCCCGGTGATCGCGGCTGCGAGCGAGGTCTTGCCCGCGCCGTTCGGACCCAACACGGCGAGGACCTGGCCTGCAGGGAGGTGGAGGTCGACGCCGAAGAGCGCGCGTGCGTTCCCGTACGTGACCTCGAGCCCCTCGACGGCGAGCAGCGGCTCGGCGACCGCGTTCACGGCGCGTCCACCCCCGATGCCTGGGTCCCGAGGTATGCCGCCTGCACCGCCGCACTCGACCGGATGGCCGTGGGTGCACCCTGGGCGATCACCTTGCCGAAGTCGAGCACGGTGATCTCCGCCGAGATCTCGAGGACGAGCTCGACGTCGTGCTCGACCACGACGAAGGCGATACCCCGTTCGTCGCGCGCGACCCGCAGCGCGTCCGCGATCTGCGCGGTCTCCTGCACGTCGAGGCCAGACGTCGGTTCGTCGAGCAGGACGATGCGGGGCTCTGTCGCGATCGCGCGCGCGATCTCGACGATGCGCGCGGTCCCGAGGGGCAGCAGCACGACCGGCTGATCGGCAACCGCGTCGAGGCCGAGGAGCGCGAGCGTGCTGTCGACGGCCTCGTCCTCCAGCGGTGTCGGACGGCTGCCGAGTCCGACGAGATCCCGGAGCAGCTGCCGATCCCGGCGATGCCGCACGCGGTGCGCGACGACGAGGTGCTCGCGCACCGTCATCTCTCCGAAGAGCTCGAGCCGCTGGAAGGTGCGCGCCAGCCCGAGCCGGGTTCGGCGTTGCGGACTGGCGCGTGTGATGTCGGTGCCGTCGAGCACGACGTTGCCCGAGCGGGGCCGCAGCAGCCCCGACAGGATCCCGAAGAGCGTCGTCTTGCCCGCGCCGTTCGGACCGACGAGCCCGGTGATGGCGCGTTCGTCGGCCGTGAAGTCGATGGCGTCCAGGGCGCGCACGCCTCCGAACTGCACGGTGATCTCGCGCGCGGCGAGCAGGGGAACGGTCACGGCGCCGACCCCGCTGCCTCGGCCAGCCGCGCCTCACGCTGCAGCTGGCGGAGCCGGATCCGATTCATGACGTCGAAGAGCACACCCCGGGGCTGCCGTGCGAGGAACACTGCACCGAGTCCGAAGAGGAGCGTCGGGACGTAGTCCCACGCGGAGCCGAGGTCGATCTCCTCCTTCACGTCGATCGGCAGCAGCAGCACGATTGCGGCGATGCCGGCCGCGTAGAGGAGCACGGCGGCCACGACACCCCGCGGGGTGTAGATCGCACGCGAGCCGACCAGGCGTGCGGTCATGCCCATCAGGACGAAGACGACGATGATCACGAGGATGAAGCTCAGCTTGTTCGTCGGCGGCGACACGACCACGTAGAGGATCGCGGCCATCAGCGCGCCCAGCACCGAGCGGATCCCCCACGTCACGACGATCGCGAGCCACACGATGCCGATGAGCACGCTGAACGAGAGCACCGTCGCCCGGCCGAAGCTCACGGCGTAGAGCCCTCCGCCGAGGCCGGCGATGAAAGCGCTCACGCCGAAGGCAAGGAGCTTGGATCGCACGATGCTGATGCCTGTCGTGGCCGCCGCGGTCTCGCTCGAGCGCATCGCGGTCAGCACCATCCCGGTCGTCGACCGTCGGAGACTGACGACGACGAGCGCGGCGATGCAGAACACGACGGCGACGAGGAGATAGAAGTTGACCCGGTCGTCGAAGTCGATTCCGAAGATCTCCGGCCGCTCGATCTCGACACCGCTGTTGAAGTTGTCGAAGTCCGTTCGCTGGAAGATCAGGTACGTGACGAGCTGCGAGAAGGCCAGCGTCGCGAGCGCGAGGTAGAGGTCCCCGAGCCGCAGGCTCAGCGCGGCGACGAGCAGCCCGATGGGGACGCAGATGAGTGCGCCCGCGAGCAGCGCCAGCCACACCGGCCAGCCCGAGTCCGTCGCCAGCTTCGCGGCGGTGAAGGCGCCGATCCCGGCGAGCGCGACCTGCGCCAACGAGAGCATGCCGCCTTCGCCGATCACGACCGTGAAGGTGAGGAACAGCACCGCGAGCGCGACCCCTTGGCTGACCACGCCGACCCAGAAGTCGTTCAGCCACAACGGCACCGAGAACAGTGCCAGCGCGATCGCGATCGGCCCGACGGCGGCCCGCCAACCGGCGAGGCGGGACGCGGGCGCGATCTCGGCCTCGGCCGGTCCGGCACGGAGGTCCGTCTCGAACTGCTCGCGCCCGAGGCCCTGGTAGGCGAGCAGGAACACGAGCATGACGATGAACGGGATGCTGGGCTTGAAGCCGGTCTTGAGCGTCTCGGCGAACGTCGACGTCGAGTCCGCGAACCAGTCGTTGACGTACTTCTCCGAGAGGCCCTGGAGCAGGCCGATGAGGAGTGCGCCCGCGAACGCCAGCGGGAGGCTCCGCAGGCGGCCGACGACGGCCGCGGCGAACGAGACCACGAGCAGCAGCGTGAACTGCACTTCGCCGAGCCCGAGGATCGGGCTCAGCAAGACGCCGGCGAACGCCGCGAGCCCGCACCCGATCATCCACGAGATCGCGCTGATCACGGGAGGGTTGATGCCCGCGATGCCGGCCACCCTGGGCGAGTCCACCGCGGCGCGGGTCGCGAGCCCGAATGGCGTGAAGCGCAGCAGCGCGCCGAACGCGAGTGCGACCAGTACCGCAGCGATGACGACCGTCGCCTGGTTCCAGTTCACCGTCACGCCGAGGAAGTCGAACTCCCCCGGGGGATCACCGCCGAAGCCCGGTGCCAGCACCTCTCCGCCGACGACGGTCGACCCGTAGATCAGCTTGGTGAAGGCGGGGATCGCGACCCACAGCCCGACGGTCGACACGAACCGCACGACCGGCGGCGAGTCCGTGAGTCGCCGGAAGACGAGGCGCCACAGCAGGAGCCCGAGCAGCGGTCCGGCGACGAAGACGCACGCGAGCGCCGCGGGGGCGACGTCCCACCCCTCGAACTTCGTGAGCCAGTAGTAGGTGACCGCACCGAAGTAGGCGATCGCGCCGTGGGAGAAGTTGAAGACGCGCGACGCGTTGTAGGTGAGGACGAGCCCGAGCACCGAGACCGCGTAGATGCTGCCGAGGACGAGCCCCGTGACGATGAACGGACCCATGGCCCTCTGATGTGCGCGGGTTCAGCGCGGTTCGGTCAGCCCTTCGCCTGCTCTGCCTTCGAGAGCTTCCGCGCCTTGCCGTTCTCGAAGAGCTGCGTCGCGCAGATGGGCTTGCCGCCGAAGACGGGGACGAAGGCCTTGTTCTGCACCTGCACGTAGTACACGCAGTAGAAGATGCGTCCGAAGATCTCGGCGCGGTCGACCGGGATGAACGCGCCCCCGGCGTCGTAGCCCTTCTGGAGACGCAGGTTGTTGATGAAGGCCTTGCGCGTCGGGCAGTCGACGCCCGCGGCCTTGACGCCCTCGACGAACGCGTCGGCAGCGAAGTAGCCCTGGAAGGAGAAGAACCGCAGCGGCTCGAACCCGTCGGCCCGCATCGCGTTCTCGTACTTCGTCAGGCCGGGCGAGCCCACCTCGAGCGGCTTGAACTCGGTCCCGAAGTAGGCGCCGTCGTAGCCGGGCAGCCCGAGGACACGGTCGTCGTAGCCACCCGGGAAGACGATCCCCTTGAGCTTCACGCCGGCCTGCTTGAGCGCCTGGCTGAGCGCGTTGGCCTGGAGGCCCGCGAGACCCGTGTACACGCCATCCGCGCCCTTGTCCTTGATCTGCGCCGCGATGCCGGTGAAGTCCTGCTGCTCAGGCGTGACGTCGGTCGTCTTGTAGACCAGCTCGAGACCCTTGGTCTTCTGCACCGCCTGCGAGATCTGGTCGATGAAGACGGCGCTCGACGCGACGTTGCCGCCGACGAGCGCGATCTTCTTCGCCCCCAGCTTCTTTATGACGTCGGCGTTGCGGCTGGTGAACTCCTTGCTCGGGTCGGGTGGCTGCGAGTTCCGCCACGAGAACATGTTGGGGTAGATGCCCCATTCCTTCTGGCCGATGTGCCAGCCCGCAACCGGCATCTTCTGCTGGTTGAGGTACTTCGCGCTGCCGTCGGCCACGTTCGACACCTCGATGATGCCGAAGACCTTCTCCTCCTCGGTCAGCTGCTGCGCGGCGGTGAGGTTGTTGGCCTGGTTGGCCTGGTCGTCCTTGACGACGAGCTCGATCTTGCGGTTGCCCAGCTCACCCGAGCGGTTGGCCTCGTCGATGCGCGCCTGGATGCCCTGCAGGGTGCTGGGCGAGAAGGTCACGCCCTGGGGGCCACTCTGGATGGTGATGACGCCGGTCTTGATGGTGTCGTCGGTGATGCCAGGGTCGTCCTTGCAGGGACTCGGCTCCTTGATCTTCTTGAGCTTCGAGAAGTCGGGCTTGTCCCCGCCCGCGAACGCGACACCCGTGGTGCCGACCCCGACGACGAGCCCGAGCACCGCGACGATCGATCCGAGCCGCTTCCCACGCATCGCTCTCCCCCCAAGTGCGGTCCTGACGGCGGCGGCATCATCCTCGACCGCTGAGGCTGACGCAAGCGTCACCTTCATGCCTCGCTCGCTGCGGCGCAGGGTACCTGCGCCGCGGTCGCTCGCTCAGTCGCGGGAAGCGAGTCGCTCCGCCAGCAGCGTGCGCTGGATCTGGCCCGTCGCGGCGGTGCGAGGCAGTGCGTCCACCTCTTCCACGCGGCGGGGCTGCTTGAAGTGCGCGAGTCGCTCGTCGCAGTGGGCTCGCAGCGCTTCCACCGTCGGCGCCGGCGCTCCGGCGCGCGGCACGACCACGGCCGTGATCACCTCGCCCCATTCGGTGTCGGGCAGCCCGACGACCGCGACCTCGGCGATGTCCGGGTGGGTTGCCAGCACCGCCTCGACCTCGGCGGGGGCGACCGTCTCGCCGCCGGTGCGCAGCACGTCGCGCGCGCGCCCGACGATGGAGAGGTAGCCCTCGTCGTCGAGCACTCCCAGGTCACCGGTGTGGTACCAGAGAGGGCCGCCGGGCTCGATTGGCGCGAGCGCCTCGGCGTTCGCGTCGGGATGCTCGAAGTAGCCGTCCATCAGGAACGGGCTTCGCACGCACACCTCGCCGTCCGCGAGCGCGATCGAGACCCCGAGCGCCGCCGGGCCGACGGACCCGGGCTTCCGCGCGATGTCGGCGTCGGCGAGCATCGTCGCCAGGCCCACCTCGGTGCTCCCGTAGTAGATGCGCGTGACCGTGCCCGGGAAGCCGTCCTTGATCGCCGCGAGCAGCTCGGGCGGGGTCGCCGAGGTGCCGGTGTCGCACTCGCGCACCGACGAGAGGTCGTACGCGGAGCGGTCGTGCTCCAGCAACCGTTGCCACACGGCGGGGATGTGGTAGAGGCGCGTCGCCCGGCGTCGCTCCGCAGTGCCGAGCAAGGTCGGGCCGTCAGGCGTCGTCGCGAAGTGGATCGGCCGGCGCGTCTGCCACGCGTTGACCGTCATCGACCATCCCGACATGTGGAAGAGCGGGAACATGCAGACGGTGCCACCGTCGTGATCGGCGAGGTTCCCCTGGAACGAGCGCAGCCAGGTCGCTCGGTGGGAGAGCACCACACCCTTCGGTCGTCCGGTGCTGCCGCTCGTGAAGAAGACGACGTGCGTCGCGTCCTCGGTCAGGCCGGCCGGGTTCCCGTCGTCGACGCTCTCCTCACGCTCCGCGGCGGCGAAGAGCTCCGCGTGCGTGAGCGGCGCGAGGTCCCAGCCCGCGGCGAGCGCGGCATGCGGCTCGTCGGCGACGAGGAGGCTCGGCTTGGCGTACTCGAGCACGTCCGCCGCCTCGTCGGCCCCGAGGCGAGCGTTGACGGGCATGAACGCCGCACCGAGCCGGGCGAGCGCGTTGAAGATCGGCATCGCATCGAGCGACGTGTCGCCCCACCATGCGACCCGGTCGCCGAGGCCGACCCCTCGCTGCGCGAGCGCACGGGCCACCTGGTTCGACCACGCGTCGAGCGCGCCGAAGGTGAGCTCGCGGTCGTCGTGGGTCGCCGCCAGCTCGTGGGGCGTCGCCCGGGCAGCGTGCCGCACGACGTCGCCGACGAGGACGTCGGGCGCCGTGCGATGCCGGCTCACTCCGGAGGGTTCGTGGCCACCATCTCGAAGCCGGCGAACAGCACGATGCCGAAGCACACGATGGCCACGATGTTCCAGACGGAGGCGCCGTCCTCGGCCGCGTCGACGACGTTCGCAGCGAGCGCGACGAGCGCGGCACCGACCATGATGAAGCCCCGCGTCCGCATCCTCACGGCGGGCACGGTACCGAAGCGACCTGGAGCGTGCAGATGACGACGATCTACCACGACGACGACGCCGACCTGGCTGCGATCGAGGGGTCCTCGGTGGCGGTGGTCGGGTACGGGAACCAGGGCCGGTCCTGGGCGCTGAACCTGCGTGACTCGGGGTTCGACGTGCGCGTGTGCGTGCGCGCCGACGCGTCCCGCGACCAGGCCGAGACGGACGGGTTCGCGCCGGTCGAGCCCGCCGAGGCGTCGGACGCCGACGTCGTCTGCATCCTCATCCCCGACGACGTCATCCCGACGATCGACCTGACCCGGCCCGCCGACGGGCTGACGATCGTCGCCAGCGGGTACACGCTGGCGTTCGACCGGCTCGATCCGGACGGCGACGTCGGCATGGTCGCACCGCGCATGCTCGGACCGGAGGTCCGCGCCTGCTACGAGGAGGGCATCGGCTTCATCACCGCGGTCGGCGTGCACCGCGACGTCACCGGGCGGGCGCTGGCCCGCACGCTGGCGGTGGCGAAGGCGATCGGCGGGCTGCGGCAGGGCGCGATCGAGCTCACGCCGCGGCAGGAGGCGATCCTCGACCTCGCCGAGGAGCAGGTGCGGGCACCGGTGATGACGCACATGTCGAGCACCTACGTGCAGTGCCTGCTCGAGCACGGCATCCCGCTCGAGGCGATCATCGTCGAGATGCTGCTGTCGGGCGAGACGGAGCGCACGATGCGCCTCGTCCGCGAGCACGGCTACGCCTACCAGTTCGGGTTCCACTCGCCGACGAGCCAGTACGGCCAGCTGACCCGCCGCGAGGCCTTCGCCGAGATCGACCTCGCCACCAGGATGCGCGAGCTGCTCGACGACATCGCCTCGGGTCGCTTCGCCGACGAGTGGGACGCCGAGCGCGACGCCGGGTACCCCGTGCTCAGCGAGCTCCGAGAGCGCCACGCGGGCAAGTCCGTGGCCGAGTTCGAGACGGCACTCCGCGAGCAGCTCGGGCAGGGCGCCATCCGCGCCGACGGCTAGCGATTGGCTACCAACAACCGTTGTTGATAACCTGCGTGTCGTGATCCCCACCGACGAGCTCACGGAGCGGTTCCGGGCCGAGGGCCTCCGCGTGACGCCCCAGCGGCAGGTGATCTTCCGTCTGCTCCACGGCAACGACGCCCACCCCACGGTGGAGGCGCTGTACGACGCCGCTCGCGCCGAGATGCCCACGATCTCGTTGAAGACCGTGTACCAGACCGTCCACGACCTCGAGGAGATGGGAGAGGTCAGGCTCCTCGACCTCGGGACCGGGAGCGTGCGCGTCGACCCGAACGTCGAGCACGCCCATCACCACCTCATCTGCACGCGGTGCAACAAGGTGCGCGACGTCGACGTCGACGTCGGCAGGCTGGGGCTCGCGCCCAGCGCGCGCCGGGGCTTCACCGTCGACGGCGTCGAGGTGCAGTTCCGCGGCGTGTGCGACGAGTGCGCGGCGGGGACACGCTGACCGAACCAGATCCAGACGACCAACGACCACAAGGAGCAGAGCGACGATGCCCGACCTGAAGGGAAGCAACACCGAGGGCAACCTCAAGGAGGCCTTCGCCGGTGAGAGCCAGGCGAACCGCCGGTACCTGTACTTCGCGCAGAAGGCCGACGTGGAGGGCTACCCCGACGTCGCGGCGCTCTTCCGCTCCGTCGCCGAGGGCGAGACCGGCCATGCGTTCGGCCACTTCGACTTCCTCGCCGAGGTCGGTGACCCGGTCACCGGCGTGCCGGTCGGCCCGACGGGCGACAACCTGAAGTCGGCGATCGAGGGCGAGACCTACGAGTACACCGAGATGTACCCGGGCTTCGCCAAGACGGCTCGCGACGAGGGCTTCGACGAGATCGCCGAGTGGCTCGAGACGCTCGCACGCGCCGAGAAGAGCCACGCCGGCCGGTTCACACAGGGGCTCGAGTCGGTCAGCTGACCCAACAGATTTGGTCAATCGAGGCCGCCAGGGCGGCCTCGATTGACCAAACAAGAAGACATGCGCAAGCTGACCCACGCCGACATCAAGGACCTGCGCGAGTACGAGCGCGAGCGCGACGCGTTCCGTGCCGAGGTCATCGCGACGAAGAAGCGCCGGCGCATCCGGCTCGGCGAGATCATGACGATCGTCTTCGAGAACGCGACGACCATGCGGTTCCAGATCCAGGAGATGGCGAGGGCCGAGCGGATGCTGCGCGACGAGCAGATCGCGCACGAGCTCGAGACCTACAACGAGCTGATCCCCGAGAGCGGCGAGCTCTCGGCGACGCTCTTCATCGAGATCGACGACGAGAGCGCGCTCCGAGCCTGGCTCCCTCGGCTCACGAAGATCGAGGACCACGTGATGTTCGTCGTCGGCGACCACGCCGTGCACGGGCGTGAGCAGGACGCCGAGCGGCTCACCCGCGACGACATCACGTCCACCGTGCACTACCTGAAGTTCGCGTTCACGCCCGAGCAGCAACGAGCGTTCGCCGAGCCCAGCGTCCCCGTGCGCATCGTCGTCGACCACCCCGAGTACCAGGTTGACGTGACGCTCACCGACGCGCAGCGCGAGGAGCTCGTCGGCGACCTCGCAGCCTGAGCGGCTGGAACGCCGCGTGCGCATCGAGATCACCCGCCTCGACCCCGACGTGCCCCTCCCGATGCAGCAGCACCCGCACGACGCGGGCTACGACCTGCACGCGCGCGAGGACGCCCGCCTCGAGGCGGGAGGCGGGCGCGCCCTCGTGCCGACGGGCCTCGCGGTCGCGATCCCCGAGGGGTGCGCGGGACTCGTGCTGCCCCGCTCGGGCCTGGCGCTACGACACGGCGTGACGTGCCTGAACGCGCCCGGCCTCATCGACCCGCTCTACCGCGGCGAGCTCAAGGTGCTGCTCGTGAACACCGACCCCGACGAGGCCTACGTCGTCCACCGCGGCAACCGGATCGCGCAGCTCGTGATCACGCAGGTCGCGTCGGAGGTGGAGTGGACCGAGGTGCCCGCCCTCGACACGACCTCCCGCGATACGTTCGGCTTCGGTTCCACCGGGCGCTGACGACCGGAGGCGGGGATGGGGCGTCGAGGACCGCGGTTCGGCGCGGTGGTCGTCGCGGGCCTCTGCGCGATCGTCGCGCTGAGCGCACCGGTGCCGCTCGCGTCGGCAGCGAACCGGTCTGCCGTCGTCGATGCGGCTGTGGAGCGCACGTCGACGGGCGGCCTCACGATCTCGTGGAAGGCGTCGCAGGGCGCGCGCGTCACGCGCGTGCTCTGGAGCAACGACCCGGACCACGTCACCGACGTGCTCGTCGCGTCGGTTCCCGCCGACGCACACGAGGTGACGGTCGACGACCCGAGTCCGGGGAAGCGCCCCTACGTCGCGCTCGTCGGCACCGATGGCTCGCGCACGATCGTCGCCGAGCGCCGGATCGCACTCGTTGGCGAGCCGAACTTCCGCGATCTCGGCGGGTATCGCACGAAGGACGGGCGCACGGTGCGGTGGGGTCAGCTGTACCGCTCGGGCGACCTCGCCGACCTCACGGATGCCGACCTCGCGACGGTCGAGGGGCTCGGGATCAAGCTCGTCTGCGACCTCCGCGCGCCGTCCGAGATCCAGCTCGACCCGGACCGCGCTCCCGGCGGCGCGCAGACGATCAGCATTCCCGTCACCGACGAGTCCCAGGACCCCGTGAAGGTCCGGGAGCAGGTGCTCGCGGGCGACGTCTCGTCGCTCGGCGCGCCGGGTGAGCTCCTCACCGAGGCGGGGAAGGCGTTCCCGACCAAGTACGCGCGGGAGTACTCGAAGGTGATGGCGCGGCTCATGGACGCGCGCTACCGGCCGGCGCTGGTGCACTGCTCCGCGGGCAAGGACCGCGCCGGGCTCGCGGCCGCGCTCGTGCTGCTCACGCTGGGCGTCCCCGAGAAGACCGTGATGAAGGACTACCTGCTGTCGAACACCTACCGGGCCGCGGAGAACGAGCGCGCGTTCACCGGAGTGCAGGCGCTGCTCGATCCCGAGGGCGTGGAGGTCATCCGCTCGCTCGTGGAAGTCCGGCCCCAGTACCTCCAGGCGTCACTCGACACGATCAAGAAGCAGTACGGCTCGATCGACGCCTACCTGCGCAAGGGCCTCGGCATCTCCGACGCCGCGCGAGCCCGCTTCCAGCGCCAGCTCCTCACCACATGATGCGTCCCTCACCGTCATGGGGAGGGTCGAGAGACGCATCTTGACGAGCACTGAGTAGGGTCCGGCGCCGTGGCGAGCAACAGGAGCGACCGGAAGTTCCGCTTCGGTGTCATGGCGCCGAGCGCGTCGTCGGCGCGGGAGTACCGAGACGCGGCGCGCAAGGCCGAGGGGCTCGGCTACTCGACGCTCTACGTGCCCGACCACTTCGTCGACCACCCGTTCGGTCCGTTTCCCGCGATGGCGATGGCCGCGGAGGCGACCTCCACGCTGCGCGTGGGCTCGCTCGTGCTCGGCAACGACTACCGCCACCCGGTGGTCCTCGCGCGTGACGCGGCCACGCTCGACCTCTTGTCCGATGGCCGCCTCGAGCTCGGTCTCGGCGCGGGCTGGATGACGGTCGACTACGACAAGGCCGGCATCCCGCTCGACCCCGCGAGCGTGCGGATCGCGCGCCTCGCCGAGGCGATCGCGATCCTGAAGGGCCTCACGGGCGACGGACCGTTCTCGTTCGCGGGCGAGCACTATACGATCACGGACCTCGACGGGATGCCGAAGCCGGTCCAGCGACCGCTCCCGCTCGTCATCGGCGGCGGCGGCAAGAAGGTGCTGACGCTGGCGGCGCGGGAGGCCGACATCATCGGCATCAACGGGAACCTCAAGAGCGGGAGGCCGGGCGACCCCGACCAGGCACCCAACATGAATCCCGCGAGCACCGACGAGAAGCTCGCCTGGGTCCGCGACACCGCGGGTGACCGCTACGCGAGCATCGAGATCCAGGCGTTCGCCGGCTTCGTGCACTTCACCGACGACCCGCTCGGCATGGCCAACGCGATGGCGCCGGCGTTCGACACGACGCCGGACGACGTCCTCGACTCGCCGGTCGGCCTCGTCGGGACGGTCGAGTCGATGATCGAGACCCTCGAGCGTCGGCGCGAGCGCTGGGACATGACCTATCACGTGGTCGGTGCCGAGCACCTCGACCAGTTCGCCCCGGTCGTGGCACGGTTGGCCGGCACCTGACGAGGAGACGGCATGGCCCACGATCGCAAGTTCCGCTTCGGCGTCCAGTGCTCGAGCGCGTCGTCCGCCGCCGAATGGCGCGACCGGGCGCGCAAGATGGAGGACCTCGGTTACTCGACCTTGTTCGCGCCCGACCACTTCATCGGCACGCCGCTCGCGCCGATGGTCGCGGTCGCGATGGCCGCCGAGGCCACGACCACGCTGCGGGTCGGGCACCTCGTGCTCGGCAACGACTACAAGCACCCGGCCGTCGTCGCCAAGGAGGCCGCGACGATTGACCTGCTCTCCGACGGCCGCATGGAGCTCGGCATCGGCGCCGGATGGATGACGGTCGACTACGACGCGCTCGGTCTCCCGTACGACCGCCCGAGCGTGCGCATCGAGCGGCTCGAGGAGGCGCTCGCGGTCATCAAGGGCTGCTTCGCCGGCGAAGCGTTCGACTTCACCGGGAAGCACTACACGATCAAGGGTTATGCGGCGGAGCCGAAGCCGGTGCAGCAGCCGTACCCGCCGATCGTGATCGGCGGCGGCGCGCCGAAGATCCTCCGCCTCGCCGGACGCGAGGCCGACGTGGTCGGGATCAACCCGAACCTCCGCAAGGGTGAGGTGACCGGCGACGCGGTCGAGAGCGCGCTCGCGGAAGCGACGAGACAGAAGATCGAGTGGGTGCGTGAGGGCGCCGGTGACCGCTTCGACGACCTCGAGCTGCAGATCCGGTACTTCGTCGCCGCGATCACCGACGATCCCGTCGCCCTCGCCGAGCTCGTCGGCGGCGCCTACGGCATGAAGCCGGAGGACACGCTCGAGTCGGGCGTGGCGCTCTGCGGCACCGTCGACCAGTGCGTCGAGACCCTGCAGAAGCGCCGCGACGAGTGGGACGTCTCGTACGTCGTCTTTGGCGAAGACACGTTCGAGCAGTTCGCGCCGGTCGTCGCCGCGCTCGCGGGCAGCTAACCGATCGGGAGGGCGGCGACCGCGTCCTCGACGGCGGTGCCGGCGAAGAAGTCGGGGCGAGTGCCGGTGAAGAGCGCCGCGACGTGCTCGAACGTGAACGCGCGAAATGCGGTCTCGTCGATGCGACCGTCCTGGACCAGCTGCCACGCCTCCCCGAGCACCGAGCGGAAGTCGGGCACGTCCCAGTGGCCGATGTCGCTGGCGAACATCGCCTGGAGCCGACCGGCCATCGGCACCCGAGCCGCGTCGAACGCGAGCGCGTTCATCGGATCATCGGCCTCGCAGCCGAAGAAGCACTGCTCGGTGAAGATCGCGCGGAGGTCGTCACGTGACGTGACACCCGATGCCGCGAACTCGTCGAGCGTGGCCCGGTCCTCGTCGGGATCGGACAGGAAGCCCAGCGTCGGGCCGAGCGCGTCGAGACGCGCTGCGAACGCGTCCGACCCGTAGCGACGCACGAGCTCGTCGAGCTGCGGACGGTCGAGCGCGGCCGGGTCGTAGTGCTGCAAGGCGGCCGCGTTCCGCTTCTCCCAGTGGCCGAGGACGTCGGAGAACAACGTGCACGCCCAGGCGATCCCGCCCTCGAGGAACGCGAAGCGCAGCTGTGGGAAGCGGCGCATCGCGCCGCCGAAGAGCAGTGAGCGACACACTGCCTCGCTCCCCGCGGCGAAGTTGCCGATGTGGTTCGCCACGTAGTTCATGGGCGACGTCCGGCTCCCGAACCCGATCCCCGTCGAGTGGAACGTCGGCGAGACGCCGAGCTCCACACATCGGGCCCACACCGGGTCGTAGTCGTGCTCGCTGTCGAGGCCGAGCCCGTCGACCCAGCGCGCGGCGCGGTCGCCGTCGTGCCCGGGCGCGGGTCGGAGCACGAGCCCGCCGAACAGGACGGGTCGGAGGCCGAGCTCGACGACCGCGTGCTCGAGCTCGGCCAGCGCCTCACCGGGCGTGTAGTTGGGGACGACCGCGACCGGCAGCAGGCGGTCTGAGAGCTCGCCGTAGCACTCGGCCGCGTACCGGTTGCAGGCGCGGGCGAGCGCGGTGCGCAGCTCGTCGTCGTCGAGCGCCATCGCCATGAGCCCGGCAGTGGGGTAGAGGATCGCGACGTCGATGCCCAGCTCGTCGAGCCGGTCGTAGAGCAGCTTCGGGAGCATCGCGGTCGCGCGGTCCAGTGTGTTCGCACTCGGCACGCCCCACCACCCGGTGCGCGAGATCCCGAGGCGCCGACGGTCGCCGGACGACAGCGCACGGGTGCGTGCCGACGACGCGAGCGTGTCGTCGAAGCGGGCGGCGACGGTTTCACCCGCCTCCTCCACGAGGAAGTCGCGCAGCAGCGGCAGGTACTCGATGAGGTGGCCGTCGGCGTCGATGACGGGGTGGTCGATCCGAGCGCGGATCTCAGCGGCGTCCACGCACCGAGCCTTGCACTCCTCCATCGATGCGTCCCTCACCTTGGCATCGGGCGTCGAGCGACGCAGGTGAGGCGGCTCAACCTTCGCCGCGCAGCTCCTCGACGCACTTCGCGGCACGGCGCTGCCGAGTGTCCGGCTGCTTCGCGTCGTCGACTTGCTCGGCCCACTCCCGCTGGTGCGACGGGGCCAGCGCGGCGAACGCGGCCTTGGCATCCGGGGCCGCCGCGAGGGCGATCGCCAGCTCGTCGGGGATCTCGACGCCCTTGTCGGTTCTCTCCGGCACCGCCACAGCCTCGCGCTATCCTCGATCGCTCACGCGGACGTGGCTCAGTTGGTAGAGCATCACCTTGCCAAGGTGAGGGTCGCGGGTTCGAATCCCGTCGTCCGCTCCAAGACAGCGTTCTGTCGGGTGGTCACCGATGCCCAGCATCGACCAGGTGCGCGAGCTGGTCGCTCGGGAGAGCGGCCTGGCTGTGGCCGTGACGACC
>DATBSK010000234.1:0-1973 GCA_036559825.1 Acidimicrobiia bacterium | reverse complement strand
GTGCTCGATCGAGAACTTCGATCCCATGGGCGTGCACACCGGTGACTCGATCACCGTCGCGCCCGCGCAGACCCTTACCGACGTCGAGTACCAGCGGATGCGCGACGCCGCGTTCGCGTGCATCCGCCGCATCGGCGTCGATACCGGTGGGTCGAACATCCAGTTCGCGGTGAACCCGGCCGACGGGCGGCAGCAGATCATCGAGATGAACCCGCGGGTGTCGCGGTCGAGCGCGCTGGCGAGCAAGGCGACGGGGTTCCCGATCGCCAAGATCGCGGCCCGGCTCGCCGTCGGGTACCGGCTCGACGAGGTCATGAACGACATCACGGGCGAGACACCGGCGTCGTTCGAACCGACGATCGACTACGTCGTGACGAAGGTGCCGCGCTGGGCGTTCGAGAAGCTGCCCGGTGCGACACCCGCGCTCGGATCGATGATGCAGTCGGTCGGCGAGGCCATGGCGATCGGCCGCACCTTCCCCGAATCGCTCCAGAAGGCGGTGCGGTCCCTGGAGACCGGCCGGCTGGGACTCAACTGCGACCCGGCCGAGGAGCCGCTCGGAGCCTCCTCGGACGACGAGCTCGTGCGCTCGGCGGCATCGCCAACACCGGATCGGGTGTTCACGCTCGAGGCCGCGCTGCGCGGAGGCACCTCCGTCGAGCGGCTCGGCGACGCCACCGGCGTCGACCCGTGGTTCCTCGACGGCATTCTGCAGATCGTCGAAGAGCGCGCCCGCCTCGAGGCGACCGGGCTCACGGGCATGGCACGCAGCGACTGGCGCCGGGCCAAGCGGTTCGGGTTCTCCGACGGACAGCTCGCCTACCTCTGGGATGTCGACGAAGCCCGGGTGCGGGGCGCACGGAAGAACGCCGGCGTCGATGTCACCTACAAGACCGTGGACACCTGCGCGGCCGAGTTCGCGGCCAGGACCCCGTATCACTACGGCACGTTCGAGGACGAAGACGAAGTCGCGCCGCTCGACGCGCCCGCCGTCGTGATCCTCGGCAGCGGGCCCAACCGGATCGGTCAGGGCGTGGAGTTCGACTACTGCTGCGTCCACGCCGCGTTCGCGCTCTCGGCGGTCGGTTTCGAGACCGTGATGGTGAACTGCAACCCCGAGACCGTCTCCACCGACTACGACACCAGCGACCGGCTCTTCTTCGAGCCGCTCACCGGGGAGGACGTGCTCGCCGTCTGCGCGCGCCTGGCCGAGCGCGGCGAGCTCGCGGGCGTGATCGTGAGCCTCGGCGGCCAGACTCCCCTGAAGCTCGCCCAGGTCCTCCAGAGCGCGGGCGTACCGATCCTCGGCACGAGCCCGTTGTCGATCGACCTCGCCGAAGACCGCGAGCAGTTCAACGCGCTGTGCACCGAGCTCGGCATCCCGCAACCCGACGGCGGAACCGCCGCAACGCCCGAAGCCGCCCACGTCGTGGCCGAGGGCATCGGCTACCCGGTGCTCGTCCGGCCGTCGTACGTGCTCGGGGGACGCGCCATGCAGATCGTGTACGACGCCGAAGGTCTCGACGCCGCGATGGCGGAGCTCGGCGGCACCGGGAGCCTCGGCCGCGAAGGCGGCTTGAGCGCGTCCCGTCCCGCCCTGATCGACCGCTTTCTCGAGGATGCCATCGAGGTCGACGTCGACGCGCTGCGCGACGCCGCAGGGGAGGTGCTGATCGGCGGGATCATGGAGCACATCGAGGAAGCAGGCGTGCACTCGGGCGACTCTGCGTGCGCGATCCCACCGCAAACGCTCGCGCCGCCGGTCATTGCGGCGATCGAGACGTACACGCGGGCGCTGGCGAACGCGCTCGACGTGCGCGGGCTGCTCAACGTGCAGTACGCGGTCAAAGGGGGCGAGGTCTACGTCCTCGAGGCGAACCCACGCGCCAGCCGCACCGTGCCCTTCGTCAGCAAGGCCACCGGCGTGCCTTTGGCGAAGATCGCTGCCCGCATGATGGTCGGCGCCACGCTCG
>DATBSK010000233.1:0-3733 GCA_036559825.1 Acidimicrobiia bacterium | reverse complement strand
TCCGTGCCGCCATAGCGGCACGGATCGACCAAACAAGATCTCAGCGGCCGCGGGTGAGCAGGAGCGCGCCTGCCAGGGGACCGCCGCCCGCGCACGCGACGCCGACCTCGGGGTCGCCCGGCACCTGACGCTCCCCGGCTTCGCCCCAGAGCTGGACGCACGCCTCGTGGATGAAGCCGAAGCCGTGCAGGCGACCCGACGACAGCTGCCCCCCGTTCGTGTTGAGGGGCAGCAGACCGTCGCGGGCGATCCGCTCGCCGCCCTCGACGAACGGACCGGACTCGCCCTTGCCGCAGAAGCCCATGGCCTCGAGCCACGCCATCGTGATGAACGAGAAGCCGTCGTACATCTCGGCGAGCTGCACGTCGGTGGGCGTCAGATCGGTGCGGGTCCAGAGCTGGGCTCCCGCGTCACGGACGGCCATGGTCGTGAGGTCGTCGAACTGGTCCCACGACGGCCGCCCGCGCAACGCGGTGCCGACGGCCTCGACGTGCAACGGCGACTTCCGCAGATCGGGGGCCGTGTCGACGCGTGAGACGACGACCGCGGTCGAGCCGTCGCACGGCACGTCGCAGTCGAAGAGACAGAGCGGCGACGAGATCATCCGTGCGTCGAGGTAGTCGTCGAGCGTCATCGTGGCGGTGTAGATCGCCTTGGGGTTCAACGCTGCGTTCTTGCGCGCGTTCAGAGCGATCTGTGCGAGCTGCTCGCGCGTCGTCCCGTACTCGTGGAAGTGGCGTTGCGCCATCATCGCGATCCAGGTCGCGGCCGACGGCGCGGAGAAGGGCAGCATCCACTCCATGAACCCGGAGGTCCGCGGCACGCTGCTGCGTGAGCCACCGCCCGGCATCACCGCCGCACGCCCACCCTCTCCCTGGGCACTTCCCTCGAACACGCTGCGGAAGCAGATGACGTGCTTGGCGAGTCCGGCGGAGACGGCGAGGCACGCGGCGATCACGGCGCCGAGCTGCGACGGCAGCTCGAGCCCCCCGTTCCACCAGCTCAGCTCGAGCCGCAACGAGTCGTGCACCTCGACGGCTCCCGCACCCGAGAAGCCTGGCGGCATGTCCATCGGCCCCGGGTACGTCGAGATGCCGTCGATGTCGGCGGTCGTCAACCCGGCGTCCTCGATGGCGGCGATGCAGCTGTCGAGCGTCAGCTCGAGCGGGTCGCGATGCAGGCGCCGCCCGACGTCCGACTGACCGGCGCCCGACAGCACCGCGCGTCGCTCGCCGAGGAGATCCAGGTCCTCGCCCATCACGCGCCGTCCTGCGCGGGCTCGAAGAGCGGGATCCAGACCTCTTCCTCTTCATGAGCCTCGAACACGACCTGCACCGGCATCCCGATCGTCACGTCGTCGACCGGGCAGTTGACGATGTTCGTCGTGAGGCGCAACCCGTCCTGCTCGGGCAACGCGACGATCGCGAGGACGAACGGCGGCTCGAGCCCGGGCATCCAGCGCTGATGGTTCACGGAGTAGGTGTGGACCTCCGCGCGACCGGACACCGCCTCGATCCCGATGTCCTTCGAGAGGCACTTCGGGCAGACCACGTTCGGCGGGTGGAGGTAGTAGCCGCACGCGCGACAGCGCTGGAAGCGGAGCTCGCCGTCGCGGCCGCCCTGCCAGAAGTGCTGGTTGCGGTCGGTGATCCGCGGCAGGATCCGGAACGGGACATCTTCTCCATGGGTCGACTCGCTGCGGCGCGGGATACCCGCGCCGCGGGCGCTCGCCTCACTCATTCCGACTCACCGTCCACCTCGTTCTCGTCGGAGTCCACGGCGAGGTCGAAGCCTCGGCGCGCGTGCGGGATGGCCTCGACCGCCGGCAGCAGCCCGAACCCAGGGCACGTCAGCATGATCGACCCGAAGATCTCGTCCCACGATGCCCCGACCTCACGCGCGAGCCGCGCGTGACGGACGATGCCCGGGCCGTTGCGGAGGATCACGGTGCACGCGAGCCGGATGAGCTCGTGGGTCTTGCGGTCGGGCGCTCGCAGCGAGTCGATCTGGCTCATCCACGTGTTCTGCGCCTCGTGGAGAGCGGGAAACACCTCGTGGAGCGGACCCTCGAAGGGAAAGCTCCAGTCGTCGCGGTTCACCGAGACGGGAGTGCCGCGACCGCGACGCCTGACACCTTCGCATCGCCGTTCGCGCTGGTCACCTCGCAATCGAGGTCGACGCGGTGCTCGCCGTCCTCGTCGTACTTCTTCGCCACCGCGACCCGGGTCGTCAGCTGCTCGCCCGGCCATGTCTGCTTCGTGAAGCGGACCTTGTAGCTGCGGAGGTTGCCCACCCCGACGTAGTCGGTGATCGCCCTCCCGAGCATGCCCATCGTGAACATCCCGTGCCCGAACACACTCGGCAGGCCGGCACCGGTCGCGGCCATCTCGTCGTGGTGCATCGGGTTGAAGTCGCCGGATGCGCCGGCATACCGCACGAGATCGGTGCGCGTCAGCTCGTGGCTGAACGCCGGAGCCTCGTCGCCCACCTCCACGTCGTCGAAGAACAGCTTCTGCTCGGCCACCGCGGCAGCGTGCACGGTCCCTGACGCCGCTGTCAACTTGCGCGCGACGTCGCACCGACGCTCACGGGCCGCGCACGAACCGGCATAGCCTGCGAGCGCATGCCACGCGACCTGGCCGGCCTGCTCGACCCGCCGCACACCGCGGTGCTCACGATGGAGCTGCAGCGGGGTGTCGTCGGCGACTCGGCGGCGATCGCACCCCTCGCCGAGGAGGTCGCAGCGCGGGGCATCGTCGCGGCTGCCGCTCGCGTCGTCGACGCCGCGCGGCGGGCTGGTGCGTGCGTCGTGCACTGCACCGCGGAGTTCCGCAGCGACCGCGCCGGGTCGCGCGCGAACGCACCGCTCCTGCGCGCCCTCGCGAAGGGCAGCCCGCACCCGCTCGCGGGCAGTGACGCCGCCGCGGTCGTGCCGGAGCTCGGCCCGGAGCCGGGCGACCTTCTGTCGCCGCGGACGCACGGCCTGACGCCGTTCCCTGGGACGGGTCTCGACCAGCTCCTCCGCAACCTCGAGATCCGGACCGTCGTGGCGACGGGGGTGTCGCTGAACGTCGGCGTCCCCGGGCTGGTGATGGTCGCCGTCGACCTCGGGTACGACGTCGTGGTCGTCACCGATGCCGTCGCGGGCATCCCTCGCCAGTACGGGGACGCGGTGCTCGAGCACACCATCGCCCCGCTCGCGACTCGTGCCACCGCTGACGAGGTCGTCGACACCTGGGCCCGGTTGCAGCGAGCCTGACACCGACGTCAGACTCCGCGCCGTGGTCATCGCCGCCGGCCTCGACTTCGACGGCCTCCTCGCCGACAAGGTCGCCCTCATCACCGGTGCAGCGTCCGGGCAGGGCCGGGCCGCCGCTCTGCTGTTCGGCGCCCAGGGGGCGCGGATCGTCGTCGCCGACGTCAACGACGCCGGTTCGGCCGAGACCGTCGGGATGCTCGAGGTGCTCGGCGCCGAAGGCATGGCCCTCCACGCCGACGTCTCCGTGCGCGCGGACATCGACGAGATGGTCGAGCGCGCGCTCGAGCGCTACGGCCGGCTCGACGTCCTCTACAACAACGCCGCCGTGCAGATGTCGGGGAGGCTCGTCGACTGCACCGAGGAGGAGTGGGACCTCACCATCGCGACGAACCTCTCGGCGATCTTCTGGGCCTGTCGAGCCGCGCTCCCCCACCTGCTCGAGGGCGACGGTGGCAGCATCATCAACACCGCGTC
>DATBSK010000232.1:0-15289 GCA_036559825.1 Acidimicrobiia bacterium | reverse complement strand
GCCAGCCCAGCGCCTCAATCGTCAACACGGTGTCGAGCGCGGGACTGCAGGGTCAGGCCAGCCAGATCAACTACGGCGCAGCGAAGGCGGGCATCGCGGCGATGACGATCATCGCGAGTCTCGAGCTGGTCCGCTACGGCGTGCGCGCCAACTGCATCGGTCCGGGCGGCTTCACCCGCATGGTCGGCCAGGCCATGCAGGACATCGAGATCAAGAACCCCGAGGAGTACACCGAGTTCGACCGGATGAACCCCGCGAACTCTGCGCCGGCGGTCGTGTGGCTCGCGTCCGACGACTCGAAGCCCGTCACCGGCCAGGTGCTGCGCATGGTGGGCAACTCACTGTGCATCTACCGGCCCTGGGAGATGGGCGAGGAGTTCTTCTCGACCGACAAGGAGGGGAACCCGACTCAGTGGGACCCGAGCCAGGTCGGGCACATCCTCAACCGCTACGCCTTCCGAACGACGAACCCGGGCATCGACGCGCAGCGCCGCGGCTGACGTCTGCTCCATTGGTCGGCTCGCTGCGGCGCAGGGTACCTGCGCCGCGGACACTCGCCTCAGCTACCGGCGCCGAAGAACCCGCGGTGCACGATCGTCGTGAGCGTGTCGAGGAGCGCGTCGTCGTCCTCGATGAACCGGCCCGACGACACGCCGTAGCTCACCCGCTCGAGCATCGCCATGAGCGCACCGACCGCGGTGCGCTCGTCCGCGGCGATCTCGACGCCCGACTCGCGCATGCGCTGGCCCAGCCGGTCGCCGATCGCCGTGAACGCCTTGACTCCGAGACGATCGATGTCGCGGTCACCGACCTGGTCCTCCATCCAGGCGCGGATGACGGGTCCGTAGCGGCGGTACGTGCCCAGGAACCGCTCCAGGAACCGGCGCAGCTCGGCCCGGCCCGCCTCGTCGGGACCGATCACGCCGATGGTGTCCGCCATGGTCGTGAGGTCGTGCGCACAGTCGACCGCCAGCGCGCGGAGCAGATCCTCCTTGTTGGCGAAGTAGAGATAGAAGGTCCCGTGCGACGTGCGGGCGGCTCGCACGATGTCGTCGACCCGCGCGGCGTGATAGCCCCGGCGTGCGAACACGCGCAGCCCGGCATCCAGCAGTCGCTGCATCGTCCGGCGCCCCTGGGCGCGCAGCTCGCGCTGTGCGGCCGGCGTTCCGGACGCGGGCTCGGCGGCGCGTGGCGACCGGGAACCGTCCGCTCCGTCCGACTTGTACGATGCCGCCACCGCAGAACCCCCACACGGCAGGACGCGAAGGCTCCGCCATGCTCGCCGCCACCCTACGCGAGGCCGCTGCACGCTTCGCCGACTCGCCCGCGTGCGTCACCGAAGCGGGCTGGAGCCTCTCGTACTCCGATCTCGACCGGATCTCCGACGACGTCGCGGGGGGCCTCTCCGCGCGCGGTGTCGACGCCGGGGCGGTGGTCACGCTCGTGCTGCCGCCGGGCCCGGAGTACCTCGTCTGCTACCTCGCCGGCGCGAAGCTCGGCGCGATCACGGCCGGCGTGAACGATCGGCTGACGGCCGCCGAACGCGCCGCGGTGGTGGAGCGCGCGACACCGCGCCTCGTCGTCGCCGCGCCCGGGCTCTCCCCGGCGGACCACGACACGGTCGACGTGGCGCCCGCCGAGAGCCCGGACTCGCTGCTGCGTGAGCTGCGCATCGACGGCGCGGTGCCACCCCCGCTCGCGCCCGATCCGGAACGACCGGTCGCGATCGTCTTCACCTCGGGCACGACCGGCGTCCCGAAAGGCGCGCTCTACTGCAACCGGCAGCTCGCGTTCATCACCCAGACCGACGTCGGCGACACCTGGGGCGGCGGGACGCGCGGCCTCGCGGTCAACTCCTTCGCCCACCTGGGGTTCATGACGAAGCTCCCTGGCAACCTGCGCCGCGGCGGGACGAGCTTCATCATGCGCCGCTGGAGCGCGCGCGGCGCCCTCCAGCTCGTCGAGCGTGAGCGCATGAGCTCCGTCGGCGGCGTGCCGACGCAGGTGGCGCTCATGCTCCGCCAGCCCGACTTCGACGCCTTCGACCTCGATTGCGTGCAGCACATCGTCGTCGGTGGCGGACCGGTGACGCCCGGCCTCGCGCAGGAGGCGCGGCGACGCTTCGACGCCCGCCTCGCCAGCCGCTACTCGTGCACCGAGGCCGGCATCGGCCTGGGCACGTCGTTCGACGACCCCGACGAGGACGCGGTCGTGAGCGTCGGCCGGCCGCACGCCGGCGTCGAGCTCCGGGTCCTCGACGACGACGACCGCGCCGTCCCGACCGGCGAGGTCGGCGCGGTCTGCCTCCGCTCGCCCGCGGTCATGAGTGGCTACTGGCAGGACCCGGACGCGACGCGCGCCGCCTTCACCGCCGACGGCTTCGTGCGCACCGGCGATCTCGGCTGGGTCGACGACGGCGGACGCCTGCGACTCGTCGGTCGCTCCAAGGAGATGTACGTGCGGGGCGGGTACAACGTGCACCCGGTCGAGGTCGAAGCGGTGCTCTCCAACCACCCCGGCGTCGCCGCGATCGCCATCGTGCCGCGAGCCGATGCCGTCATGGGCGAGCTCGGGGTCGCGGTCGTCGTCCCCCACGACCCGTCGTCCCACCCGTCCCTCGACGACCTCCGCGCGTTCGCGAGCGACCGCCTGGCCGCGTACAAGCTGCCGGAGGCCATGGTCGTGGTCGATGCGCTGCCGCTCACCGCGGGCGAGAAGGTCGACCGCAAGGCCCTCGGTGCGGCCGTCGCCGCTGAACCGGTGGAGCGAGGCTGAGGTGGAGCTCGAGTTCACGGCCGATCAGGACGAGCTGCGCGACGGCGTCCGGGCGATGCTCGTCCGGGAGTGCCCACCCGCCTTCGTGCGGTCGGTCGTCGAGGAGGGCACGTCCGCCGACGCGCTGTGGAAGCAGATGTGCGAGCTCGGCTGGCCCGCGCTCACGATCGCCGAGGAGCTCGGCGGGCTCGGCCTCGGGATGGTCGAGCTGGCCGTCGTCGTCGAGGAGCTCGGCCGGGTGCTCGCTCCCGGTCCGTTCGTCCCGACGGTCACGCAGTTCGCACCGGTGGTGCACGCAGTCGGCACCGACGAGCAGCGGGCGCGGTTCCTCGGCCCGGTCGCCGAGGGCAGGCTCACGGGCGCGCTCGCGCTCACCGAGGGCGCCGGCCGCATCGACCTCGCGACCGTCTCGGCGACGGCGACCCGCTCCGGCGGCGGATGGCAGCTGGCGGGCCGCAAGACGGGTGTGCTCGGCGCGGACCTCGCCGACGAGGTCGTCGTCGTGGCGCGGCTCGACGGCACGAGCGACGCGGGGGCGGTCGGCGCGTTCGTGGTCCCGGTCGCAGACGTCGACGTCGCGCCCGTCGCGGCCATCGACGCGACGCGTGGAATCGCGGTCTTGACGCTCGACGGCGCGACGGTCGACGACGATCGAATGCTCGGAGAGCCGGGGGACACGACCGAGGTCGCACTCGCCCACGCGCTCGACGAATCGATCGTCTGCCTCGCGCTCGAAGCCGTGGGCACGTGCCAGGCGATCTTCGACATGACGCTCGAGTACGCCAAGCACCGGGAGCAGTTCGGGGTGCCGATCGGGTCGTTCCAGGCGATCAAGCACAAGCTGGCGGACATGTTCGTCATGCTCGAGCGAGCGCGGGCGACCGGCTACTTCGCCGCGCTCGCGATCGCGGAGCACGACCCGCGCCACGCGGAGGCCGCCGCGACCGCCAAGATCGCCGCGGGCCAGTGCCAGCGACTCCTCGCCAAGGAGGGGATCCAGATCCACGGCGGCATCGGCTACACGTGGGAGCACGACATGCACCTCCACGTGCGCAGGGTCAAGACGGATGCGCAGCTGCTCGGCACCGAGGCCGAGCACCAGGCGCGCCTCGCGGCGCTGCTGCTCGACCCCAGCTAGAAGATGAAGCGCAGGCGCGGCCGGACGGCCGGGACGCCGGAGCGGAATCGACCCGGCTAGAAGATGAAGCGCAGGCGTGGCCGGACGGCCGGGACGCCGGAGCGGAATCGACCCGGCTAGAAGATGATCTCCCAGAGCGCGTACCAGACGACGACGAGCACGAGCCCGACGCCGATGGCGCGCTTGTGGTCCTCGTAGATCCAGTTCGTCAGGTTCTGGCCCGTCCCGCCGATCACGCCGAGGCAGTTCAGCTCGAGCGCGAGCCACAGCACCGCGGTGATGATCCAGTACACGACCCGGTCGCTGCTCTCGGCGAGGCTGAACCCACCGCTCGCGAGGAAGTGCACCGCGCCGACCATGAAGAAGAGCATCGCGAACGAGAAGATCGTGTTCTGCCGTGACGCGAGCGCCGCCTTGCGCCCTGCGGCGGCTGCGGCGGGATCGGCCTCGCCACCCGCGAGCACGTTGCGCGCGTTGGCGATGACGACCTTCTGGTTGCGCCAGATCACGCCCCAGACGTTCAGGAACATCGTGATGCCGAGCAGCATCCCGGTGGAGATGGCGACGCCCTCGGCCGACTTGAAGAACCCGCTCGTGAGGAAGATGCCGTCCCCTTCGCTCGCGATCGGGATGAACCCGATCAGCAGGCCGAACAGGAACGTGGCGGCAGCCGCCCAACGGAACCACCAGAGCGCGCGCGAGGCGAGCTTGTCGATGGCCTGATTGCGCGCACCTGCGTCGAGCTCCGCGAACGCGGGCACCTGCACGAAGTTGAAGTAGTAGAGGAGGCCGATCCAGGTGATGCCCGCGAGCACGTGCGCCCACCGAGCGAGGAAGTTCAGGCCGTAGTTGTCGAAGATCTCGAGCGCGAGCGCCATGGGCGAACGACCCCCCTGATCCGCAGCCGATGTCGTCAGGTCATGACGGGCGGAACGTAGCACCAGCCGAGTCGGAGGGTGACGACCTCACGAGCCCGGTCCGGAGCGGAGGGTCACGGCGCCCGCCGCGACCTCGACCTCCGTGACCGAAGCGTGACCGGGCGTACAGGACACGAGCCTGCGGTCGCCGGTCGCCATCCCGACGATCGTGTTGATGGCGACGAAGTGGGTCACGACCACCCCGTCGCGGGGCTGGGCCGCCAGCGTCTCGAGCAGCTCGGTCCGCCAGTCCAGGAGGCGAGGCTCGACGTCGTCCCACGTCAGCGGCATGACGGCGCGGAGCCACGCGGCGCGCTCGGCGGGGGGCCCCTGGGGCGCCGGGATCTCGCCGAACGCGGCCACGACGTCGGGCCGGCACGCCCAGCGTCGCGCCAGGGGCGCCGCGGTCTCGCGGGCGCGGCGCAGCGGCGAGGTGACGACGGCGAGCGGTGGCTGGACGCCGAGGTGGGCCGCGAGTGCGTCCGCTTGCCCATGGCCGATGGGGTCGAGGCCCGGATCCGGAGCCGCGTCGAACCCGGCGGCCGGACGCGCGTGACGCACGAGCAGGACGCGGGTCATGGGGTCCGCACGATCCCGTCGACACCGGCCGCTGCCGGCACCCGGAGGTCCCTATGGCACCCGCTGCTCCGCAATTCCGCCCGCGCAGACCGCGTCCCACCCTCGCCGCGACCCTCACGGCGGCGGCCCTCGCCGGCGAGCTCGTCGTCGCGACCCTCGTCGGCGCTGACGACGCACACGCGCAGATCGACGAGCCGCGCCCGCCGGACGTGTCGGCCGCCGCCGATCCGTCCGGTTCCACCGAACCGCCGGCGGACGAGCCCGATGCGCCCGTCGAGCAGCCCGACGAGCTGCCGGACGAGGCGCCCGTCGAGCTCCCGCCCGTCGAGGCCCCGCCCGAACCCGCCGCCTCGTCGGCCCCGGCGCTGCCGAGCGCGCCGATCGCAGCGGCGCCGGTGCGGACCGGGCACGACGCGTCCGTCGCCCCCCTCGCGGCACCCCGCACGGCGCGCGCCGACGACGACGAGGTGGCCGAGGCATCCCGGCGCACCGGCGGCGAAGGGCCGGCGCGTCCGGCATCCGCCCCGCCCGAGCACGACGGCCGCACGCGCGCGCCTGGGCCCCGCACGGGCGCGAACCGCGGCGCGACCGGTCACACGCGCGCGCGCCGCCCTGCGTCGGCACGCCCGGGCAGCGGCGCGTCCGCGGCCGAGGGCGCGCTGCCGGCACTGCACACGATCGCCCCCGGCGAGCACCTCTGGGGCATCGCCGCGGCTCGCGTCGGGCAGCTGACGCGTCGCGACCCGGCAACCATCCCCGCGGAGGAGATCGCGCCGTACTGGACGCGGCTGTGCATGACGAACGAAGCGCGCCTGCGTTCCGGCAACGTCAGCCTCGTCTATCCCGGTGAGGTCGTCGAGCTCCCACCGACATGACCACGCGCGGCACGGCGGCTCACGAGGGATCGCGTGGGAGGCCGAGCACGCGCTCGCCGATGATGTTGCGCTGGATCTCGCTCGTCCCACCGGCGATCGTGAGGTTCCGGTTGAAGAGAAAGCCGCGGCTCCACGGCTGGCCGTGACCCTCGGCGACGCACCCGTCCACGCCGCAGAGGCCGAGGCCGACCTCCTGCACACGCTGGTCGTGCAGCACGCCGAGCAGCTTCCGCACCGACGCCTCCGACCCGCTCGGGTCCGCACCGGCGAGCGCCGCCAGCGTCAACCGGAAGCCCAGGCACGCGAGCGCGTGCCCGGTCGCGACGAGGCCGCCCAACGCGTCGGTGACGAGGTCGTCGTGGGCGAGCTCGCGCTCCCGCGCGAGTGCGAGCACCTGCTCGAGACCACGGCCCAGCGTGAGGCCGCTTCCCATGAACACCCGCTCGTTCGCGAGCGTCGTGCGCGCGCAGCGCCAGCCGTCGTGCTCCTGACCGACGAGGCAGTCGTCGGGCACGAACACGTCGTCGAAGAACACCTCGTTGAACATCGCGTCACCGGTCAGCTCCCGGAGCGGGCGGATGTCGAGACCATCGCCGCTGTGCTTCATGTCGATCATGAAGCACGAGATGCCGTCGTGCTTCGGCGCGTCCGGGTCCGTCCGGGCCAGGAGGATCCCCCAGTCGGCGTGCTGCGCCATTGACGTCCAGACCTTCTGGCCGTTCACGACCCATCCGCCCTCGACGCGTGCCGCGCGCGTCGCCAGGCTGGCGAGGTCCGAGCCCGCGCCCGGCTCGCTGAAGAGCTGGCACCAGGTGATCTCGCCGCGGAGCGTCGGCGGGATCCATCGCTCCTGCTGCTCGAGCGAGCCGTACACGATCACGGGCGGCAGCGCCCAGCTCCCGATCATGATCCCGGGGCGCGGGACCCGCGCGGCACGGAACTCCTCCTCGATGACCACCTGCTCGACGGCGTCGGCGCCGCGGCCCCAGGGGACCGGCCACGTCGGCATCAGGTATCCGCCGTCGGCGACGCGTCGGCGCTGCTCGTCGGGCGGGAGCTCCCGCACCTCGGCGAGGAACGCGCGGACCTCCGAGCGCACCGTGCCTCCCGCGTCACCGACGTCGAGCCGCAATCCGCGCCGCTCGTCCGCGAGCGCGAGCGAGCACGTCCGGATCCGCCACCGCGACGCCGCGCCGAGCACGCTCTGCATCGCCATCGCGCGCTTGAGATACACGTGCGCGTCGTGCTCCCAGGTGAAGCCGATCCCTCCGAGCACCTGGATGCAGTCCTTGGCGTTCTCGAACGCGGCATCGAGTGCGAGCGAGAGCGCTGCCGACGCTGCGAGCGACCGCGCGTCGCCGTCGTCCGCGGCGCGCAGCGCGTCCCACGCGGCGGCGCGTGCGAGCTCGACGCGACAGAGCATGTCGGCACACCGGTGCTTCACACCCTGGAACTGGCCGATCGGCCGGCCGAACTGCACGCGCTCCCTCGCGTGTGCCGCCGCCGTGTCGACGCACCACTGCGCGACGCCGACGAGCTCGGCTGCCGCGAGCGCCGCGGCGAGGTCCAGCGCGACGGCAGCGTCGATGCCGTCGATGCATCGCTCGGCGCCGACGTGGACACCGTCGGCTCGGATCTCGGCGACGCGCCGGGTCTGGTCGACGCTCGGCAGCTCGACGCGCTCCACGCCCGGGGCGGTGAGATCGAGCGCGATCCAGCGCGTGCCCTCGCCGACGCGGCACGGCGCCACGAGGATGTCTGCGACGTGTGCCGCGAGCACGGGTCGGACGGTTCCGTGGACCTCGAGGCCGTCGTCGGTCTCGTCGGCGTGCAACCCGCACCCGGGGCCGCCGCCGAGCGCGCCCACGAGCTCGCCGGTGCTGAGCGGGGGCAGCAGCGCGGCCGCGAGCGCGTCGTTCGACGAGCGCGCGAGCAGCGCGCTCGCCACCATCGTCGGGAGCGCCGGCCCCGGCGCGGCCGCGCGGCCCAGCGCCTCGACCACCACGCCAGCCTCCGCGAGCCCGAAGCCCGAGCCACCGGAGGCCTCGGGCACGTGGAGGCCGAGCCAGCCCTGCTCGCCGAGCTCCGCCCAGAACGGCGGCAGCCCCTCGCGGTCGGCCTCGAGCGTGCGGCGCACGACCGCCGGCGGGCAGTGACGGTCGAGCCATCCCGCGACCGACTCGTTGAGCGCGACGTGCTCTTCGCTGATGCCGATGGGCACGATCGGGATCCTATGGACGGGCGGCGAGCTCGTTGAGCACGCCGGCCAGCAGCTCCGGCGCGCTGATCATCACGTCGTGCGCGGTGTCGAGGTCGACGATGCGCAGCTCGCCTCCCGGCGAGTCGCGGAGTGCGGCGATCTGGCGTTCCTGGTCGTCGGGCGCGAGCGCCTGGTCGCGCGCCAGCCTCACGTAGGTCTTGGGGAGCTCGGGTGGGATCCCGGCACGCGTCACGGGATCGGCAAAGGCGAGCGGTGCCTCGAGGCCCGTGTGCGCGAGCACGAACTCGGTCTGCTCGTCGTCCATGTCGTTGCAGAACATCTGACGGGTCATGTCGTCGTCGAACTGGCCCATGACGGCACCGGCCTCGCCGGCGACGGCATCGGCGACCGAGCGCCGCACCGTGTCACGGTGCACGTCTGGGAGCGCCTCGATGATCGAGCCGCCGTCGGGCGGGATGAGGCACGACACGAAGACGAGGTGCTCGACTCGATCCGGGATGCGGCGCGCCACCTCCGGGACGGTGAGACCTCCCATCGAGTGACCGACGAGCACGAAGCGATCGAGGCCGGCGGCGTCGACGTCCGCGATCACGCTCGACGCGAAGTCGTCGAGACCCACGGTGAGCAGCTCGGGTGGCGGGGTGGCGTGCTCGGCTCGGATGCCGCGCACCGACTTCGGCGGCAGGTCGACGGCGAGCGCCGAGCCGGAGAGGTGCGGCAGGAGTGGCTCCCAGCACCACGCGCCGTGTGCGCCGCCGTGGACGAGGACGAACGAAGGCTCGGGCACCGTGGTCGTCAGGCGATGCGCTCGTCGCCGCGCCACACGGAGATCGCGCCGGTCGGGCAGCCCTGCGCCGCGAGGACGATCTTCTCCTCGGGGTCGCCCTCGGGGTCGACGACGTGCGAGATGCCGTCGTCACCGAGCGCGAACGTCGCGGGGGCGTAGAACTCGCACGTTCCCTGCCCCATGCACTTCTCGACGTCGACCTCGATCCGCAGGGCCACGGGTTTCGACCGTAGCCGGGACTCAGCGGGCCTGGCGCGGGCCCGCGACCTCGAGGAAGCGTGCGTACCGGTCCTCGACCGCCGCGACCCACGCGGGGTCCGCCTCGACCGTGCGGCCCGTGCGCGCCCACCGGCGCGCGTCTGCCGTAGCCGTTGGCTCCTCGAGCCCGGCGGCCATCCGCGCGAACCAGGCCGACCCGAGCGCGCCTCCTTCGGGCACCGCGACGCAGTCCACCGGCACGCGCGTCGCGTCGGCGACGGCCTGGACCCAATCGTCGACCCGGACGCCGCCACCCGTCGCGACGAGCCTCCGCGGGGTGACCCCCGCGTGCTCGCGAACCGTCTCGAGCACGCGCCGGACGACGAAGCCCGACGCCTCGAACGCCGCCCTCCGGACGGCAGCAGCGTCGTGCGTGAGGTCGAGGTCGAGCAGCTCGCCCCGCCGCATCGGGTCGCGGAACGGCGTGCGCTCGCCGCGCGGGTAGGGAGCCCACACCGGCACCCGCGCCGGCTCCGCGGGACCCGCCGGCTCGCCCACCCATCCTGCGACCCAGTTGCAGAAGAGCCCGCCGGCGTTCGACGGACCTCCGACGAGCGACATGCCCGGCGTGGTGTGGGGGATCGTCCAGAAGCCGGGCACCGAGGCCTCGCGCGCGCTCACCACCCACACGATCAGGGTCGTCCCGAGGAGCAGGAGCACGTCGCCTTCGTCGTCCGCCCCCGCGACGATCTGATCGGCGAGCGCGTCGACCGATCCCGCCGCCAGCGGCGGCCCGTCACCGTCGACGCGTGCGGCCTCCCACCCCGTCGGCGCGAGGCGCGGGAGCTGCTCGGGCCGGGCACCGAACCCGGCTGCGATCTCCGCGTCCCATCCGGTCCAGTCGAACAGCGGGTGTGCGGTCGCGGCCGTCGACGTGTCGAGCACCGCCTCCCCGGACAGGGCATGGTTCGCGGTCGCTTGCGCGGGCCAGAACCCGGCGGCCTCCGGAACCTCGTGCGCGCACCAGCGGAGGAACCCGAGCAGCTCCCCACTCTCGATCCCGGTGGCCTCGGACTCGGCGGCGCGGCCACGCTCGTCGCCGTACAGCAGCCCAGGCACGACGGGGATGCCGTCGGCGTCCACCGCGGTGAGCGACGGCACCATCGCGGCGACGCTCACCCCGAGCACGTCGACCTCGGCCGACACCGCGCCCAGCGCGGCGCGCGGCCCGCGGCGCCAGGCGGCGTCCGCGTCGTGCTCGAAGCGCAGCGGTGACGGCACGCGTACCTCGTGCGGCACCCGTGCGAACGACACGACGCGCCCGTCGGCGTCGGCGGCGATCGCCTTCACCGACGACGTGCCGATGTCGATGCCGACCGTGACCTCGGGTCGCGTCACGTCGCCGCCCCGGAGGCGCCGAGCGCGCCGAGCACGTCGTCGTGCAGCAGCGCGTTCGTCGTCACGCACCCGCCCGGTCCGGCCGCGGGCGCGCCGGCCAGGTCCGTGCACCTGCCGCCCGCCTCCTCGACGATCGGCCGCAGCGCCGCGACGTCCCACAGGGCGAGCTCGGGCTCGATCATCACGTCCGCTGCGCCCTCGGCCACGAGCATGTGCCCCCAGAAGTCACCGAACCCGAGCGCGCGCCACACGCGTCCGGCGAGGGCGAGCATCGCCGCGCCGAGACCCTTCGGCTCCCAGTCGCGGAAGTTCGCGAAGCAGAGCTGCGCGTCCTCGAGTGCCTGGACCTCGGAGACCCGGATCGGCTCGCCGTCGGCGAACGCGCCGCCACCGCGCGCGGCCCACCACCGCCGGCCGAGCGCGGGCGCCGAGACGACGCCGACGACGAGCTCGCCGTCGGCTTCCAGCGCGAGCAAGGTCGCCCACGCGGGCACGCCGCGGACGTAGCTCTTCGTGCCGTCGATCGGATCGACGATCCAGCGCCGGGCCGACTCGCCCGTCGCCCCGAGCTCCTCGCCGATGATCGCGTCACCGGCACGGTCCCGCTCCAGGCGCTCGCGGATGGCGACCTCGACGGCGTGATCGGCCTCGCTCACCGGTGTGAGGTCGGGCTTCGTGTCGACGTGCAGATCGCGCGCCCGGAACCGCGCGGTCGTGATCGTGTCGGCGAGGTCGCAGAGCTCGTGTGCGAGCGAGAGGTCGTCGCCCCATCGAGAGGCGACCGTGTTCGGCACGGCCGGAATGTAGCGGCTCGGGTCCCGAGCGCCGCAGGCACTGCCTTCACCGTCGACGTGCGTACGCTCGCCGCCGTGCCGCCCCGCACGCGACCTCGACCGGTGGCCGGCTCGGTCGCCGAGCTGCTCGAGCGCGCCGAGTCGCGCGCGCCGCTCGAGGACGTGGACGGGAAGTCGGGCGCGCTCCTGGAGCGCGTCGTCATCGACGGCGAGCCGTACGTCCTCAAGCTCGTCGATCGTCGCCGCGACTGGATCGCACGGCAGGTCGGGGACGTGTGCGTCCTCCCCGTCATCGTCTGGGAGCACGGTGTCGTCGACCTCGCGCCCGACGTCATCGACCACACGATCGTGGGCGCGGCGCGGGGCACCGACGGCACCGCAGTGCTCATGCGCGACGCGGGCCACGACCTCGTCCCGCCGGGCGACGATCCGATCCCGCTCGAGCAGCACGTGCGCTTCCTCGGCCACATGGCCGCGTTGCACGCGGGCGCATGGGCGTGGACCGACGACGTGGGACTCGTCCCGCTCTCGAACCGCTACCTCTTCTTCGCGCCCGCGTCGCTCGAGCTCGAGCTCGCGGCGCCCGCTCCCCCGCCTCCCGTGGTCTCGCTCGCGGCCGACGGATGGGCGCGGCTGCCCGACCGCTCGCCCGAGCTCGCCGCGGTCGTGTTCCCGCTGCTCGCGGAACCATGGGCCTTCGTCGACGCGCTCGCGGCGGAGCCGTCGACCTTCTTGCACGGCGACTGGAAGCTCGGCAACCTCGGCACCGCGCGCGACGGGCGAACGGTCCTCGTCGACTGGTCGCTGCCGGGCGCCGGGCCACCCTGCACCGACCTCGTCCACTATGTCGTGCTCAACCGCGCCCGCCTCCCCGTCGGTCACACGAAGGAGGACGCGTTCGCGGCCTACCGCAGCGCGATCACCCGACACGGCATCGACACCGAACCGTGGTGGGACCGCCAGCTCGCACTCTGCATGCTCGGCGCGATGCTCCAGCTCGGCTGGGAGAAGGCACTCGGCGACGACGACGAGCTCGCCTGGTGGACCGAGCGCGCGCTCGAGGGGGCGCGGCTGCTCTAGCCGGGGAGCACCTCGATCACGGTCGCGGAGCCCATGCCGCCGCCCGCGCACATGCTCGCGACGCCGATCCCGCCGCCGCGGCGGCGCAGCTCGTACATCAGGGTCGTGACCATCCGCGCGCCGGTGCACGCCACCGGGTGGCCGAGCGAGCAGCCACTGCCGTTGACGTTCACGATCTCGTGCGGGAAGCCCAGGATGCGGCTCGACGCCACGGCCATCGACGCGAACGCCTCGTTGATCTCGACGAGGTCGACGTCACCCACCTCCAGGCCGGCACGGGCGAGCGCCTTCGGGATCGCCACGGTCGGCCCCAGCCCCGTGTCGGCGGGAGGCAGGGCGCCGGACGCCCACGATCGCACGACGGCCATCGGCTCGAGGCCGTGGTCCTGCGCGTAGGTGTCGTCGCAGACCACGAGCGCGCATGCACCGTCGTTGAGCCCGGACGCGTTGCCGGCGGTGATCGAGAAGCCCTCGATCTCGGGGTGCAACGGCGGGAGGGCCGCCAGCTTCTCGAGCGTCGTGTCGCGCCGCGGGTGCTCGTCGACCTCGAACACGCGGGTCGCGCCGCGTCCCGCTGCAGGGTCGGGCACGTCCACGGCGAAGATCTCGTCGCGCAGACGACCCTCGTCGGTGGCCGCGACCGCACGCATGTGCGAGTGGTACGCCCAGTGGTCCTGCTCCTCGCGCGTGACGCCGACGCGCTGTGCCGTGTTCCAGCCCACGGTGATCGACATGTCCATCGTCGGGGCGTCGGGCGTCTCGGGGTGCGACGGCGAGAGCCAGGGCTGCACGCCCGAGTACGAGCCCGGCAGCTTCTTGAACACGCTGGGCGACTGGGTGATCGACTCCGTGCCCCCGGCGATCACGACTCGGTCCATCCCCGCCCGGATCCCGGCGGCCGCGGTCTGCACCGCGGCGAGACCCGACGCGCAATGGCGGTTGTGCGCGAGGCCGGGTACCTCGAACATGCCCAGCTCGATCGCGGCGTAGCGCGCGATGTCGCCGCCGCCCTGCAGGACCTCGCCGAGGACGATGTCGTCGACGTCACCGACCGCGATCCCCGACCGCTTCAGCGCCTCGCCGATGGCGAGCCGCCCGAGGTCGAACGCGGTCAACGAGGCGAGGGAGCCCTTGCGCGCCGTGCCGATCGCTGTCCGTGCCGCGGAGACGATCACCGCCTCACCCATGTGAAAGCTCCCTTCGACGAATCGGATCGCGAGCCGATCTGCTGTGCCTGCCGCACCGCGGAGCGTACCCGAGCACACCTGACACCACCGTCAGGTCGGCGGCGCTGCGGGCGCTAGGTTCGCTCTGTGCCGGCGTGGGGCGAGCTCCAGGAGGACCAGCTGCGCTACATGGCGCGGACGGTCCCCGATGCGACCGCGTACCGCAACCTCGACGCGGGCACCGCCATGACCTTCGACGGCTGGGAGCGCGCGTCGAACCGGCTCGCCCGTGGGCTCGAACGCCTCGGCGTCGCCCGCGGTGACCGGGTCTCGATCTACCTCCCCGCCGACGAGGTGCTGCGCTGGGTCGTCGCGTACGCCGCGGTGCACAAGGCCGGGGCCGTCGTCGTACCCACGAACACGCGGCTCACGGTGCCCGAGCTGTGCACCGTGCTGGGGCACGCCGAGACCGCGGTCATGTTGACCTGCGACGCGCTCGTCCCGACGGCGCTCGACGTCTCGGCTGGGCTCGACACGCTCGCAACCGTCGTCTGCGCCGGCGAGGCGCCGCCGCGCACCCGTCCGTGGGACGCGGTCGTCGACGACGACGACAGCGAGCACCAGGTGCCGGTGACCCTCGACGACCTCGCCGACGTCATGTACACGTCCGGGACGACCGGGCTGCCCAAGGGCATCGCAGTGCGCCACGGCAACGTGGCGATGATCCCGAACCTCGAGCCGGAGTGGACGGGCGGGGGGTGGCTGCACGGCGCGCCGATGTTCACGTTCGCCGGCATCGCGTTCGTCTACAACCCGATGAAGATGGGGCTCACCGGCTTCTACCAGCCGAAGTTCGACGCCGGTCGCTGGCTCCGGTACGTCGAGACCGAGCGCCCGACCCACACCATGCTCGTCCCGTCGTTCGCCGAGCTCCTCGTCGCGCACCCCGACTTCGAGCCGGCCGATCTCACCAGCCTGCAGTCGGTCTCGATCGGGAGCGCGCCCCTCGCGCCGACCACCCACCGGCGCCTCATCGAGCGGCTGCCCGGTGCCACGGTCGGGAACTCGTACGGGATGAGCGAAGCCGGTCCCGCCTACATCGTGATGCCGAAGGAGGAGATCTCGCGGCGCGTGGGCTCGGTCGGGAAGCCGCTGGGGCCGATGGAGATCAAGATCGTCGACGACGACGGTGACGAGGTCGCCGCGCGCGAGGTCGGGGAGCTGCTCCTCCGCATGCAGGGCAAGCAGCGTGCCTACTACAAGGACGACGAGGCGACCGCGGCGACCTGGACCGACGATGGGTGGCTCCGCAGCGGTGACCTCGCGTACGTCGACGAAGACGGCTTCCTCTACATCTGCGG
>DATBSK010000231.1:0-8241 GCA_036559825.1 Acidimicrobiia bacterium | reverse complement strand
ATGCCGTCGCGCAAGCACGGGAACGTGCCCTTATGATTGCGTCGCTCGCTGCGGCGCAGGGTACCTGCGCCGCGGTCGCTCGCTTCGCTGCTGACGCCTGCGGCGAATCGTGGGCGCGATGAAGCCCGTGCTCCGGTCGATCTCGCCCTCCGCGACGCCGGAGGAGGTGGCGGCGATCGTCGCCGCCATCACCGAGGTCACGCGCCGGCAGGCCGTGCCCGTCGCGCACGACGACGGTCTCCGCGAGTGGGTGCACGCGGCGCGGCTGACCTCCCGGCGCGCCGGACTCCAGCGCGGGCCATGGCGGTTGTCGGGCCGCATCGGGCGGCGCAGCCGGGCGTAGTCGTCGGTCCACGACGCGTGCTCTACTTCGGGCCGCTCCGCGTCGTCGAGGGGACCAAGGCCTGAGGGACCTGCGTCGCGCGGCGGCCGACCGGCATGTCGCCCGCGAGCCACCACGTGTAGGTGCCACCTCGCCCCACGAACGCGCTCTCGAACGCCGCGCCCTCGGGCACGAGCTCGTCGACGACCTCGACGACGGGCAGCGCGGCCCACCGCGTACCTCGGAGGTCGAGGTCGATCCGCACCAGCTCGCCCGCGCGCCGCCCCGGCGCGAGGCTCGACGTGCCGGCGTCCATGAAGCACCCGAACTCGCGCTCGCCCGCGAACGCGTGCGAGCCGCATCCGGGTGAGTGCTCCTCCGAGCCGAGCACGGCGCGGAACGGCGCGGCTCCCGGACGCACGTACTCGAGCACACCAGGTCGGCGAGACCGTGGCTCCGAGATTCGATCGAACCGGGGCGTGTGGATCCACCGGCGCGCGCCCCAGGCGACGATCGCCGAGCTCGAGCTCCGGCCCGGCACCCACACCGCCGGTCGTGGTCCGTCGGGCGTGTCCTCGACGACGGCGAGGCGGTAGGCGGCGCAGATCGAATCCAGCCCGAGCCACGCCGGGAGCCTCCCGACCGTGAGGCGGCGCAGCACGTACGGGCAGAAGGACAGGATGGCCGAGCCGTCGACGATCGCCGGCTCCAGCCACGGGACGGGGAGCATCGCCGCCGCCTCCGCAGGGCTCATGCGGAAGTTGAAGACGTAGCGCGTCACTACCTCAGCGCGCACCAGCCGCCCCACGGCGTGATGGTACTGACGGCGCGCGAGGGGACGAAGCGGGCACACTGCTCCCGGTCGGCTGGGCTCGGGGGAGGTCGGAGCACATGCGGCGATCGGTGACGGTGGCGCTCGCGCTCGTGCTGGTCGGGTCGTGTGCCGTCGCGGTCAGGACCGACCGCGCGTCGGCCGGCGAGCAGAGCGGTGATCGTCCGCGCAACTACAAGCCGCTGCTCCGGATCGCGATCGCCGACATCGAGCGCTTCTGGGAAGCGACGTACCCGACCCTGTACGGCGGCCCGTACGAGCCCGTGCAGGACGTCATCGCGGCGCACCCGGGAACGCCGCTCCCGGAGTGCTTGGGCCGGGCGCAGAGCTACGACGACGTCCGGAACAACGCCTACTACTGCCCGGGCGCCAACAACGTCGTGTACGACGACGAGCAGCTCTTCCCCTTCCTGTTCCGCGACTTCGGGGAGTTCGCGCCGGCGCTCGTCATCGCCCACGAGTGGGGCCATGCCATCCAGGACCGCGCGCATCTCTTCGACCGCAAGAGCGTCTTCGTCGAGCTCCAAGCCGACTGCTTCGCCGGGTCGTGGCTCGCGTCGGTCGGGCGCGGGGAACGACTGCTCCAGCTGGAAGGGGGTGAGCTCGACTCGGGACTTGCCGCCCTCATCTCCATCCGCGACGCGCCCGGGAGCTCGCCCGACGATCCCGGCGCCCACGGCAGCGCGTTCGACCGCACCGGAGCGCTGCAGACCGGCTTCCTGAACGGGCCGACGGCCTGCGCGGCCTACTACGACAATCCGCCGTTCGTCGTCGAGATCCCGTTCTCGTCGGAGGAGGAAGCAGCGCACGGCGGCAACCTCCCGCCGGACGTGGTGATCCCCGCCGCGGTCCAGCTGCTCAACAGCTTCTACCGCGACGTCGTGCCGGACGTGTACCGACCGCTGCCGAGGGATCACGTCATCGGCTACGACCTCACGAACAAGCAGGAGCCACCGACGTTCTGCGGCGCGACCCTCACGCGCGAGGGCGCCGCGAACCGGGTGCTCTACTGCGCGGCCGATCAGACGATCGGCTTCCACCGCAAGTACCTCCGACACGTCTACGACGACATCGGCGACTTCGGTGTGGTCACGCTGATCGCCGACGCGTGGGCGACCCACGTGCAGACGCTGCAAGGCACCCCCGGCGTCGCCGAAGGAGCGCAGGGCGCGGAGCTCGCCGCCGACTGCTCGTCGGGGGCCTTCACCGGCGCGCTCGTCGCGGGCAAGGTCGAGGTCGATCCGAAGACCCGGAAGGCGGCGTACGCCGTCTCGCCGGGTGACCTCGACGAGGCCGTCCAGGCGTTCCTCGACTACACGAGCGCGCTGGGGATCGACGCGACGACGGACCAGGCGTTCGGGCGATACCGCGCCTTCCGCGACGGGTTCTTCAACGGCTTCGCGTCGTGCGCAGCGCTCGCCACGCCGTCCTGAGCCACCCGGTCCTTGCGACGCGGCGCGGGATCGGAGAGGCTCTCGGCTTCACGAATCGCACAAGGTACGGGCGGGGCTGAGTCCGGAGGGGGGCGCGTGGCGGCAACGACGCGGGCGGCGCGAGGTTCGGCCTGCTGGCGCTGCAGTGCGCGGGTCACGGCGGCGGGGCGGTTCTGCGCGCGCTGTGGCGCGGATGTCCGTGCCGAGGATGCGGGGCGGTCGCGTCGCGGCGTGTACGCGGTGGATCCGGGGGAGCCGCTGCTGTCGGTGAACGTCGCGTCGTCGTTGATGCCGTTGGCGGGCAGGCGCGCGCGCACGGCGCACCGATGGGCGATGGGGATCGGGCTGGGCCTGGCCGCGGTGAGCGCCGCGGTGGGGTTGCTCCCGTTCGCGTTGGCCGTGGCGGCGATCACCGCGCCGGTCGTCTACGTGGTCTACCTCTACGACGTCAACGAGTGGGAGGACCAACCGATCCCGGTGCTCCTCGCCACCGTCGTGCTCTCGGGCGCGTTGGCGGTCGGGTTCACGTACTTGTGGTTCTACGTGATCATGAACGAGCAGGTGGTGTCGCCGACGATCGGCTTCGGCTTCGACGTCGACTGGGACACGTTGCTCGTTGTCGGGTTGCTGGTGCCGGCGGGTGTGCTGGTGCTCTCCCAGCTGGGTCCGCTATGGCTGGTGGCGCGCCGCGGCTTCGACGACCTGATCGACGGGTTGACCTTCGGGGTCGCGGCCGGCGCAGCGTTCGCGATGGTCGAGACCTTCGTCCTGGCCAACGGGCTGATCTTCGGCGGGCCCGGGCGGATCGACTCGCCCGACGCCGCGATCTGGGTGTCGCTGATCCTGATCGTGGGGCTGGTCAAGCCGCTGGTGTACGCCTCGGCGGTGGGGATCGCGGTGGCGTCGTTCTCCGGGCTCGGGGAGCGCTGCGACGGGTTCAGCGGCCAGTACGCGCGCGGAGTGCTCGAGGCGTTCGCGTCGCTCGTCGCCTTCCGCGTCGGCCTCTATCTCACGGGCCAGCTCGGCGGCACATTGGCGATGGTGTTGGGCCTGCTGTGGGGCCTGCTCGTCGCCGCGTGGCTGCTGCTGCGCGTCCGGGTGGTGCTGCAGGCGGCGTTGCTGGAGGCGGCGTTGCGTGCCGAGGCGTCCGGGACGGCGCCGGCGACGGCGGCCCACGGCGTCGCGTTCTGCGGCGAGTGCGAGATGCCGCTCGTCGACTCGGCCAGCTTCTGCGTGGTGTGCGGGGCGGCGGTGCGGGCTGCGCCGAAGCCGGTGCGAGTCGCCAACGCAGCCGGTGGCAGCGGGCCCAGCGACGTGAGCTGGTCCGCGAATCCCGCGGCGTCCACGCGGACGTCGACCGCGCTGCTGTTGGTCGTCGGCGTGCTCGTGATCGCGCTGAGCGGCGCGCTCATCGCCGCCGTCAACTCGGGGACCCGCACGACGCCCAGCAAGCACATCGGTCTCGACACCGGCGGCCAACGCCGCGCCCTGCAGCTGCTGCCGGCGGGTCTCGGTCCGCCGAGCCCGACTGGAAGCGACACCGTCGAGGGTCCCAACGGCATCAGGATCAAGGTCCCTGCCGGCTGGCACGTCAACAACAGCGGCGACACCTGGGTCCAGCTCTACCCCGACGAGGGGCCTTCCTTCGCGACGGTGGAGTCGTTCGCCCCTGAGCGCGCCTTCCCCGCCATCGACTGGCTCCAGGGCTTCGCGATCGACCAGCGCCTCCGCGCGAACCACCAGCAGATCGATGGGACGGTCAACCAGCTTGCCGAAGCCGACCTGTCCCAGGGCGTCAAGGAGGAGGTCACCTTCCCCTTCACGTCGCTGGAGGTCCACAGTGACGGGACCACGAACCCGTTCGAAGGCTGGGTCGCGGTCCTCATCACCGACGGCGGCAACGTCGTCATCACCTACTACGGCAACGCCCAGGGCAATTGGAAGACGTTCGAGGCCGCGTACCAGGAGATCAACGACTCGGTGCTCGCGTCGCTCCCCGAGTGACCGCTACGAAATGACCGTTATGAGGGGAGCGACTTGATCACGGAGGTCCAGATCGTCGAGTAGTCGTCGGCGAACCGGTCGTATTCGTCGGCGACGTGCACGTTGTCGACCGACACCATGTTGCGGCCCTCGGTGATGTACACCTCGGCGTGGCCCTCGACCGGGCCCGAGCCCTCGTTCGTGGCCATGACGGCCCCGTAGTCGAGGCCGACCGCGTCCACGATCGTGTCGACGGGCGGATCGATGGGTCCGATCTTGCCCTCGACGTCCTGGAGCGCCTCGACGATGAAGTCGTTGAAGAGGCCCTCCATGACGCTCGAGGCCGTCGCGTCCGCGACGACGGGGAACGAGAAGACGCGCATGCACGCATTCGAGGTGCACAGCACGACGTGATCCTCGTCCTGGACGATGATCTCCCACCCGTCGGGGACCGTGATCCGGGTTCCGTTCGGCCCGTCGACGAAGGAGCCGGCGCCGCTCGTCCCCACGAGCGTGAGGGGTGCGAGCACGTTCCTCGCGCCGCTGCTGTCCGCGCCGTAGTGCTGGCGCACCAGTCCGCCATCGGGTCGGGTCCCGGCGTTCACCGCGGCCGCGACGCCGCCGGCGAGCACCGTGACCGCGACCGCGACGACCACCATGATCACGGCGGAGTGGCGGTTGGTCGTGGTCGCCGGTGCCCGTGACGGCCACGTCACCGTGGTGGGTCGCACCCGGCCGCCGCCGAGGTTCGCGTTGGCAGCTCGCAGCGGTTTCGACGCGGCGCGCACCGACGCACCGCACGCCACGCAGAAGCTCGCGTCGTGGAGCAGCGGGAGCTCGCACTCCCCGCAGTACCCGATCCCGCGACTCGCGGTCGCCGGCACTGAACCTGCCGCTCGGGCCTCGAGCGCGCCTTCGAGCAAAGCGGTGTGCAGCACCGTGCGGACGCGCAGCACCATCGCCGCGGCCACGATCACCCCCCAGAGGAGCCCGAGCACGACGCCGAGATCACCACCGAGCCTTCCGGTCAGGTAGACGCCGATCCGGAACGCCGCGATCGCGACGATCGCCTCCACCACGCCGAGTGCGTACGCGGGGGTGAACCCGTCGTGTCCTTCACCCTTGCCCGAGAACGATGCGCACGCGATCCCGACGGCGGAGCCGTACACGACCGGCTTCAAGAGACCGCCGACGACGATGATCGACACCCAGACCGCGGCGTTCGGGTCGTCGATGCGGCCGCGGCCGTCGAGCAGCAGCGACCCGTTGAGCACCAGCGTCTCGACCGCCGCGAAGGCGGCGCCGGCGGCGACGCCGAACGTGAGGCCGTCGATGAGGTCGTCGAAGCGCCGGAACGCGATGAGCCAGAGCGGTCCGACCTGGGCGAGGAGCACCGTCACGACCGGGACGAGCAGACCGACGACGAGGAGCACGTCGGTCTGGACGTGGTACCCGCTGGCGGGCGGGAGGAACGACGCGAGGACCCCGTCGAGGATCACGTCGCGCCACAGCAGGGTGAAGCCGAACGCCAGCGCCCCTGCGAGGACGACGGTCCCGAGGATCACCGGGACGGGCTGGTCGTCCCACTCGTTGACGTCGTAGAGGTAGAGGATGTACACGACGGGCACCGTCGCCACGGCCGCCACGAGCGCGTACGGCAGCAGCCCGACGGCAGCGGCCACGGCCGCGATGCCGAGGCCCAGGGCCAACGCCCAGCGGTAGGTTCGCCGCGTGGACCGGTCGGCCAGTGGCATGAGCGACGAGGCGAGGTTGAACGACAGGAGCGTCTCGTCGGGCGCGACCGCGAACGCCCCGCGCCGCGCGCCGGGATCGGACGCACCACTGCGCACGTCGGTGCCGCAACGGGCGCAGAAGTGCGCGGTCTCCGGATACGGCGCTCCGCAACGTGCGCACTTCCCCGTCGTGGAGCGCCGAGCCATCGCGGACCCCCCTCTCGCCCGGGGGGATTGTTCTGCGTCGGCGGTTCGGTGTCCACTGTCGGTTGCGCGCGCCGAGAGAGTAGAGAGCAGGTACCGATGACGCTCCCCCGGCCCGTCGAGCCCGAGCTCATGACCGTCGGGGTCGACGAGATCGTGGTCACCGCGGAGAGCGGTGACGACGTCACGCTGACGACTCGTGTCGGTGGCCGCGAGGTCGTCACCACCGGTCCCCACCACGTGGCGCGGATCACCGGGCTCGAGCCCGACACCCAGTACGAGCTCGCGGTGTCGGACGTCGAGCCGCACCCGTACCTGCCGTCGAGCGTCCGCACGCTGGCGCGGCCCGCTGGCCGTCTGCTCGCGACGATCGCGACCGCGAACGACGTGCACTTCGGCGAGACCGTGTGCGGCGCCACCGGCGACCCCGCGCAGGACGTGAAGGGCCCTCTGCTGATGGCCGCGCCCGGCGACCCGCCGTACCCGACGGTGATGAACGCCGCCGTCATCGACGAGATGCGCGCGCTCGGGCCCGACGTGGTCGTCGTGAAGGGCGATCTCACCGCGCGCGGCAGCGACGACGAGTACCGCGCGTTCCTCGCCGCCTATGGCGCGCTCGGGTCGACGATGCACCACGTGCGCGGGAACCACGACGCGATGCTCGACCCGACGATGGCGATCCAGGACGCGCCGTACGTGCTGCCCGTCGACGGCGTCACGCTCGCAGTGCTCGACACCGTGATCCCGGGCACCGACGCCGGTCAGCTCTCGGCCGGCCAGCTGCGCTGGCTCGACGAGCTCGCGGCGCACACCACGGGCCCGGTGCTCGCGTTCGGTCACCACCCGTGCTTCGACGTCGAGCACGGGATCCGCACCGGCCGGCCCTACTTCGGCATCCAGCCCGGCGACAGCGACGCGCTCGTCGACGTCGTCGCCCGCCACGACAACCTGGTCGGCTACTTCGCCGGCCACACGCACCGCAACCGCGTCCGCCGCTTCGAGCGCGCGCGGCGCGTCCCGTTCGGGGAGATCGCCTGCACGAAGGACTACCCGGGCGCGTGGGCGGAGTACCGGGTCTACGAAGGGGGCTACACGCAGGTCATGCGGCGCGTCGCCGCCCCCGACGCGTTCGCCTGGGCCGAGCGCACCCGCGGGCTCTACGAGGGCGTCTACCGCGACTACGCGCTCGGCCCCCTCGAGCACCGCAGCTTCACCGAGGTGTTCTGAGCGACCGTCTTCCCGAGCTCCCCGAGCATGTGACGTGCGAGCCGGATATACGAGTTGAGGCGTCACATGCTCGGGGCGACCCCTATCCTCCGGCGTCGTGCAGGCGCTGGACGGGGTGCGCGTGGTCGAGCTCGCGACCGTGCTCGCGGGGCCCGGCACCGCGAAGTACCTCGCCGACTTCGGCGCCGACGTCATCAAGGTGGAGCCACCGACCGGCGACGGCACCCGCGGCATGGGCTGGCGGGACCCCGGCGACGGCCAGACCTTGATGTGGAAGACGGTCGGGCGCAACAAGCGCACCGTCGTGCTCGACCTGAAGTCCGCGCGCGGGCTCGACGCGGTGCGGCGGCTCCTCGACGGCGCCGACGTGCTCATCGAGAACCTCCGTCCTGGGATCCTCGAGCGGCTCGGGCTCCCGCCGGCCGAGCTCCTCGAGCGCAACCCGGGCCTCGTCGTGCTGCGCGTCACCGGCTTCGGCCAGACGGGCCCGTACGCGTCGCGCCCGGG
>DATBSK010000230.1:0-8165 GCA_036559825.1 Acidimicrobiia bacterium | reverse complement strand
CTCGCGTCGTCGACGAAGAACCGTGCCCGCACCTGCCCGTCGTCGTGGTGGGCGACGACGACGGTCGCCGAGCGGCCCGCGACCTCGGTGGTGCCGTCGAGCTCGAGCGTCCACGCGGCACCGGGCGCGGGCGGCGGGGTGCCCGCGACCGGGCCCCAGCGCGTCGCGACGCCGTCGTCGGCAGCCCATCGGAGGCCGCCGACGCCGACCGCGACGTTGTCGCCCCGGCCGACGACGTACGAGCCGCCGCGCGCACGCGCACCGGTGCGATCGGTGTGGAGCACGCCGTCGCCGTCCCGCCAGCGCACCTCCACGATGCCCGCGACCGTCGTGGTGGCCGACGCATCCCGCGCGCGCAGCAGCAGCGCCTCGGGATCGGTCCCGGCGGTCGCCTGCCCGCCGGGCAGCGCGAGGACCGCGCCCACGACCGCGGCGAGCGGCGCGACGAGCCAGGCCCTCATCGCCTCAGCCCCTGGACACCGACCGACGCGAGCTGGCTGAGCGTGTCGTCGCCGAGCGACGCGCGCGCCGCGTGCTGGTCGGCGAAGGTGGCGACGGCAGGCCGGACGCGGTCGCGCTTCGGGACGAGCGCGGCACCCGCGACGACCAGCACGAGCGCCGCGGCTGCCGCGGCGAGGGCAACCCGCCAGCCGCGGTGCCGGCGAGCGCGCTCGACCGTGAAGTCGACGACGGTGTCGTCGCCTGCGAGCAGCCGTGACCAGAACTCGGGCGTGCCGGAGACCTGCGGGAGGGCGCGCACCGCCGATCGCGTCTCGCGGAGCTCGTCGAGGATGGCACGCCACTCCGCGGACTCCGCGAGGCGGTGTTCGAGCGCGCGCCGCGTCTCGGCATCGAGCTCGCCGTCGAGGTACGCGGACAGCGCGTCCTCTTCGAAGGGCCGCTGCTCGAGCGTCATGCCGCGCCCTCCGTCAGCGCGCCTCGCAGCAACCGGCGACCACGGTGGATGCGCGAGCGCACGGTGCCGATGGGGATCGAGAGGGTGGCCGCGATCTGCTCGTACGACTGGTCGGCCACGTCACAGAGCACCACCGGCACCCGGTACTCCTCCGGCAACGACGCGAGCGCCTCCTCGAGGTGCCGGGGCAGCTCACGGCTCGCCACGTCGGCACCGGGAGCCGGCGGCACGACCCAGTCGGGGTCGTCCGGGAACGCGGTCGTGGGGCGGCGCTTCCGCCGCCGCATCTCGTCGAGGAACACGTTCGTCACGATCCGGGCCAACCAGCCTTCCAGGGATCCCGGCTCGTAGCGCTCGAGCCCCCGTCGGACCCGCAACAGCGCCTCTTGCACGAGATCCTGTGCGTCGTCGTCGTTGCCGGCCAGGCGGTACGCCACCGTGTAGAGGAATCGCCCGTGGTCGCGGGCGACCTCCTCCCAGGTGGGGATGCCGTCGGCCATGGGGGGAACGACGCGGCTTGCCCTGCGGGTTCCCGGATCCCGGCCGGTCAGCGGCCCGGAACCGGCGCCTCCGGGTGGGGCTCAGGCCTTGTCGGCCTCGTCGGCGCCACCCTTGGCCCCCTCGTCGAGCCCCTTCTTGAACTCCTTCTGCGCCTGGCCCATCGAGCGGGCGAGCTTGGGGAGCTTCGCCCCGCCGAAGATGAGGAGGACGATCAGCAGGATGATGATGAGCTCGGTCGGCCCCAGGTTCATGGACACCAGCCTCTCTGCGCTTCGCGCTCAGGTTACTCCCGGGGCGTTCGAGATCTCCGTCGACGTCACCAACGCGTCCGCGATCGTCCGCACGTCGTCGACGCTCGCGACGTGGAACGGGAGCGCGCCCGCGCCGACCACGAGCGTCTCGACGCCGAGCGCGGCCCAGTCCTCCATCTGCTCCCGCACCTGCTCGACCGTGCCGACGAGGCGGCCGGCGCGCCACTCGTCGAGTGTCACGCCGTCGAGCACGCCGGGCGGCGTCGCGGCCCGCAGGCGATCGAACCGGCGCGCGAGGTCGGCCTCGTCCTCACCCACGAGCGTGTACAGCCCGAGGCTCCGCCACACCGACGCGGGATCGCGCCCGGCGGTGTCGCAGGCACGCGTCAGCACCTCGAGTCGCGCACGGTACGCATCGGGCGTCCAGACCCAGCAGGTGTTCCAACCGTCCGCGCACGCCGCGACGGTCGCGAGCAGCCGGTCACCCTTCCCGCCGAGGAACACGGGCGGCCGTGGCTGCTGCCGGGCGGGCGGATCGACGCGCGCGCCGCGCACATGGAAGAACTCGCCGTCGTAGTCGAGGGGATCACCGCCGAGCAGTCCGGTGACGATCTCCGTCGCCTCGCGCAGCCGCCGGATGCGGACGGCGGGTGACGGCATCGCCATGCCGATCGCGGTGTACTCGGGCTCGTACCAGCCTGCGCCGAGCCCGACGTCGAGGCGCCCGCCGGTGAGCCGATCGAGGGTGGCGAGTGCCTTCGCCGCGACGCTGGGTGGTCGCAACGCCTCGCAGAGCACGAGGGTGCCGAGTCGCGGTCGGGTCACGACGCCCGCGAGCGCGCTCAGCGTGGCGATCGGCTCGAAGGCGCCGTACGGCGTGGACGGGCCGCCGTACTTCCCGATGTCGAGGAAGAGGTGGTCCGACAGCCACAGGGAGTCGTAGCCCGCCGCGTCGGCGACCCGGGCGTGCTCGGCGACCGTGGCGTACGTCAGCGGCGACTCGCCCGGCACGGAGTAGTCGTACTGGGGCAACGCGAGCCCGACGCGCACCAGGGCAGCCTAAGAGCAGCCGAGCGTTCCGAAGGACGGCCGCACGTACCGTGCGGCCGAGCGAGCGCGACCAGGATCAAGAGCAGCCGAGCGTTGATCGTGAGACGTCCTCGTTGGGCAGAATGCACGCGGTGCTGGAATGCGTCCCCAACGTGTCGGAAGGCCGCGACCCGGCCGTCCTCGACGCGCTCGCAGAGGCATGCGGTCCGTCGCTCCTCGATCGGCACGAGGACGCCGACCATCACCGCTCCGTGTTCACGATCGCGGGGCCCGGCCTGCGCGACGCGGAGACGGCCGTGGCATCGCTCGCGCTCGCAGTGGCAGCCCGGCTCGACCTCACCCATCACGAGGGCGTCCACCCGCGCTTCGGGATGCTCGACGTGGTGCCGTTCTGCGCGCTCGACGAGGATCACGACGTCGCCGCTGCCGCCGCCGTCGGGTTCGCGGAGTGGGCCGTGGCCGAGCTGGCCCTCCCGGTGTTCTTCTACGACGACGCCGACACCCTGCGGCGCTCGCTCCCCGAGCTGCGCGCGGAGGCGTTCGTGAAGCGGACGCCCGATCTCGGGCCGGCGCGCCCGCACCCGACGCTGGGTGCGATCGCCGTCGGCGCCCGGCCGCCGCTCGTGGCCGTGAACTGCTGGCTCGACACCGACGACCTCCTGGTCGCCCGCGAGATCGCCCGGCAGGTGCGGGAGGTCGACGGCGGCCTTGCCGGGGTGCGGGCCCTCGGGCTGGCGCTCGACTCGGAAGGGGTCGTGCAGGTCTCGATGAACCTCGTCGACCTGCCGGTCACGGGGCTCGAGACGGCGTGCGCCGAGGTGCGGCGACTGGCGGAGCGCGACGACTTCTCGGTGACGAGGGTGGAGATCGTCGGGCTGGTGCCCGACGCGGAGCTCGAGCGGTGCAGCGCCGGCTTCCGTCGATGGGCGGGCCTCGCGCCCGATGTCACGATCGAGGGCCGCCTCGCGGCGCGCACCTCGGGTTTCTCGGCACGTTGAACCACCGCATCGGTGGTCGAGCGTGCCGAGAAGCCTTCAGCGGTCAGCCGGCGGCGAGCCTCCGGCGCTCGAGCGCCCGCTGGCGGCGCACCCGGCGGCGCTCCCGCTCCGAGAGGCCGCCCCAGATCCCGAACTTCTCACCCTGGGCGAGGGCGTACTCGAGGCACTCCACCCGTACCTCGCACCCCCGGCAGACGCCCTTGGCCTCCCGCGTCGAGGCACCCCGCTCCGGGAAGAACAGGTCCGGGTCGACCCCGAGGCAGTTCGCCCGCTCCTGCCAGCGGTTGGCGTCCGGATCCACGTTGGCCGAGTGGACCAGGTCGATGAACTCGGCCACTTGCAGCGATCCCTGCACCGACTTCCCCCTCACCACGGCGCCGACCCCGAGTGCGACCCGGAATGACGCCCTTGGAATTACACTGGTGTCATGCTGACGGCAGCAAGCGCCGTCGCGCAAGGGGGAGTTCGCAAGCCGAGGGCGATCTGTCCGATTTCGCATGATTTGGCGGACGGATTTTCTGCGATTTCCCGGACGTCGCGCCCGTGAGAGCCCGCCTCGAGGCCGTCCAGGGCGACATCACGGCCGAGCGCACCGACGTGATCGTGAACGCCGCCAACACGGCCCTGGCCCGCGGTGCGGGGGTCTGCGGGGCGATCTTCGCCGCCGCGGGCCCCGGATTGGCCGAGGCGTGCGCCGAGCTCGGCGGCTGCGCCACGGGTGACGCCAAGGCCACGCCCGGATTCGGGTTGCCGGCCCGGTTCATCGTCCACACCGTCGGTCCCGTGTGGTCCGGCGGTGACCAGGGGGAGCCCGCGGCCCTCGCGTCGGCCTACCGGCGCTCCCTCGAGGTGGCCGACGAGCTCGGCGCCCGGTCCGTCGCCTTCCCCGCGATCTCCACGGGCATCTTCGGCTTTCCCCTGGACCAGGCGACCCGCGTCGCCGTCACCACGTGCCGCGACACGGAGACCGAGCACGTCGAGCTCGTGCGCTTCGTGTGCTTCGACGGGGGCACCCTCGCCGCCTACGAGCGCGAGCTGAGCTGAGGCGAGCGCCCGCGAGCCGACCCATGGAGCTGAGGCGAGCGCCCGCGGCGCAGGTACCCGCGCCGCAGCGAGCCGACCCATGGAGCTGAGTCACCCCTTCGCCGCACCGGCGTCGTTCACGCCGTGCACGCGCGGATCCACCTCACGGTCGCGACGACAGGTGTGGCTGCGGTCCTCGCGGTGGTCGCGGTCGTCGGCGCGTCCGTGGACGCGGCGTCGCGCACCCGCGACGCGCGGCTTCGCTCAGCTCGCGCGGCGGTGCTGACGCCGTTGCTCGAGGAAGTCGACGAGCACGTAGTCGCCGAGCGTGTCGGGCGTCGTGAAGAAGGCGCGACCCCGGTTCAGCTGCATCATCCGCTCGACGAAGCTCCGCAGGTAGTGGCTCTCGTCGAGCATGAACGTGTTGATGCGGATGCCGTCACGCGTGCACCGCATCACCTCTTTGAGCGTCTCTTCGATCGTCACCGGTGAGGGGGGGTACTGGAAGTACGCCTCGCCGTGCTCGATGTGCGCGGTGGGCTCACCGTCCGTGACCATGATGATCTGCTTGGTCCCGGTCTGCCGGCTGAGCATCCGGCGGGCGAGCAGCATGGCGTGCTGCATGTTCGTGCCCCACTCGAAGTCCCAGCTCATCTCGGGCAACCGCTCCGGCGCGACCTCGCGCGCGACTCGCCCGAAGCTCACGAGCCCGAAGTAGTCGCGCGGGAACTGGCTCGTGATGAGCGCGTGGAGCGCCATCGCGACCTTCTTCGCCGAGAGGAAGTTGTCGCGCATCGGCATGGAGAGCGACACGTCGAGGAGGAGCACGGTGGCGCTGCGGGTGACCTGCTCGGTGCGCTCGATCTCGAAGTCGTCGGGCGTGAGGTGGACGGGCGTGCCCGCGCCACGGCGCCAGATCGCGTTCTTGACCGTCTGCTGCACGTCGAGGCGGAAGGGATCGCCCCACTCGTAGGGCTTGTGCTCATAGGCCGGGTCGTGGCCGAGACCCTCGCGCTCCTGCTCGTGCCGCCCGGACCGGTCCTTCATGAGCTTGCGGAAGAGGTCGCCGAGGGCCTTGTTGCCGATCGCCCGGATGCCCCGCGGCGTGAGCTCGAGGCGGCCTTCGCGCTGCTCGATCAGGCCTGCGTCCTCGAGCATGCGGGCGAGCTCGGCGAGCCGCTCGAGTGACCGCGCGGCGTCGTCGCCGAGCATCTCGCGGGCGCGATCGAGGTCGACCTCCGAGAGCTCGCCCGGCTGCGTGGCCTGGCGCAGCAGGTGCTCCAGATCGTCCATGTCGCCGAGCGTGTCGAGGAGGCTCGGCACCTGGCCCATCGACAGCGGGTCGTCGCCGCGGAACGGCATCGACCGCTCCCACGGCAGGTTCGGGAAGGCCTGCTGCAGGTTGCGGGAGAGCTGGTCGACCTGCCAGCGCAGGTCCATGTCCTCGAGCAGCGACTCGGCAAGGGCCTGGAGCTGGGCGCGCTGCTCGGGTGTCATCGAGTTCATGAGCTGCTGCATCTGGGCCATCGACTGGGCCATCTGCTCGAGCAGCTCGTCGAGCGTGCGCGGGTTCCCCGGGAAGAAGTCGCCGTAGCGCTCCATGAACCCGTCGAAGTCGGGCTCCTCACCGCGCTCGCGCTGCTCGAGCATCTGATTGAGCTCGGCGAGCATGTCCTTCATGCGCGCCATGCGCTCCGGGTCCATGTTCTTCATGCCCTCGGACATCTGGTTGAACGTCGATTGCAGCAGCTGCTCCTTCAGCTGCTCCATCAGCTCCTCGAAGCGCTGACGGGCGGCGTCGTCCATCCAGTCGTACTGCTGGAGCGCGTTCACCTTCCCCGCGAGATCGGGCGGGAGCTGGTCGAGCTCCTCGCGGCGCTGGCGCGCGAGGTCGTCGACGATCTCCTGGCGTCGCTTGTCGTTCGACGCGTTGGCGTCGTCGACCCGCTGCTCGATGCCCTCCCGCTCCTGCTCGATGATCTCGCGCAGCTGCTCGGCGATCTCCTCGTAGACGCCGCCGAGGTCGTAGCGCTCGAGCATCTCGCGTCGCTGCTCGCGCAGGCGCTGGAGCATCTCGCGCAGACCCATCAGCTCCTCGCCGTTGCGGTCCTGCATCCCCTGCTGCATGAGCCGGCGGAGCGCGGCGTGCAGATCCCCGTGGTAGAGGAGGTCATCGGTCATCTCGTCGAGCAGCGCGTCGGCATCGAGATCGAACCCGCGTTGGCTGCCGTCCCAGCGCGAGTACCGGAACCCGCGCTCCTGCCGTTCGCGCCGCCGCCGCAACCGCATCGCGCCACCGTACCCGCGGCCAGACAGGCGGCCCGGCCTCGACCGGCGCGCCCTCCGACGCGCCCGGCTTCCTCACCCGAGCATGTGACATCCCACCCGGATATACGAGTTGACGCGTCACATGCTCGTGTGGCGCGCGTCGGCAGCCCGTGTCGAGCGACCTTCGGCGGAGCCATGCACGCCGTCAGCACGGCCTGGTGACGCGAACGCAGGCATTGAGCATCCTCACCCGTCATGAGCTCGAGACGATGCTGCGTCGTGCCGAGCTCGAGTGGGTCCGGCCGTCCGTGCTGTGCTTCGTGGGTGCGCCGGCGACATGGGAGCAGGCCATCCTCGCGGCATGCTTGACCTCCGGTGATGGCGCCGTCGCGTCGTTTCGCACCGCTGCCGCGCTCTGGGGGATGCCCGGTGTCGATGCCGACGACGCGATCGAGATCACGACGCCGACTCGGCGTCGCTCGCGCATCGCCGGCGTCGTCGTGCACGACTCGTTCATCCTCGATGGCTGGCACGTTGCGCGGCGTCGTTCCATTCCGGTCACCTCACCGGCGCGGACGCTCTGCGACCTCACCGCCTGCTGGCAGCCCTCGCAGGTCGGGCTCGCCGTCGACGACGCCGTGCGCAGGAAGGTGGTCACGCTTCGGCGCCTGAAGACGGTGTTCCTCGACCTCGCCCACCGCGGCCGCCGCCGGAGCACGGTCATGCGAGCGATCCTCGAGGCGCGGGTTCCCGGCTTCGATCCAGGCGAGTCGGACAAGGAGGCACTGATCGTCAGCTGGATCGTCGGCGCTGGCCTCCCGCCGCCGGCGCAGCAGCACCGGGTGACGGTCGGTGCGCGCCGGTATCGCCTCGACCTCGCTTACCCCGACCGGATGATCGGGATCGAGTACGACGGCTGGGCCGCGCACGCCCCGCGATCGGCGTTCGACCGCGACCGCGCGCGCCAGAACCCGCTCGAGATCCTCGGTTGGCTGATCCTGCGCTACACGTCCGCGTCGACGCGCGGCGATGTCGTCCGCGATGTCAGCGCCGCGCTCGCTGCCCGCCCACCCAGCATGTGACATCCCAACCGCTATGTCCGGTTGGGATGTCACATGCTCGGGTGCGGCGCCGAGGGGTGGGTGGGGCGAGACTGGG
>DATBSK010000229.1:0-6560 GCA_036559825.1 Acidimicrobiia bacterium | reverse complement strand
GGGGCGGTTCATCGAGGTCTCGAGGACGAGCAGCACGGGGACCGTGAGGAGCGAGATCGCGAGGACGAGCACGCGAACGCGGTCGAGGCGTTGCTGGCTCGTCGCCTGCGGCTCGCCGAGCTCACGCATCGCCGGGTGGAGCATCGCCGCTGCGAGCAGCGTGTACGACGCGGGCCAGATCGGGTCGAGCCAGAGCGACGTGTCGAGGATGCCGAGCGTCGAGAGTCGCGCGTAGACGATGTCGCCGGCGGTGGTCGCGATGACACCCGCCACGAGCAGAGCCGCGGACGCGTTCCATCGCGGGAGCGCGAACGCGAGGTAGGCGACCGAGACGAGGAGCATGCAGTCGAGCAACGGGTACGCGACCGTCGTGACCTGGTCCCAGGTCGCGCCACTCGCCGAGTCGATCGTGGGGCGCACGACCAGCAGCCAGAGCGGTGCCGCGATGACGAGCGCCACGACCGTGCCGTCGACGAGGGTGTCGCGGCCACGGACGCGCGCGCGGGCGAGGAGCAGCAACGCGACCGCGAGGAACGGGTAGGCGCAGAGGTAGACGACGTCGGAGGCCGGGACGGACGGCTCGCCGTGGCCGAGGCCGTAGACAGAGACGTCCCAGGTGAGATCACCCGCGGCGAGCAGCGTGAGGCCGATGGCGAGGAGACGCCACGGCCCGGGGCGCGGCGGCCGGTTGAGCACGATGCCCGCCCACGCGGCGGCGACCGCGACGACGGCGATCAGGTCCCACGCGACGGCGCGCGCGACCTCGTCGTCGAGGCGCCAGTGGAGCCCGGACGCGACGAGGCCCGCGACGACGTAGACCCAGACCCAGCGAGCTCGCATCGCCCAGCCCTCTTCCCCTGTGCCCAGCCTCCGGGCGCGTGCGCTGTACGCCACGGAGCGTGGTAGCCCTCCCACCCAGAGTCTACGGGCGAACCGGTGGAGAACTGAAGCGGAACGTCTGAGGCGCGGGGTCGCCCGCGGCGCGAGTTGTGCCCCGCGAGGGGGGAGTACGGTCGCTCTCCGCCGGGAACGGTTGCTCAGGGGCCAGGCCGGCGGGTCGACCATCGGATGATGCCGCGAGAGACGCCGAGCAGCGGGCGGATCGACGACGCATCGTTCCGCGCGGTCGCGGACACGACCCCGATGATGATCTGGGTCGCGGACCCCGCGGGACACGCGATCTGGAACAACCGGGGCTGGTACGAGTTCACGGGGCGCGCGCCCGAGCAGGAGCTTGGTCAGGGCTGGGCGGAGGGGATCCACCCGGAAGACCGTGAGCGGGTGCTCGCCTACGTCGCCGAGACCTTCGCCGCGCGCGTTCCGTACGAGATCGCCTACCGGCTGCGGCGGCACGACGGCGTGCACCGGTGGGTGGTCGACACCGGCGTGCCGCGATGGTCGGCGGACGGCACGTTCCTCGGCTACGCGGGCTCGTGCACCGACGTCACCGACCTCGTCGACACCGAGAGCGAACGGCTGCTCGACCGCGACCGCTTCCGCGCCCTGATCGACCACTCGTTCGACCTCGTGTCGATCTACGACACGAACGGCAACTTCACGTTCGCGAGCCCCTCACACGAGCGTGTGCTCGGCTACCCACCGGAGGAGCTGATCGGGACCTCGCCGGTGGACCTGCTGCATCCCGACGACCGCGAAGCCGTCGCGCACCGCTTCGCGGAGCAGCTGCTCGTCACCGGTGAGTCGCACCCGATCGAGCACCGGATCCGCCACCGCGACGGTGGTTGGGTCTGGGTCGAGTCGATCGCGATCAACCTCGGCGACGATCCCGCCGTGAACGGGATCCTCGTGAATGCACGCGATGTCACGGACCGCCGGAGCGCCGAGCGGCTCGCCGCCGCGCAGGCGGGCATCCTCGAGCTCATCGCGCGCGGCGCGCCCCTCGACGGGGTGCTCCGCGACATCGTCGAGATCGTCGAGCAATGGATCCCCGCGAGCGTCTGCGCGGTCGTGGTCATCGACGACGAGCGCGACGCGCTCCGTGTCGCCTCGGCGCCGAGTCTTCCGGAGGACGCGCAGACGGCGATCAGCGGGTTCCCCGCCGTGGTCGCCGACAACCTGTATCCCGAGGACGTCGTCGTCACCGACGTGAGGGTGAACCCGCAGCACCCGGTGACCGGCGAGGTGCTGCTCCGGCACGGGTTCCGGACGTGGTGGGGCGGGGCGATCAACGACGCCGAAGCGCAGTCCCAGCTCGGCGTCGTGCTCGTGCTCCGCCGCGACGACGCGACCCCGACGCCCTCGGAGCGCACGCTGCTCGCGTCGACCGCGAACCTCGCCGCGATCGCGATCGCCCGCGACCGAGCGCAAGCGCTGCTCGCACACCAGGCCTCGCACGACGCGCTCACGGGCCTGCCGAACCGCGAGCTCGCGCTCAGCCGCCTCCGGAGGATCAACGACCAGCCGCGCAAGGGTGGCCCGCTCACGGCGGTGCTGTTCCTCGACATCGACCGGTTCAAGGTGCTGAACGACAGCGTGGGCCACGACGCCGGCGACCGACTGCTCATCGAGATGGGACACCGGCTGCGCGATGCCCTGCGACCGAGTGACCTGGTCGCGCGCTTCGGCGGTGACGAGTTCGTCATGGTGTGCGAGCAGATCGGATCGGAGTTCGACGCGTTCGCGCTCGCCAGCCGCGTCCTCGACGTCGTGCAAGAGCCCTTCGCGTTCGAAGGAAGCGAGATCGTGGTCACCGCCAGCATCGGCATCGCGATGGTCGGCGACGAGTCCCCGGAGGCCGTGCTGCGCGATGCAGACGCGGCGATGTACCTCGCGAAGGACAAGGGCCGAGCACGCGTCGAGGTGTTCGACGACGAGCTGCGCGAGCGCGTGGTCGCCCGCCTCGACATCGAGCGCGACCTCCGCAAGGCCCTCGACGAAGGCGCGTTCGAGCTCCACTTCCAGCCGGTGGTCTCGCTCGTCGGCGACACCCTCGCCGGGTTCGAGGCGCTGCTGCGCTGGCCCCACCCGGCGATGGGGCTGCTCGCGCCGGCCGCCTTCCTCGAGATCGCGGAGGAGACGGGCCTCATACGCCCGATCGGCGCGTGGGTCCGTGACGAGGCGTGCCGCCAGGCCGTGGCATGGACCGCGGACCACCCCGAGTGGGGTCCGTTCGCCGTCGGCGTGAACCTCTCGCCGATCGAGGTCCGGGATCGCGATCTCGCGCGCGGCTTCGAGGCGACGCTCGATGCGCGTGGCCTCGATCCCTCGCTGCTCGTCGTCGAGGTCGGCGAGCGCCTCATCATCGACGATCCCGGCGGGGCACGTGCGTTCCTGACGCGTCTCCACGACCTCGGGGTCCAGCTCGCGCTCGACGACTTCGGGACCGGCTCGGCGCCGCTCGCGCACCTCCGCGAGCTGCCGTTGCAGGCCATCAAGATCGACGGCTCGCTCGTGTCGGGGCTCGGGCGGGACGCATTCGACGAGTCGCTCGTCGATGCCGTGCTCGATCTCACCCGGCGGCTCGACCTCTTCTCCGTCGCCGAGGGCGTCGAGACCGGCGAGCAGGAGCACCGGCTCCGCGGCGCCGGTTGCATGATGGCCCAGGGGCACCACTTCGGGCCGCCGATGCCCGCGGGCGATGTCGAGAAGCTGCTCGTCGGCGAGACCGGCCCGATCGGCTTCGACGCCGTGGCGCGCGCTGCGCGCTCAACCCGCTGAGGGACGCTCCACCCCGCGCGCGAGCCAGCTCGTGGGTGCGGCCCGTGGCAGGCGCTCCAGGATCTCGATCGCCCAGGCCACGTCGGGCCGCGGTGCCCGTCGCGCCGCGAGCGCGTCCGGGACCTCGATCTCGAGCCGGACGAGCGCGCCGCCGAGGGTCTTGCCCAGGGCGTCGCTGCGAAGCGAGCGGGGCCCGCCGCCACCCAGTGCGCCGCGCAGCACGAAGTTGAGCGCGAGGACGTTCGGCACCTCGTACCGCTCGACCCCACCCGTGACCATGCTTCCGAAGTGCTCGCGGACCCGGGCCGCCGTCACCTCCTGCACGATCACGTCGTAGGTGTCCTGGTCGTCCGCGAAGAGCGCGACGTCGGCGACGTCGCCCTTGTCGCCGGCGCGGTAGCCGCAGAGCTCGTGCAGTCGCAGGCGCGCCATCTAGATCTTCTCGATCTGCACGCTGACGTGCGGGTCGACGAGTGACTTCTCGACCAGTGTCGGCCAGATGCCGAGCAGCTCGGTGGCGCGCGCGGCGCCGCGTCCCATGCCGGTCATCCCGGCCGGGGGCGCGGAGAGCGTCAGGGGCACCATCTCTCGCCCGACGAGCGCGGCCACGGCGGCGTCCGCGCAGCGCCACGCCACCCGCGCGACGACCTCGGGCGGCTCGACGGCGCTCTCCGGGACCGTCGGCCCGGCGAGCGCGTCGACGCCCCAGAGCTCGATGCACCACTCGTCGACCGCGAGGCCCGCCTGCTCCACGCGCTCGACGAAGATCGCCGCAGCGACCTTCGCCTTCTCCGCGGCGTCCGGCCACGAGAACGCGACGCGCGTCTCGCCCGCCCAGCCGGCGTGATGGCACAGCAGGGCCTTGTACGTGTCGGTCGCGGGCCGGCCGCGCACCTCGGTCACGCGCACCCGGTCGTCGCCGAGGTCGTCGAAGTGCGCGGTCGTGAAGTCGGCGACGACATCCGGGGTGAGGTACCGGCTCGGGTCGTGGACCTCGTAGAGCAGCTGGTGGCGCACGGTGTCGAAGCTGACCCGTCCACCCGAGCCGCGCGGCTTCGTGATCGTCGCGGTGCCGTCCGGCTCCACCTCCGCGATCGGGTACGGGAGGTCCCACGGTCGCGGCACGTCCCACCACTGCCGGCTGAGGTTCCCGCCCGCGGTCTGGCCCGAGCACTCCAGGAGGTGGCCCACCAGCATGCCCGCGGCGAGGCGATCCCAGTCGTCCCACTGCCAGCCGTGCTCGTGCACGAGGGGTGCGAGGAAGAGCGCCGCGTCGGCGCACCGGCCGGTGATCACGACGTCGGCGCCCTGCGCGAGCGCGTCGACGATCGGGCGCGCGCCGAGGTACGCCGACGCGAAGAGCGCCGGGCTCGGGAGATCCGCGAACGGTGCGCCGGTGTCGAGGTTGGCCAGCGGCGTCGCACCGGCGAGCTCGGGGAGGCGGCGCGTGAGATCGTCACCGAGCACGGTGGCGACACACAGCCCGGAGATGCCCAGCCGGCGCGCCGTGTCGATCGTGGCGCGTGCCGCGGCCGTCGGGTTGATGCCGCCCGCGTTCGTGATCACCCGCGTCCGCCCGGCCGCGACCTCGGGCAGGGCCGCGGCGAGGTACACGGGCAGGTCGCGCGTGAAGCCGCGGGTCTCGTCCTTCTGGCGGTCCTTCTGGAGGATCGCCAGCGTCAGCTCGGCGAGCGCCTCCAGGCAGAGGTAGTCCACGCCGTGCTCGAGCAGGCCCTCGACCGCACGGGGCGTGTCACCGTAGAAGCCCTGACCGCCGGCGACGGTGACACTCACCTGCTCCGCTCCTGGCGGCTGCGCCGGGCGCTTCGCGCCTGGCAACGCCCTTCCCGGTCGCCGTCGCAAGCGACGGCTCCTGCCCCGCTCGCTACGAGCCGGGATACCCGGCTCGCTTCACGCTCGCTCACGCTCATGCATGGAGCGCGGGACGGCGGCCGGCCCAGGGATCCGCGCGCTCGAGCTGCGCCGCCACCCCGAGCAGCAGGTCCTCACGTCCGTACGCCGCGACGAGGTGGACGCCGACCGGGAGCCCGTCGGGGGTCGTGTGCAGTGGCAGCGAGATCGCCGGCTGCCCGGTCATGTTCGCGGCGGGCGTGAACGGAGTGAACGACCCCGCGCGGCGGATGCCCGCCAGAGTGTCGTCGGGGTCGTGGAACGTGCCGAGCGGCACGGGCGGCTCGCCGAGCGTCGGAGTGAGCAGGAGGTCGAAGCCGCGCGCTCCTTCGGTGCCTGTCCACCAGCGCGCCATCGCGCGTCCCCACGCCTGCAGCGCGTTCACCGCGTCGACGTGCTCGACCGCGGACACCGCCCGGCCGGCGCTCGCCATCAGCCACGTGACCGGCTCGACGTCCTCGTCGGTCAGGACGCGACCGAGCGCTCGTCCCCAGGCGTCGATCTGTGACGCGGCGTTGACGCCCCAGATCCGGCCGAACACCTCGCCGCGGGCAGGGTCGTCGAACGCGGGCGGATGTGCCACCTCGACGGCGTGGCCGAGCGACTCGAGCTGCCGCGCCGCGTGCTCTGTGGCGCGCACACACTCCGGGTGCACGGCACTCGCGTCTCCGGGCGCGGTCGCCATCAATCCGACGCGCAGCCGCGGGGGGTCGCGTGTGAGCACCTCCGAGTACGGCACCGGCGGCGCAGGTGCAACGACGGGATCGCCTGGTTCGGCGCCCGCGCACAGGTCGAGGAGCGCGGCGGCGTCGCGGACGGAGCGGGTGACCGCGAACTGCACGGAGAGGAAGCCGGTCAGCTCGCCCTTGCCCGGTCCGACCGACACGCGGCCGCGGGAGGTCTTCAGCCCGACGAGACCGCACACGCTCGCCGGGATGCGGATCGAGCCGCCGCCGTCGCTTGCATGGGCC
>DATBSK010000228.1:0-2849 GCA_036559825.1 Acidimicrobiia bacterium | reverse complement strand
TGTACGAGACGATCCCGGGCTGGCGGCGCGAGATCGACGGGGCCGAGCGCATCGACGACCTCCCCGACGAGGCGCGCCGGTTCGTCGATCTCGTCGCGTCGTACGCGGGCGTCCCGGTGACCTTCCTCGGGGTCGGACCGGCACGGGAGCAGACGGTCGTGCTCCCGGTCGCGGCCTGAGAGCGAGCGCATGGCGCTCGCTCTCAGCCGCAGGCGGCCTCCCTTCCCGCTCTTGGCGCCTTCGGCGCCGGGCCGCTCGGGCCACGGCTGCGCCTCTCGGCGCAGCCTCTGAGCGCGGGCGCGTGCGCGCCCTCGTGATCGGCGCCGGTGGCCGCGAGCACGCGCTCGCGTGGTGCCTCGCGAGCTCGCCGTCCGTGGACGAGGTCGTGGCCGCGCCGGGGAACCCCGGCATCGAGTCGGTCGCCCGGTGCGTCCCGGTCGACTCCAAGGATCCGGACGCGGTCGCCGCGCTCGCCGACGACGTCGATGCCGACCTCGTCGTCGTCGGGCCCGAGGAGCCCCTCGTGTGCGGAGTGGTCGACGCCGTCGCTGCTCGCGGCCGCCTCGCGTTCGGCCCGACGGCTGCGGGCGCGCGGCTCGAGGGGTCGAAGCGCTGGATGAAGGAGCTGCTCGAGGGGGCGGGAGTGCCGACCGCGCTCCACGCATCCTTCGGGCCCGACGACGAGGATGCCGCGCTCGCGTTCCTCGGGACGCTCGACGGGCTGTACGTCATCAAGACCGACGGGCTCGCGGCCGGCAAGGGCGTGCTGGTGACGGAGTCGCAGCGCGACGCCGAGGACGCCGTGCGCCGCTACCTGTCCGGCGAGGCGTTCGGCGACGCGGGGCGCACGGTGGTGATCGAAGAGGGGCTCCGCGGTCCGGAGCTGTCGCTGCTCGTGCTCTGCAACGGGGACACGGACGCCGCGGTCCCCCTCGCGCCGGCGCAGGACTTCAAGCGCGTCGGCGACCACGACATCGGCCCGAACACCGGGGGCATGGGCGCGTACTCGCCCGTGCCCGTCGTGGGGGCAGAGATGGTCGAGCAGGTGATGCAGACGTCGGTGCGACCGACGCTGCACGCACTCCGCGACGAGGGCATCGACTACCGCGGCGTGCTCTACGCGGGACTGATGCTGACGCCCGATGGTCCCAAGGTCCTCGAGTACAACGTCCGCTTCGGCGATCCCGAGTGCGAGGTCGTCGTGCCGCGGCTGGCGTCCGACCTCGGGGAGCTGTGCCGTGCCGCGGCCGCGGGCGAGCCGCTGGCCGACGCCCGCTTCGCCGACGACGCGTGCGTGACCGTCGTCGTCGCGACCGAGGGCTACCCGGTCGCGCCGCGGACGGGGGACGTGATCGAGGGGCTCGACGCTGCCGCCGCCAACGACGGCGTCGTCGTGTTCCATGCCGGCACCCGTCGCGTCGACGGCGAGATCGTGACCGCGGGCGGGCGCGTGCTCGCGGTCACCGCGCGCGGCCCGTCACTCGCGGACGCTCGCGCCCGCGCCTACGAGGCCGTCGATCACATCAGCTGGCCCGGGATGCACTTCCGCCGCGACATCGCGCTCGACCCCAGCACATGATGCGTCCCTCACGGTCAGGAGGCGGGTCGAGGGACGCCTCTTGGAGCTACCAGAGGCTGGTCGGGCGCTTCTGCGCGCGGCCCATGCTCATGATGCCGTTGCGCTTCGCGCCAGGGGCGCGCACGCCGGCCGCGACGAGCGCGCAGTCGACGCACCGCACCGGCATCCGGCGCCGCGTCGGCGGGACGAGGCACTCGCCGCAGAACAGGTCGCCGCAGTCCTCGCACCGGTCGACCGCGCGCTCGGTGAAGTGCTTCGCACAGGCACCGAGGAACGGTTCCGCTTCGGTCGCCATCGCCTCCCGCCCCTCAGGGGGTCGCCGGCCTTGTCGGTACAGTGTTCGGCAGGGAGGAACCGGCACTTGATCCCCCGATACGCACTGGCCCCGATGGCGGAGCTGTTCTCCGACGACGCTCGGTACGCCACCTGGCTCGAGGTCGAGCTGCTCGCGGTGGAAGCGCAGGCGAAGCTGGGGGCCGTCCCACCCGACGCCGCCGTCGCCATCCGCGACCGCGCCGGGTTCGACGTCGCCGCGATCGAGGAGCGGGAGCGCGTCACCGAGCACGACGTCGCTGCCTTCGTCGACGTCGTGCAGGAGCGCGTCGGCGCCCCGCACGGCGCCTGGCTCCACCACGGCCTGACGTCGAGCGACGTCGTCGACACGGCGCTCTCGGTCACGCTCGTGCGCGCGTCCGATCTGCTCCTCGCCGCCGTCGACGAGCTCGACGCCGCGATCGTCGCCCGTGCCCGCGAGCACCGCGACACGCCGATGGTCGGGCGGACGCACGGCATCCACGCCGAGCCCACCACCTTCGGGGCGAAGCTCGCGCTCTGGGTGCTCCAGCTCCGCCGCGACCGCGCGCGCCTCGTGCGGGCCCGGACCGCCGTCGCGGTCGGCAAGCTCTCCGGCGCGGTCGGCACGTACTCGAACGTCGATCCCGAGGTCGAGGCGTTCGTGTGCGCGCGACTCGGGCTCGAGCCGGTTCCTGCGACCCAGGTGATCGCCCGCGACCGGCACGCCGAGCTGCTCTACGCGTGCGCCTCGCTCGGCGCCTGCATCGAGACCGCGGCCCTCGAGAGCCGCCACCTGCAGCGGACCGAGGTCGGCGAGGTGGAGGAGCCGTTCCGCGTGGGCGAGCAGAAGGGCTCGAGCGCGATGCCGCACAAGCGCAACCCCGTGAAGTGCGAGCAGCTCTGCGGGCTCGCCCGCGTCCTGCGCGCGAACGTCCAGCCCGCGCTCGAGGACATCGCGCTGTGGCACGAGCGCGAC
>DATBSK010000227.1:0-17206 GCA_036559825.1 Acidimicrobiia bacterium | reverse complement strand
TGTGCCTTCACCGAGCGGCCACCGTACGCGCGGTCTGCGGCGAGGCCGGCCTCGCGCAGCTCGTGGACGACGACCGCGGCGCTGCCGTCACCGAGCGCGTCGACCACGAACGCGTCCAGGCTCGGGCGCGGCTCGGGCAGCGCCCCGCCCGCGCCGAGCGCGAGCATGACCCGCTCGATGCCGATGCCGAACCCGATCCCCGGGGTCGGTGGACCGCCCATCTCCTCGGCCAGCTGGTCGTAGCGACCCCCTCCACCGACCGCATCCTGCGCCGCGTCCAGTGCCGCCGACGCGAACTCGAACGTCGTGGAGGTGTAGTAGTCGAAGCCGCGCACGAGGCGCGGGCTGATCTCGAACGCGATGCCGATCGCCTCGAGACCCTCCTGCACCGCCTCGAAGTGCTCGCGCGACTCGGAGCTGAGGTGCTCGGTGAGCTGCGGCGCCCGCTCGATGACGTCCTGCCATTCCTCGTCCTTGGCGTCCAGGAGCCGCAACGGGTGCTCACGCGCGCGTCCGGTGAACTCCTCCCCCAGCCCGCCTGCGTGCGCGAGCAGGTACTCGCGCAGCACCTCCACGTACCGGCCACGGTCGTCGGGCGCACCCATGGAGTTGAGGCGGAGCCGGACCCCCGCGAGCCCGAGGTCTCGGTAGAAGCCGTGCGCGAGCGAGATCACCTCGACGTCGACGTCGGGGTCGTCGACGCCGAGCACCTCGGCACCGAGCTGCCAGTGCTGACGGTACCGGCCGCGCTGCGGGCGCTCGTAGCGGAAGTTCGGCGCGAGGTACCACACCTTCCAGGGAGGCGTTGGCCGGTGCTCGACGTAGGCACGGACGATCGGCGCGGTGCCCTCGGGACGCAGGGCGAGGCGGCGATCGCCGCGGTCGGTCAGCTCGTACATCTCCTTCCGCACGACGTCGCTCGACGCGCCCACTCGCTGGAACACCTCGACGTGCTCGAAGACCGGCGTGACCACCAGGCCGTACCCGAAGCGCGCGGCCCGGTCCGCGAACGCCGTGATCACCCGGATCCACTGCGCCGACACCGGCGGCAGGACATCGTGGGTGCCGACCGGCGCGCGGTATCGGGAGCGCGCATCGGGCTCGGACACGTTGCCAGCGTAGAAGAAGGATGCGGCTCCGCTTCGGAGGTTCTCGGCGCGACCGCGCCCGGCGCTACGAGCGCGACGCCGCGCCGGGCAGCACTCGGTACGCGTCGTACACCGAGTCGATCCGCTGCACCGCCTTCAAGAGCGAGTCGAGATGGCTGGGGTCGGCCAGCTCGAAGTCGAAGCGGAACCGCGCGACGCGGTCACTCGACGTCTGGGACGCGCTCGTCAGGATGTTCACGTGGTGCTCGGCGAGCACCTGAGCGACGTCGCGCAGGAGACGCGAGCGGTCGAGCGCCTCGATCTCCACCGAGACGACGAAGGTCGCGGTCTGGTCGTGGTCCCACTCGACCTCGATGACACGCTGCGCCTGCTGGGCGAGCGACTCGGCGTTCGCGCAGTCGGTCCGGTGCACGGAGACGCCGCGGCCGCGGGTGACGAAGCCCATGATCTCGTCGCCCGGCACTGGCGTGCAGCATCGCGACAACCGCACCATGACGTCGTCCAGGCCCTCGACGTGCACGCCTGCGGACCGCCGGCCCTCTCGGCGCAGCGCCCGCGGTGGGCGTCGCGTCGTCACCGGCATCTGCTCCTCGCCACCGCGGAGCTCGCGCTGCACGCGCTGCGCGACCGCGCGTGGTGAGACGTGGCCCTCGCCGATCGCCGCGTGGAGCGCGTCGAGGTCCGCGTAGTGCATCTGCTCGGCGACGCTCACGAGCACCTGCGACTGCGCGATGCGCTGGACCGGGAGACCTTCCTTGCGCAGCGCCTTCATGAGCTCGTCGCGCCCGTTGTCGATGGCGTCGACCCTGCGCTCGCGCGAGAACCACTGCCGGATCTTCGAGCGGGCGCGGGGGGTCTGTGCGAAGTGCAGCCAGTCACGGCTCGGGCCCGCGCCGGCGACCTTGCTCGTGAAGATCTCGATCGTGTCGCCGGATTCGAGCGCGCTGTCGAGCGGGACGAGCCTGCTGTTGACGCGCGCGCCGATGCAGCGGTGACCGACCTCGGTGTGGATCGCGTACGCGAAGTCGACCGGTGTCGCGCCGGCCGGGAGGGTGATCACCTTCCCCTTCGGCGTGAACACGAAGACCTCGTCCTGCTCGAGATCGACCTTCAGCGTGTCGAGGAACTCGCCCGGATCCTCCGTGTCCTGCTGCCAGTCGACCATGCGCTGGATCCAGGCGAGGTCCTCGGTCCGTGAGCGCTCCTTGTAGCCCCAGTGGGCGGCGATCCCGTACTCCGCACGACGGTGCATCTCGTGGGTGCGGATCTGGAGCTCGACGGGCTTCCCCTGCGGCCCGACGACCGTCGTGTGCAACGACTGGTACAGGTTGAACTTGGGCATCGCGATGTAGTCCTTGAAGCGACCTTGCACGGGTGCCCAGAGCGCGTGGATCGAGCCGAGCGCGCCATAGCAGTCCTTGACGGAATCGACGATCACGCGGACACCGACGAGGTCCTGCACCTCGTCGAAGCCCTTTCCCTTCACGATCATCTTCTCGTAGATCGACCAGTAGTGCTTCGGGCGACCCACGACCGTCGCCTCGATGTGGACGTCGGCCAAGCGATCCTTCACCTGCGAGATCACGAGGGCGAGGAAGTCCTCACGCTCGGGCGCGCGACTCGCGACCATCTGCTCGATCTCCGAGTACCGCTTGGGATGCAGGACCGCGAAGGCGAGATCCTCGAGCTGCCACTTCACGTCCGCGATCCCGAGACGGTGCGCGAGCGGCGCGTAGATGTCGAGCGTCTCGTGCGCGATCCTCTGTTGCTTCGCTTCGGGTAGCGACCCGATCGTGCGCATGTTGTGCAGACGGTCGGCGAGCTTGATGAGCAGCACGCGGATGTCGTTGGCCATCGCGACGAGCATCTTCCGCAGCGTCGCCGCCTGCTGCGCCTCGCGCGAGTCGAAGTGAAGGCGGTCGAGCTTCGTGACACCGTCGACGATCCGCGCGATCTCGTCCCCGAAGACCCGCTCGACGTCGTCGATGGTGACCGCCGTGTCCTCGACCGAGTCGTGGAGCAGTGCGCCGGCGATCGTCACGTCGTCGAGCCCGAGCTCCGCGATGATCATGGCCACACCGAGGGGGTGCGCGACGTAGGGCTCGCCCGAGCGGCGTGTCTGGTCGACATGGGCCTTCCGCGCGACCTCGTACGCCGTCTCGATCAGACCGGTGTCGGCACGGCGATGGCGCTTCTGGAACTCCGCGAGCAGCGGGGCGACCGCGTCGTCGACATGGTGACGGCGCCAGGGACGCGGGAGGACGGGCCGGCGCTCGGGGCGGAGATCGAGCGAGCTCATGTCCTCCGCCATCGTAGGCGGGCGACGCGGGTTGATCAGCGCCGCTTGCGACGACGCTGCTGGCGACCGCGCGGCGTCACGGGACCACCGGGTCGCGGCGGCCTGGATGCCGCGGGCGCCGGCGCGGCGGCCGGCGGCGCGGCGGCCGGCGGCTGGGGCGCCGCAGTGCCCATCGCGTCGCCCGTGTCCCCGGCCGGTGCCGGCACCGCAGCAGGAGCCGCAGCGGGCTCGGTCTCGAGCCGGGCGAGCTGCTGCGCCGACCGCTCGCGGAGCGCCGCGTAGCGGGGCTCGCGCTCCTTGAGCCAGGCAAGGATCGGTGTCGCGACGAAGATCGAGGAGTACGCACCGACGAGCAACCCGACGAACAGCGCCAGCGCGAAGTCGCGCAGTGTCACCGCACCGAGGATCCCGCTCCCCACCACGAGCAGCGAGGCGACGGGCAGCAGCGCGACGAACGACGTGTTGATCGAGCGCATCAGCACCTGGTTCATCGAGCGGTTGACCATCCTCGAGTAGGTGTCGCCCCGCTCCGTGCCGACTGATGGCGTGTTCTCCTTGACCTTGTCGAACACGACGACCGTGTCGTAGAGCGAGAAGCCGAGGATCGTCAGGAATGCGACCACCGTCGCGGGTGTGACCTCGAAGCCGGTGACCGCGTACACGCCGGCCGTGATCACGATGTCGTGGATCACCGCCAGGATCGCGGACAGGGCCATCTTCCACTCGAACCGGAACGTGAGGTAGACGGCGATGAGGGCGAAGAACACCACGAGCGCCGTGAGCGCCTTCCGGCTCACCTGATCGCCCCACGTCGGTCCGACGTCGACGATCGACACCTCCGACTGCTTCACATGTGCGTACTTCGCCAGCGCGGCTGTGACCTGGGCGCGGGCCGCGGTCTTGAGCTCGGCCTCCTGGACGCGCACGCCGTTGTTGCCGAGGACCAAGACTCGCGCGTCGGATGCGGGCGTACCTTTCAACGCGTCACGGACGTCGCTCGTCGTCACCTCACCGCGCGCGAGCCGGAACTCCCACTGCGTGCCGCCCTCGAAGTCGATGCCGAGGTTCAGGCCGGAGATCAGGAGCGCACCGATCGAGATCACGACGAGGGTTCCCGAGATCAGCGCCCAGAGCCATGAGCGCCCGATGAAGTCGAAGTGGGTCTGCTCGTGGTAGATCGCGCGCAGCGTCGCCGCCAGCCCGCGGCGCCGCTGCGGCACGGTGGCCACCGCGCTCATCTCCACGCCGCCTCCACTCCGCTGCGGCTCATCTCCACGCCGCCTCCGCTCCGTGCTCCCGGCCTCCGGCCAGCACTCCGCTGCGGCTCATGCCGTCACTCCCGGGGCGTCGAGGCCCGCCGCGATGCCGACGCCGCGCATGCGCACGAGGTGCGGGCGGCGCGCCATGAGCGAGACGAGCGGGTGCATGAAGAAGTACGCGACGAGCAGGTCGAGGATCGTCGCCACACCGAGGAAGAAGGCGAAGCCGCGCACCGACCCGATCGCCAGCACCCACAGCACCAGGGCACCGATGAGCGAGACGACGTCCGCGGCGACGATCGTCCGGAACGAGCGCACGAACCCGCGGTCGACCGACGCCCGCACGGTTCGGCCGGTACGGATCTCGTCCTTCAATCGCTCGAAGTACACCACGTACGAGTCGACGGTCACACCCACGGACACGATGAGACCGGTGACGCCCGCGAGGGTGAGCGTCAGACCGATCTCGTCACCGAGGTACGAGATCAGCGCGTAGATCAGCAGCGCGCTGACGAGCAGGCCCGCGATGACGACCGCGCCGAGCACCCGGTAGTACACGAGCATGTACAGCGCGACGAGCAGGAGGCCGATGATGCCCGCCGCGATCCCGGCCGCGAGCTGGTCGCTGCCCAACGTCGGCGACACGTTCTGGACCGTGAGCTCCTTGAGCTGTACCGGGAGCGCGCCGTAGCTGATGACGGTCGCGAGATCGGAGGCGGCTTCCGGCGAGAACCCGCCGGACCCACCGCTGATCTGGACCTGCCCGCTCGGGTACGACGACTCGCGGAACGCGGGGTTCGACTGGATGATGCCGTCGAGGACGATCGCGACCTGGTTCTCGGGTGGGTTCTTGGGGAACGACTCCCCCGCGAGCTCGTTGAACGCCTGCTTGCCCTTGTCGTTCAGCGACATGTCGACGGTGTAGCCCTCACCCTGGGCAAACCGGGACTTCGCGTCGTCGACACCCTTGCCGGTGAACTTCGTCGGCCCCAGATAGAGGCGCGTCGTGTTCTGGCCACCCCGCATCGGCAGCACCACGCACGCCTTGCGCTTGTCGTCGGCGAGATCGGTCGTCGGGATGGTCGTGCCGCTCCGGAGCACCGTGATCACCTGGGTCGGATCGCACGATGCGATGGCGCTCTTCACCGCAGCCGCGTCGGCCGACACCGTCGTGGTCGTCGTCGATGCTCCCGGCGTGGTCGTGGTCGGTGCGCCGGTCGTGGTCGTCGACACGGTGGCACCCTCCGCCGGGAGCTCGGCGAGCACGGGGCGGAAGCGCAGCTCGGCGGTCCGGCCGACGAGCCGGCGCGCCTTGTCGCGGTCCTTCACGCCCGGGAGGTCGACGACGATGTTGTCGCCCTGGGTCGAGATCTCGGGTTCGGCGACGCCGAGACCGTTGACGCGGTTCTCGATGATGTCGCGGGCCACGGTGAGCGAACCCGACTTGAAGTCACCGACGGGCGCGAGCACGACCGAGATGCCGCCCTGGAGGTCGAGCCCGAGCACCGGCTCGCCGCCGGTGGCCAGCGTCGCACCCAGCGCGACGAGCGTGATCACGACGGTGCCGATCACGTATGCCCGCATGCGTGTGAGCGACACGGGTCAGCCGGCCTCGCCGTCGTGGCCGTCGTCGTCGCGGATCGAGGGCGTCGTCTCGACCTTGGCCGCGATCGCTCCGCGCGCGATCGTGACGACGACGGCCGGCGCCACCTCGACCTCGGCCGTCGCGTCCGACAGCGAGCGGATCGTCCCGTGCAGGCCACCGGACGTCACGATCTCGTCACCCACGTCGAGGCTCGCCATCAACGCCTGGTGCGCGGCCATGCGGCGCCGCTGAGGCAGGACGATGAGGAAGAAGAAGGCCGCGGCGAGGATGACCAGATAGATGATGACGACCATGTGCGACGCGCTCGGCTCCGTCGGTCGGCTCGCTGCGGCGCAGGGTACCTGCGCCCCTGACGCTCGCCTCCTCGACCGGCGGGCGATGGTAGCGGAGCGCTCCGTGCATCCCCGGGCGGGGGCGTGCGGATGCCCGCCCGTCAGTCGTCGAAGAGCCCCGGTGGCGATGCGGCGTTCGGTGTGAGCCCCAGGTGCGCGAAGGCGGTGGGGGTGGCCACGCGCCCACGCGGCGTGCGCAGGAGCAGCCCCCGCTTGAGCAGGAAGGGCTCGTACACGTCCTCGACCGTCTCCGGCTCCTCGGCGACCGCGACGGAGAGGGTGCCGAGCCCGACCGCGCCACCGCCGAAGGTCTCGCAGAGTGCGTGCAGGATCGCGCGGTCGACCTTGTCGAGACCGAGCTCGTCGACCTCGAACACCGCGAGCGCGGTGCGCGCCGTGTCGGCGTCGACGCGGCCGTCGGCGCGGACCTCCGCGTAGTCACGGACTCGCTTCAACAGCCGGTTCGCGATCCGCGGCGTCCCGCGCGCCCGGCGTGCGATCTCGAGCGCGCCCTCCTCCGTGAGCGGCACGCCGAGGATGCCAGCCGCCCGTCCGACGATCGCGACGAGCTCGGCCGGCTCGTAGAAGTCGAGGCGGGCGACGAACCCGAACCGGTCCCGGAGCGGACCCGTGATCATCCCGCTCCGGGTGGTCGCGCCGATGAGCGTGAAGCGCGGGAGATCGAGGCGGAGCGAGCGCGCCGACGGGCCCTTCCCGATCACGATGTCGAGCTGGAAGTCCTCCATCGCGGGGTACATCACCTCCTCGACCGGTCGCGGCAGCCGGTGGATCTCGTCGATGAAGAGCACGTCACCGTCGTCGAGGTTCGTGAGGATCGACGCGAGGTCGCCGGCACGCTCGAGCGCCGGGCCGCTCGTCACCCGGAGCCCGACACCGAGCTCCGTGGCGACGATCCCGGCCAGCGAGGTCTTGCCGAGCCCGGGTGGGCCCGCGAGGAGCACGTGGTCGAGCGCCTGTCCGCGCTGGCTCGCGGCACCGAGCATGATCTCGAGGTGCTCACGCAGCGTCGGCTGCCCGACGAACTCGGCCAGGCGGCGGGGCCGCAGGGACGTCTCCTCCGCGCGCTCGCCCGGATCCGCCCCGGCGGTCAGCAGCTCGTTGCGCACCGACGGCCCGTCGACCCCGCCGTGGCTCACGGCCGGACCGCCAGCTGTCGCAGCGCTGACCGGAGCAGCTCCTGGACGGTCCCGTCGTCCGGGAGCGCGCTGAGCACGCCGCGGATCTCGTCCGGCGCGTAGCCGAGCGTGGTCAGGGCCTCGCGCACCTCGACGCGCGGCGCAGCGTCCTCGCCGACCGCCGGCATCGTCCGCGACTCGGGCAGCTCGAGTCGAGCTCGCAGCTCGACCATCAGCCGCTCCGCCGTGCGCTTGCCGACACCGGGCACCTGGGTGAGCGCATCGAGGTCCTCGTCGGCAACGGCGCAGGCGAGCGTGCCCGGCGCGTGCACGGAGAGGATCTTGAGGGCCAGCGTCGGGCCCACGCCCGCAGCCGCGAGGAGCACCTCGAACGTGTCGCGCTCGTCGCGCGTCGGGAAGCCGTACAGCGTCATCGCGTCGTCGCGGACGTGCAGGTGCGTGAACAGGAACGCGCGCTCCCCGGGCTCGAGTGTCGCGATCGCGCCCAGGGGCACGAGGAGCCGGTATCCGACACCGCCCACCTCGACGAGCACCTCGCCCGACACGTCCCGCTCCACGACGGTGCCTCGGACCGATCCGATCACGACGCCTCCTCCCGCGCGAGCGCCTGCGCGACCGCGCGCTGCAAGCGCGCGCTCGCGCCCGTCGTGGAGATCGCGACCGATCGCAGCGACGAGCTCCACGCGTGGCAGAGCGCCAGCGCGAGGGCGTCCGCCGCGTCGACCGGCGACGGTGGTGACGTGAGCCGCAAGAGCTGCGTCACCATCGCCTGCACCTGGGCCTTCCCCGCGGTGCCCGATCCGGTGACCGCCAGCTTGACCTCGTTCGGGCTGTAGTGCGCCACCGGGACGCCGTGGCGCGCCGCGCTCGCGAGCACGACGCCGCTCGCTTGGCCGACCGCGACCGCGGTGCGCACGTTGTGCTGGAAGAGCAGGCGCTCGACGGCCAGCGCACGCGGGCTGATCTCGGCGACGATCGCATCGATCTCGGCTTCGAGGGCCGCGAGCCGTTCCGCGAGCCCGGCGTGCGGGTCCGTCGCGACGACGCCGCACGCCACCGCGACGAGGGTCCCGCCCTGACGGTCGACCGCGCCGTAGCCGCAGCGAGTCAGCCCGGGGTCGATCCCGAGCACGGGACCGCTCGGCGCGTCGAACACGGGTTCGATGCTAGGGGTCCGCGGCCCCGAGGTCGTGGACCCGCCGGGTCGGCGGGTGGGTCAGCGGGTGAGGAGCCAGACCACGACGCCGACGACCACGGCGCCGGCGACGAGCAGGGGCAGGACCCGCTTCGCGACGGCACCACCCGCGACGCGCCCCAGGTCCACCGCCTCGGCCTCCGGAGCGTCGATCGTGCGGACGCCAGACGACGCGGCATCGTCGCGCCCGGGCGCCGCGCCTCCATCGTCGGCCGGCGAGTCGACGAGGACGCTGGTGTGCAGGCACTCGACGAACTGCCCGAGCAGCTTCGAGGAGACGTCCGCCATCACGCCGCGCCCGAACTGGGCGACCTTGCCCGTGACCTGCAGGTCGGTGTCGATCCCGACGACGGTGTCGCCGCCATCGGATCGCAGCGTCGCGATGACGTTCGCCGCCGCGTTCCCCTGCCCGCGGGTGTCACGACCCTCGGCGCGGATGACCATGCGGTGCGCCGCCTCGTCGGCCTCGACGATGCGCGCAACGCCCTTGTACTGCGCGGTGATGGGCCCGACCTTCACCTTCACGATGCCGCGGTACTCGTCGCCCTCGACCTCCTGGAGCTGGGCGCCCGGCATGCACGGTGCGATGCGCTCGACGTCGAGGAGCACGCGCCACGCCTGCTCGAGCGGCACCGCGACCCGGAACTCGTCACTGATCTGCATTCGGTCCACCTTCGTCGCGTCGCGGGAGCATGCGCTCGAGCGCGTGGAGGTCCTCGATCGTATCGACGTCGGCCGCGGACCCGGTGCCCGAGCAGTCGACCTCGGTCGTCTCGTGCGAGTCCATCAACGCCCGGGCGCCGACGTCGCCTCGCAACGAGCGTGCCTCGTCCCACAGGTCGCGGGCGACCAGCACCGGGTTCTGGCGCACACCGTCGTAGGTCGCGACCACGAGACGCGCACCCGCGGCGTGCGCCGCGGCCAGCCGCCGGTAGGCAGCGGCGCCGACCAACGGCTGATCGGCGAGGCCGACGCAGATGCCCGTCACCTGCGCGTACGGCTCGACCGCGTCCAGCGCCGCGTGCAGCGAGTGCGCGATACCCTCGTGCCAGCGGGACGCGTGCACGACGACGACCGAGGCGGGAGCCGCAGCTGCGACCGCTTCCGCGTGCCTGCCGACCACGAGCATCACGGGGCTCAGCTCGGCGTCCTGGGCCGCGTCGAGCGCCCACGCGAGGAGCGGGCGGCCCGCGAGCACCGCGAGCGGCTTGGGTGTGTCACCGACGAGCCGCGTGCCGTGACCGGCGGCGAGCACGGCTGCCGCGACGCGCACGGCTCAGGCAGCCGGGGCGATCTGCTCCAACGCGCGCCCCACGAGGACGCGGGCGAGGTGCGCGCGGAACTCCGGCGAGGCGCTGAGGTCCGAGGGTGCGTCCGTGCCCTCGGCGGCCTGACTCGCGGCTTCCGCCGGCCCGGCTCCGCTGGCGAGCGCCGATTCGACCGCGCTCGCGCGCAACGGTGTCGGTCCCATGTTCACGAGCGCGACACGCGTCGAGCCCCCGGCGCGGACGGCGAGCGCGCCGACGATCGCCCAGTCCTGCGCCCGGCGGTTGAACTTCTGGTACGACCAGCCGCCCGCCCCGCACTTCGGGACCCGGATCTCGGTGAGCAGCTCGTCGGGCGCGAGCGCGGTCTCGAGGAACCCCTCGAAGAACGACGTCGCCGGAACCTCGCGCTCTCCGTTCGGGCCACGCACGACGAAGCTGGCGTTGAGCGCGAGGAGCACGGCCGGGAGGTCCGACGCCGGGTCTCCGTGGGCCACCGAGCCTCCGAGCGTGCCACGGTGCCGCACCTGGTTGTCGCCGACCTCGCCGGCGACACCGCAGAGCACGCCGCAGTCGGCGCGCAGCAGCTCGCTCGTCTCGAGATCGCGGTGGCGCGTGAGCGCGCCGATCGCCAGGTGCTCCCCGGCGTCCTCCACGTACGAGAGGTCGTCCACACGTCCGACGTCGACGAGCACGCTCGGCGTCGCCAGACGCAGCTTCATGAGCGGCAGGAGCGACATGCCGCCGGCCAGCAGCTTGGCGTCGTCGCCGTGCTCCGCGAGCGCGGAGACGGCCGCGTCGGCCGACCCCACACGGACGTACTCGAACGCCGCCGGGATCACGTCGACTCCGCGGCCGCGAGCACCGCGCGCACGATGTTCTGATAGCCGGTGCAACGGCAGAGGTTGCCCTCGAGCCCGAAGCGGACATCGGCCTCGGTCGGCCGCGGGTTCTCCTCGAGCAGCGAGACCGCGGCCATGATCATCCCGGCGGTGCAGAACCCGCATTGGAGCCCGTGGTGCTCGTGGAACGCGGCCTGCATTGCGTGCGGCGACGCCTCCGTCCCGAGCCCCTCGATCGTCGTCACGGCGCGACCGTCCGCCTGCGCCGCGAGCATCGTGCACGACTTCACGGACTCGCCGTCGACGAGGACGGTGCACGCCCCGCAGGACGACGTGTCGCAGCCGACCTTCGTGCCGGTCAGCCCGCAGTGCTCACGCAGCAGCTGCACCAGCAGCGTGCGCGGCTCGACGTCCTGGCGTTGCTCGCGCCCGTTGACGGTGACGGAGACCTCCACGGTCCGGGGACTCTAGTGCCCTCGGCGCGGGTCACCCCTGGCGATCGGGTCCCGCTCGGTCGAGCTCGACGCGCACGAGCACGCGCCGGTCCCGCGTCATCGCGGCGCGGTAGTCGTCCCAGTCGGGGTGCTCGCCCGACACCGAGCGGTAGTAGTCGACGAGCGGCTCGAGAGCCTCGGGGAGGTGCACGATCTCCGCCCTGCCCTCGACCTGCACCCAGTCCCCGAAGAAGCCGTCGCTCAGCACGCACAGCACGACCCTCGGGTCTCGCTGCAGGTTCTTGACCTTCATGGCCGTCTCGCGGGTGCTGACGACCACTCGGCCCTCACCGTCGACGGTGCACGCGACGGGCGACAGCTGCGGCGTACCGTCGCGTCGATAGGTGAGCATCACGGCGTGATGGTGCTCGCGCACGAAGTTGCGCGACTGGTCGAGATCCATCAGCCGATGGACGCGAGGAGCTCGCCGAGCTCACTCGGGCGCTTGTAGATGGCACGGATCGCGCCCGAGAACCGCCAGCGCACGACGCCCGCCGTGTCGATCAGGAAGATCGAGCGCTTCACCCCGATGATCGGCGACGTCGCGCCGTACTGCGCGATCACCTTCTTGTCGGTGTCCGCGAGCAAGGGGAACTCGAAGTGCTCACGTTCGCACCAACGCTCCTTGCTCTCGACATCTTGGGGTGAGATGGCCAGGACGACCGCGCCGGCGCGCTCGAACTGCTCGAAGTCATCGCGGTACGACTTGAGCTGGATCGAGCATCCCGGTGTCGCGTCCCCCGGGTAGAAGGCCAGCGCGACCTTGCGCCCGCGGTAGTCGGAGAGCGTGAAGTCGCGCCGCACGCCCTTCTCGACGCCCGGGAGGGTGAAGTCCGGGGCCGGATCTCCGACTGCCGGCCCACTCATCTCGATGCCGCCTTCGCTTCGCTCCGGCTCACGCTTCGACCTCCTCGAGCACCGACTCCGGGATGTCGAAGTTCGCGTACACGTTCTGGATGTCGTCGTGCTCCTCGAGCGCGTCCAGCACGCGGAGCACACCCTTGGCGGCGGCCGTGTCGGCGAGCGGCACGGTCTGACCCGGAAGCATCGTGAGGTCGCTCGACGCGACCGCGATCCCGGCAGCGTCGAGCGCCGCGCGCACTGCGTGGAGGTCGCCGGGCTCGGTGGTGAGCTCCCAGGTGTCCCCGAGGTCGGTGATCTCCTCGGCGCCCGCGTCGAGCGTGGTCAGCATCAGCGTGTCCTCGTCGGCGGCGAGCTTGTCGAGCGTCAGCACGCCCTTGCGCTCGAACTGCCAGGCGACCGCGCCGGGCTCGGCGAGTGAGCCGCCGTTGCGCGTGAAGACGTTCTTCACCTCCTGGCCCGTCCGATTGCGGTTGTCGGTGAGGCACTCGACGAGGACGGCGACGCCGTTCGGCGCGTAGCCCTCGTACGTCACCGACTCGTAGCGGACACCTTCGAGCTCACCGGTGCCGCGCTTGATCGCGCGCTCGATGTTGTCCTTCGGCATGGATGCGTCGCGGGCCTTCTGCACCATCGTCCGCAAGCTGGGGTTCGCGTCGAGGTCGCCGCCGCCGGCGCGCGCCGCGACCTCGATCTGGCGTGCGAGCCTCGCGAACAGCTTGCCCCGACGAGCGTCTGCGGCACCCTTCTGGTGCTTGATGGAGTGCCACTTCGAGTGGCCGCTCATCCCTCTCGCCCCTCGCAGCTCATGCCCCAACCTCCCGGAGGAACCACTGATGGATCCGGAGATCGTGCGCGAGCTCCGGATGGAACGAGGACGCCCAGACGACCCCGTGGCGAACGAGCACCGGCCTGCCCTCGTGCGAGGCGAGCACGTCGACGTCGGGGCCGACCGCGTCGACTCCGGGCGCGCGGATGAAGACGCCCGGGAACGGCCCGCCCCGGAGGCCCTCCACGTCGAGCGGCGCTTCGAACGACTCCGCCTGCCGTCCGTACGCGTTGCGCCGCGCCCGCACGTCGAGCACTCCGAACGACCGCTGGTCGGGCCGGCCGTCCACGACCTCGCGCGCGAGGAGGATCAGGCCCGCGCAGGTGCCGAAGACCGGCATGGCCGCTGCGAGCCTCGCCGCCACGGGCGCACGCAGCCCTGACGTGTCGAGCAGCTTGCTCATCGTCGTCGACTCGCCACCCGGCAGGAAGAGCAGGTCGACGGCGTCGAGCTCGTGCGGCTCCCGAACCTCGACCGCGTCGACACCCAGGTCGTCGAGCACCTCGCGGTGCTCGCGGAACGCACCTTGGAGCGCGAGCACGCCGCACTTCACGGCGCGCTGGTCACCAGCCGCGCTCGGCGAGTCGCACGTCGAGCGACGACATCTCCTCGCCTGGCATCGCGGCGCCCAGGCCTCGGGAGACCTTCGCCACGATGGCGGGGTCGCGGGAGTGCGTGGTCGCCTCGACGATCGCCTTGGCACGGGTCGCGGGGTCCGAGCTCTTGAAGATCCCGCTCCCGACGAACACCGCCTGCGCGCCCAGCTGCATCACGAGCGCGGCGTCGGCAGGTGTCGCGATCCCTCCGGCGCAGAACAGCGGGACGGGCAGCTCGCCGCGCGCCGCGACCTCGCGCACCAGCTCGATCGGGGCGCGGTGCTCCTTCGCGGCCGCGAAGAGCTCGGGCTCGTCGGCGACGGTCAACCGCCGGATGTCGCCGAGGATGGAGCGGAGGTGACGGACCGCTTCGACGATGTTGCCCGTGCCCGCCTCGCCCTTGGAGCGGATCATGCACGCACCCTCGCTGATGCGCCGCAACGCCTCACCGAGGCTCGTGGCTCCGCAGACGAAGGGCACGGTGAAGGCCCACTTGTCGACGTGGTGCGCCTCGTCGGCCGGCGTCAGCACCTCGCTCTCGTCGACGTAGTCGACCCCGAGCGCCTCGAGCACCTGCGCCTCGGCGAAGTGCCCGATCCGGCACTTGGCCATGACCGGGATCGTGACGGCTTGCTGGATCCCCTCGATCATCGAGGGGTCGCTCATCCGCGCCACGCCGCCGTCGCGGCGGATGTCCGCCGGCACCCGCTCCAGCGCCATGACCGCCACCGCGCCCGCGTCCTCCGCGAGGCGCGCCTGCTCGGGCGTGACGACGTCCATGATCACGCCGCCCCGCAGCATCTCCGCGAGGCCGCGCTTGACCCTGGCGGTGCCGGTGGTGCGCTCCCCGGATCCCTCGGCCATGCGAGCAGTGTACCGAGCGACCTCTGCGGATCCGTCCGGGACTTCCTAGCGGGTCGTCGTCGTGGTGGTCGACGGCTCGGCCGCTGGCGTGCCCGGCACGATGTCGACGACCGTGCCGATCGGCGCGAGCTCGATCCACGTGCGACCAGGGGTGATGGCGATCGGTGCACCGGCCGCGTCGGTGAACTGCGTCGGTGCACCAGGGAAGGCCTTGCTCCAGGTGCCGCGCACGAGCTGGCTGTTCGAGAAGACCAGGGCCTCGCCGGTGCCCATCACGTCACCGTCCGCGCCCGACCCGTAGGGGATGAGCTGGACGATCACGTTGGTCGGCGCGACCTGCACCGGTGCCGTCGAACCGGTGGCGAGAAACGGCTCCGTGCCCTGCGAGAAGCGGTTCCAGCGCTTGCGCGCCGAGTCCCACACGTACGACACGTCGTAACCCTGCTGCAAGCCGACGTGGAACGACGCGACCGCCTCACCGCTGAACACGTCGCCGTGGGCGACGTACTCGAACATGCGCACCGGGGGAACCGGCTCACCGCCGAAGGCGAGCAGCTCGTCGGCGTGCGCGTACAGGTTGTGCGGTGCCGCACGCGACGGCTCCCGGTAGTAGGCCGCGCCAGCGTTGTTCTCGTCGACCGTCACGAGCCCCGTCGCACGCACCAGCGCGACGTTGTCGGGCGTCCCGCCCGAGAAGGCCACCACGCCGCCGAACGGGAGGATGATGTTCGGGTCCATGGAGCGCACGGAGCGGACCGGTCCCACGATCTCCGGGATCGTCGAGTTGAAGAAGGACCAGAACCGCGTGATGCCGCCCTCGACGACCTCCTCGTAGACGATGTCGGCCTGGTCGAGACCGGTCTGCGGCCGGGCGTCGGGGGTGTTCTCGATCTTCACCCCGAGCGACTGGCGCCGCAGTGCCGCGCCGCTCGGGTCCGGGAGGCCGGTGAGCGGCGCGAGCCGGACTGCCTTGTGCGTCGTGGTCGTCGTCGACGCCGGCGGCTTCGGCTTCGACTGCTGGCTGCCGGCGCTCGAGCACGCGCCGAGCACCAGCGCGGCGATCGCCACCGTGAGCACGCCCCGGTGCGCTCGACCGCGGCGCCTCACATCGACTCCAGGATCTTGATCCGCTCGGCGAGCGGCGGATGCGTGTCGAAGAGCCGGTTGAGCCGGGCGCCGCGCTTGTCCTTCTCGTCGTCCCGCTCGAGTGGCGACTCGATCCAGAGCTGCGCGGTCGCCCGCGTGGCGTGGTGCACCACCGCGGTGTCCGCCTGGAGCTTCTTGAGCGCCGAACAGAGCCCGGGCGGGTACCGGGTGAGCTGCACCCCGGTGGCGTCCGCCAGCAGCTCGCGCCTCCGGCTCATCGCGAACTGCATGAGCTGCGCGGCGAACGGCGCCAGGATCAGCAGCGCCATCGCCGCGATCGCGATCACGGCACCCGCGGCCCCCGCGTCCTGCGAGTCGTTCCGGTTCGAGCGGCCACCGAAGATCCAGAACCTCAAGCCCAGGTCGGAGAGGAGCGCGATCGTCCCGACGGCGGTCACGGCGACCGTGGACGCGAGGATGTCGTAGTTCTTCACGTGCGACAGCTCGTGCGCGATCACGCCCTCGAGCTCCACGCGGTTCATCATCTGGAGGAGCCCGGTCGTCACCGCGAGCGCCGAGTGCTTCGGGTTCCTCCCGGTCGCGAACGCGTTCGGTGCAGCGTCGTCGATCACGTACAGTCGCGGCTTCGGCAGGCCTGCCGCGATGCACAGACCTTCGACGAGGTTGTGGTACCGCTGGTACTCCGGCCCGTCGGCGGGCTTCGCACCGGTCACCGCGAGCGCGATCTTGTCGGAGTTGAAGTACGACGCGAATGCCATGGCCACGGCGAAGATGAACGCGATCGCCACCCCCGCGACCCCGAATCCCAAGAGGATGTCGACGGCGATGCCCGCGACCACGATAAGCACGACGAACACGGACAGGATGACGAACGTCCGCCACTTGTTGCGGCTGATCTCCCGGTAGAAGTCGGTCCGGGCGAGCGGCTGCGCGACCGCGTCGGATGACGTGCTCACGACGTGAACGACGAGCTCGGCAGGCTGGTGCGCCGCGGCTCGGTCAGAACTGGACCTTGACCGGGCCCGTCTCCTCGGGCGCCCCCTCGAAGAACTCGCGCTTCTCGAAGTTGAACATGCCGGCGAGCGTGTTCTTCGGGAACGTCTGGATCGAGTTGTTGTAGCCCAGGACGCTGTCGTTGTAGAACTGCCGGGCGTACGCGATGCGGTCCTCGGTCGACGTGAGCTCCTCCTGGAGCTGGAGGAAGTTCTGGTTCGCCTTGAGGTCGGGGTACTGCTCGGCGACCGCGAAGAGGCTCTTCAGGGCTCCCGAGAGCGCGTTCTCCGCCTGCGCCTGCTGCGCGACGTCGCCTTCACGCTGCGCGCCGATGGCGTTGGCGCGCGCGTTCGTCACCGCCTCGAGGGTCTGACGCTCGTGCGCGGCGTAGCCCTTCA
>DATBSK010000226.1:0-15163 GCA_036559825.1 Acidimicrobiia bacterium | reverse complement strand
CGATCATGAGGCCGACGAACGGGATGCGGTTCTCGACCAGCCCCGCGCTCATCGCGCGGGCGCGCGCGTCACTCGCGTAGTCGCGCCACCAGTCGAGATGGTCGGGCCAGATCGGCGGCCCGACGACGCTGCCCCGCTCGTCGGCGCGCTCGCGCAGGCCTTCGAGCACGAGCTCGTCCGTGTGCGTGGCACCGGTCGCATCCGGAGGGACGGCGATCCGCACCCGTTCGCCCGCCTCCTGGATCTCGATCGCGCCGTGGTCGGCGAGTCCGAGCACCGTCGCGGCGACGGCGCGGGCGCGCGGCCGGCCCTCACCGACGACGGTCCCGACGACCGCGGGGTCGTCGCGCCCGGGCGGCTCGGGGAGCTCGTGCGGGACGCCCTCGACCGCCTCGCGCCGAGCCCGTCCGTGGCGCACGAGGAAGCGCACGTAGAGGATCCAGCCGGGCACGATGAGCAGGAGCGCGATGACGTCGAGGATGATCCCGGAGTCGAACCCGCTGCCGCCCGGCACCTCGACCTTCGGGACCACCGTGAACCCGAGCACGACGAGCGCGGCGCCGACGACCGTGAAGCAGAGCGCGAGGGGGACGGGCATCGGGCTGCTCCGAGTCACGGTGACGGTGACGGGCACGCCGGCACCCTATGTGACGCGCGACACTCGCACGCGTGCGGACGCTGCTGCTCGTCCACCACACGACGTCACCGTCCCTCCACGCGATGTTCGACGCGGCACACGCCGGCGCGACCGATGCGCAGATCGAGGGCGTCGACGTCGTCGTGCGCGCCGCGCTCCACGCGACCGCGGTCGACGTGCTCGCCGCCGACGGATACCTCCTCGGGACGCCCGCCAACCTCGGCTACATGTCAGGCGCGTTGAAGCACTTCTTCGACCAGATCTACTACCCGTGCCTCGCGGAGACCGTGCGCCGACCGTACGGCCTCTACGTGCACGGCAACAGCGACACCACCGGTGCGATCCGCGGCGTGGAGACGATCGTGACCGGGCTCGAGTGGCGCCTCGCCCATGACCGGGTGAGCGTCGTGGGCGAGCCCTCGCAGACCGACCTCGACGCCTGCTGGGAGCTCGGCGCCGCCCTCGCCGCGGGCCTCACCTTGGACAACTGAGCACATGATGCGTCCCTCACCGTCATGGGGAGGGTCGAGAGACGCAGCTCGAGAACCATCGAGATCGGGCCGCGGCCCATGTCACACCCGGGCGCGACAATGCGCACGGTGACGACGACCCTCCCCCGCCAACTCCCCCTCCCCCGGCCGTCGGGGCCGCCCGGCACGCTCGAGGGCTTCCACCCCGCGGTCGCGGCGTGGTTCCGGCAGCGCTTCCCCGACGGGCCGACGGGCCCGCAGGCCGAGGGCTGGCCGCACATCGCCGCCGGCGCCGACACGCTCGTGGCCGCGCCGACGGGGTCCGGCAAGACGCTCGCCGGCTTCCTCGTCTGCATCGACCGCCTCTACCGCGAGCACGAGGCCGGGCCGGGGGTGGAGCGCGCCACCCGAGTGGTGTACGTCTCCCCGCTGAAGGCGCTCGCGGTCGACATCGCCGAGAACCTCGAGCGGCCCCTGCGCGAGATCGCCGCGGTCGCCGAGAGCCATGGCCTGCGCGCCCCGGACCTCACGGTCGCGGTGCGCACCGGTGACACACCGTCGTCCGAGCGGGCCGCGATGCTGCGGCGGCCACCGACCTTCGTCGTCACGACGCCCGAGTCGCTCTACCTGCTGGTCACGAGCGAGAAGGGGCGTGACCTCCTCCGCACCACCGAGACCGTCATCGTCGACGAGATCCACGCGGTCGCACGCGACAAGCGCGGCTCGCACCTCGCGCTGACCCTCGAGCGCCTCGAGGCGCTCTGCGACCGGCGCCCCCGCCGGATCGGCCTCTCGGCAACCCAGCGGCCGATCGAGACCGTGGCGAGCCTGCTCGTGGGCGAGCGGCCGCTGCCGCAGATCGTCGACCAGGGGCACACGCGCGCGCTCGACCTCGCGCTCGCGCTCCCGGACGGCGAGCTCGAGGCCGTCACCCCGGCGGAGCAGATGGCCGACGTCCTCGACCAGATCGCCGAGCTCGTGACGCAGCACCGCACCACCCTCGTGTTCGTGAACACCCGCCGCCTCGCGGAGCGGCTCGCCCACCAGCTCGGTGAGCGTCTCGGCGAGGACGTCGTCGCCGCGCACCACGGCAGCCTGTCGAAGGACCGTCGCACCCGCATCGAGTCACGTCTCCGCGCGGGCGACCTGCGCGCGCTCGTCGCCACCGCGTCGCTCGAGCTCGGCATCGACATCGGTCCGGTCGAGCTGGTGTGCCAGATCGCCTCGCCGCGCAGCATCGCGACCTTCCTCCAGCGCGTCGGGCGGTCCAACCACTCACGCGGCGGCACCCCGAAGGGTCGGCTGTACCCGCTCACCCGCGACCAGCTCGTCGAGTGCGCCGCGCTGCTCGCCGCCGTGCGGGCCGGCCACCTCGACGCGATCACGATGCCGACAGCACCGCTCGACATCGCAGCGCAGCAGATGGTCGCCGAGCTCGGCGCGCGCGAGTGGCGCACCGACGAGCTCTACGAGCTGTTCCGGCGCTCGGCGCCGTACCGCGACCTCTCTCGCGAGGAGTTCGACGAGGTCCTCGACCTCGTCTCCGACGGCATCGCCACCGGCCGGGGGCGTCGTGGCGCCTACGTGCACCTCGACCGCGTGAACGGCGAGGCCCGCGGTCGCAAGGGCGCCCGCCTCGCCGCGCTCACGTCCGGCGGCGCGATCCCCGAGAACGGCGACTACCGCGTCGTCGCCGAGCCCGACGACATGTTCGTCGGCACCGTCAACGAGGACTGGGCCATCGAGTCGATGGTCGGCGACATCTTCCTGCTGGGCACGCACTCCTGGCAGATCCGCCGGGTCGAGCCCGGGGTCGTGCGTGTGCGCGACGCAGCCGGCGCGCCGCCGACGATCCCGTTCTGGCTCGGCGAGGCTCCGGCGCGCACCGTCGAGCTCTCGGAGCACGTCTCCGAGCTGCGGGAGCGGGTCGACGTGCTGCTCGAGGCGGGTGATGCAGACGGGGCGCGCGCGTGGCTGGTCGAGTGGGCCGGGATCGACGCGACGACCGCGGCGATGATCGTCGACTACCTCGCGGTCGGACGCGCCGCGCTGGGGACGATGCCGACGCGGGACCGTCTCGTCCTCGAGCGGTTCTTCGACGAGACCGGTGGCATGCAGCTCGTCCTGCACTCGCCGTACGGCGGACGGATCAACCGCGCACTGGGGCTCGCGCTGCGCAAGCGGTTCTGCCGCACCTTCAACTTCGAGCTCCAGGCCGCGGCGACCGACGACGCGGTCGTGCTCTCCCTCGGGCCGCACCACAGCTTCCCGCTGGCGGACGTGCCGTCGTACCTGTCGAGCGCGACGATCGACGACACCTTGCGGCATGCGGTGCTCGACGCGCCGATGTTCCTGTCGCGGTGGCGGTGGAACCTCAACCGCTCTCTCATGGTCCTGCGCTTCCGCGGCGGGCGTCGCAACCCGCCACCCATCCAGCGCATGGAAGCAGACGATCTCATGGTCGCGGTCTTCCCCCAGGCCGCCGCGTGCCAGGACAACGTGACCGGGCCGGTCGAGATCTCCGACCACGTCCTCGTACGCCAGACGCTCGCCGACACGCTGCACGAGGCCCTCGACGCCGACGGCGTGCGCGCGCTGCTCGAGCGGATCGAGGGCGGTGAGGTCACGGTGCACTGCTGCGACACCACCGAGCCGTCGGTCCTCGCGCACGAGATCCTCACCGCGCAGCCGTACGCGTACCTCGACGACGAAGGCGAGATCCAGAACCGGCGTACCCAGGCGGTCGTGCTGCCGCGCGGGCTCTCGGTCGACCTCTCCTCGGTCGGCGCGCTCGACCCGAACGCGATCGAGCAGGTCGCCGCGGAGGTGACGCCCGAGCCGACGACGCCCGACGAGCTGCACGACCTGCTCGCCTCGCTCGTGCTGACGCCGGCGCGTGACGAGTGGCGGCCGCTCTGGGACCAGCTCGTCGAACGGGGCCGGGGCCGGCCGATCGCCTTCGGTGAGGGTGAGTGGTGGGTCACGACCGAAGGCCTCGAGGATGCGGAGCGTGCCATCGACGGCGAGGACGACGCGGTCGTCGCGGCGCTCCGCGGTCATCTCGAGATCAGTGGCATCACGACGCTCGACGCGCTCGCGGCGACCACCGGGCTCCCGGTGCTGCGTGTCGCATCCGGGCTCGCGGTGCTCGAGCGCGAGGGCTTCGCGCTCCAGGGCCGGTACCGCGCCGGCGCGACGAGCACCGAGTGGGTCGCGCGCCGGCTGCTCGCGCGGATGCACGCGTCGTCTCGCCGCCGCCGTCGCGACCGCGTCCAGACCGCCACCCCCCAGGACCTCATGCGCTTCCTGCTCCGGTGGCAGCACGTGGCGCCCGGCACGCAGCTCGGCGGCGAGCGCGGCCTCGCGGCCGTGATCGACCAGCTCGAGGGCTTCGAGGCCGCAGCGGTCGCGTGGGAGCCCGAGCTCCTCACGCGCCGCGTCCACGACTACCGCCCGGGATGGCTCGACCGCCTGTGCCACGACGGCGAGGTGTCGTGGCTGCGGCTCACGCCCCGAGCCCGCGACGACGCGGACGCCCCCGCCGGGCCACCGTCGAAGTCGACCCCGATCTCGGTCGTGCTGCGCGGCGACCTCGACTGGCTGCTCGACGCGGCCCGCGACGTTGGTGACCCCGCGGAGCCGACGGTCGGCGCGACGGCAGAGATCCTCGAGGTGCTGCGCGCCCGAGGCGCGTGCTTCGCGGCCGGGCTCGCGGCGGAGACGCGCCGTCTCCCCGACGACGTCGAGCGCGCGCTCTGGGACGGTGTCGCGCGCGGGCTCTTCACGTCCGACGGGTTCGCGGCGATCCGCGCCCGGGTCAGCGGCACGCCTCGGCATCCGAGCCTCCCGGCGCGCCGCGCCCGTCTGCGGCGCGCCGCCACGGTCGCGGCCTCGGGTGCCGGGCGGTGGTCGCTCGTCCCGGCGCGCCGCGCCGACCACGACGCGGGCGCACCCGACCGCGAGGAGCTGGCCGAAGCCGTGGCCGAGCTCCTGCTCGCCCGCTGGGGCGTCGTGTTCCGCGACATCGCGGTGCACGACTCGATGCGCTTCCCATGGCGCGACGTGCAGTGGGCGCTCCGCCGGCTCGAGGACCGCGGCTTGGTGCGCGGTGGTCGCTTCGTCAGCGGCTTCGGTGGCGAGCAGTACGCGTTGCCTGCCGCGGTCGAGCAGCTCGACCGGATGCGCAAGAGCGAGCGAACCGGTGAGCGCGTCGTCGTGAACGCGACCGACCCGCTCAACCTGGTCGGGGTGATCCTGCCCGGTGCGAAGATCCCCGCGGTGCGCACCAACGACGTGACCTACGTCGACGGCGTCCCGGAGGAGTCGCCCGAAGCCGCCGCCTGACCACCCCGGAGCGAGAATCAGATCGCGGCGGAGCTCGCCTTCGCGGCGGCGCCGGTCATGCGCTTCCACGCCGCGACATCGCTCTCGTCGGCGTGCCGGCCGACATGGGTGACCGTGTCGACGTCGGCGGCTTCGGCGCGAAGCGCCGTGACGGTGCACTGCTCGCGGGGCCTGATCGAGAACGGGTCGAACTGGTAGTGCCGCATGGCGTTCTCGTGCGTGAGCTTGTTGATCGTCGCGTCGTCGAGGTCGGCGAACAGCACCTCGAGCCGCTCCGGCGCCGTCGGCCACGAGCTGTCGGAGTGCGGGTAGTCGGACTCCCAGCACACGTTGTCGATGTTGAACTCGTCGAGGAGCTTGACGCCGACGCGGTCGTTGATGAAGCAGCAGAGGATGCGCTCGCGGAACAGGTCGCTCGGACCGATTCCCTGCGGCAGCTCCTGGCCCATCCACGCGTTGTGCCGCTCGAGCGTGTGCTCGGCGCGCCAGAGGAAGTACGGGATCCACCCGATGTCGCCCTCGGTGAGCGCGAACCGCAGCTTCGGGAAGCGGTGCCAGAAGTCGGCCCAGAGCAGGTCGCCGAGCGTGTAGATCGACATCGCCGACGAGAGGCTCATCGGGACGGGCGGCGGCGCGTCGGGCGTGGTCGACGCGCTCTTCGACGACGACCCGACGTGGCAGCACAGCACCGTGCCGACGTCGCTGCAGGCCGCGAACAGCGGATCCCACGCGTCGGTGTGAATGCTCGGCATGCCCAGGCCGACCGGGTTCTCCGAGAACGTGACCGCGTGACACCCCTTCGCCGCGAGGCGCCTCACCTCCTTGGCACACTCGTCCGCGTCGTACAAGGGGAGGACGCCACACGGGATGAACCGCTCGGGATGCGCGCCGCACCACTCGTCGACGTGCCAGTCGTTGTACGCCTGGATCATCACGAGGTTGACGTCCCGGTCAGGTCCCAGCTGCAGCACCTGGCCGGCGAAGCCGGTCCAGTTCGGGAAGTTGAGCCCGGCGAGCTGCCCCCCGGCCGACATGTCGCGGACGCGCTCGTCGACGTCGTAGCAGCCCGGTCGCATCTCCTCGTACCGGGTCGGGTTGACGTTGAACATCTCCGGTGGCTTGCCCGCCACCGCGTTCAGCCCGAGGTTCCGGCCGGCGACGTCGCCGTAGAACCACTGCTGCGAGCCGTCGGGGAGGTCGACCACGCGCGGCGCCTGGTCGCGGTACTTCGCGGGGACGTGCCCGTCGAACATGTCGGCGGGCTCGCAGATGTGGTCGTCGACCGAGATGAGGATCAGCTCGTCGCGGTTCACGACCTCGAATGTACCCGGGCTACTCGCACATCACTTCGGCCGCATCCGCGAGGCGCAGGTGCTCGATGGGCCGGTTGTCGTCATCGACGACGACGACCGTCGGCTCGTGCTCCGCGATCTCCTCGGGCTCGAGGTCGACGAAGGTCACGATGATCACCCGGTCGCCGACGTGCGCGAGCCGCGCCGCCGCGCCGTTCAGGCAGACCTGACCCGGTGAGCCCTCGATCGCGTACGTCTCGAAGCGCTCACCGTTGTTCAGGTTGTAGACCGCGACCTGCTCGTGCGGATGGATCCCCGCTCGACTCATGAGGCCGGCGTCGATCGAGATCGAACCGACGTAGTCGATGTTCGCTTCGGTGACTCGCGCACGGTGGATCTTCCCGTGCAGCATCCGATGGCGCATGGCGTGCCCTTTCTGGTCACGTCCCGCCTCGGCAGGTACGTGCCTCCGGTCGAGCGAAAGTCTCGCGCACCGGGGCCGGCTCGGACACACTACGGCCGTGGCGGGCACCCTCCACGACGAGGCGGTCGCCGTCCTGGAGCAGAACCATCGCGACGGCTACACCGTCCCCGCGATCGGGCTGTACCCGTACCAGTGGTGCTGGGACAGCGGGCCGATCGCGCTCGGCTGGGCCGCGGCGGGCCGGTGGACCGAGGCGTGGTCCGAGCTCGACCGGCTCCTGAGCGCGCAGTGGGCGACGGGGATGGTGCCCCACATCGTCTTCTGGAAGCCCTCGCCCGACTACTTCCCGGGACCCGACGTCTGGGCGACCCACGCCGACCCGCCGTCCACCGGCATCACGCAGCCGCCCCTGCCGATCAGCGCGGCGGCGCGCCTGTTCACGGCCGACCCCGACCGCGATCGCGCCGCCGCCGAGCTCGACGGCCTGTGGCCGCGCCTCGTCGCCTGGCTCGAGTGGATCGAGCGCGCCCGCTCGGGCCCCCACGGCGCGTGCGTCGTCGTGCACCCGTGGGAGTCTGGCATGGACAACTCGCCGCGCTGGGACGCACCGCTCGAGGACGTGCCGGAGGCGTCACACCGGCATCTCGAGCGTCGCGACGTCGCGACCGTCGCCGCGGCCCAGCGCCCGACCGAGGCCGAGTACCGCCGTTTCCTCGGGATCGTCGAGCGGCTGCGCGCGGCCGGCTGGGACACCGAGCGACAGGTCGCCGACAGCCCGTTCGCAGTCGAGGACGTCACGTTCACCGCGATCACGGCGCGGGCGGCCGCGGACCTCGCGAGCGCGGGCGACGCGTCCGGACACGACACGTCCGCGGTCACGCGGTTCGCGGCATCGACGCGCGCGGGCATCGCTGCGTTGTGGGACGACGACACCGGCTGGTTCCGGTCGTTCGACGTGAAGGGGAGCGCACCCGCACAGCCGCTCACCGCGGGCGGTCCGCTCGCGTGGTGGGCGCGCGCCGCGACCGCCGAGCAGACATCGCGCATGCTGACCCGCCTGGACGACTGGGCCGGAATCGTGCCGTTCTCGGTGCCCTCGTCGGACCCGACCGACCCGAGCTTCGAGCCGGAGCGGTACTGGCGCGGTCCGGTCTGGGTGCTCGTGAACTGGATGATCGCCGACGGTCTCGCGTCGTGCGGGCACACCGACCGGGCCGAGCGGCTGCGCACCGAGACCCGCGCCCTCGTCGAGCGCTCCGGCTTCTGCGAGTACTTCGACCCGCGCACCGGCGACGGGATCGGCGGGCACGGGTTCTCGTGGACGGCCGCGCTCACCTTGGCGTGGCTTATCCTCTGACGCTGCGTCAGATCCCGGCCGGCAGCGCGCCGGCACGCGAGGAGGACCGCCGTGGACTTCGACTTCTCCCCCGAGCAGGTTGCCTTCGCCGACGAGGTCGACACGTTCCTCGACGAGCACGACGACCCGGAGATCTTCGACCTCACCCGCGAGAACATGGCCCAGATCGTCGACACGCCGAAGCGGCGCGCGTTCATGCGCGAGCTCGGGCAGAAGGGCTGGCTGGGGCTGACGTGGCCCACGGAGTACGGGGGCTCCGACGGGGAAGGCGTCTACGAGTACCTCCTCAACGAGCGGCTCGCAGGCCGGGGCGGCCCGCAGATCGGCAAGGGCGTCGGGATCATCGGCAAGACGCTCATCGCGCACGGCAACGAGTTCCTGAAGCAGACGTTCCTGCCCATGATCCTCAACAACGACGTGGAGTTCGCGGTCGGATACAGCGAGCCGAACGCCGGGTCCGATGCCGCGTCGATGCGCCTGAAGGCCGAGCGCGCCGAGCGCGACGGCAAGCAGGGCTGGCTGCTGAACGGCCAGAAGACGTGGACGACGTCGGCGCACTTCGCCGAGTGGTACTGGCTCGGCACGCGCACGAACCCCGACGACAAGCACCGCGGCATCACCCTCATGCTCGTTCCGCTCGACCAGCCCGGCGTCACGATCCGACCGATCTGGACGATGGGCGACGAGCGCACGAACGAGGTCTTCATCGAGGACGTGTTCGTCGCCGATGAGTACGTCGTCGGCGAGGTCAACAGCGGCTTCCAGTACATCTCGCAGGCGCTCGACCTCGAGCGGTTCACGATGTTCACGTTCTCACCCATCAAGCAGCGGCTCGACCTGCTCTGCGACTACGTCCGTGAGGAGTCGATCGACGGCAGGCCGCTCCGCGAGGACCCCGTCGTCCGGAGCCGCATCGCGCGGCTCGTCACCGATGCCGAGGTTGCTCGCGTCCTCGGGCTGCGGGTCGTCGCCGAGTCGATGAGGGCGGAGCAGCGGGAGGGTGCGCCACCCCCCACGGTCGAGTCGTCGCGCTACAAGCTGTTCGCGACCGAGTTCTCTCGACGACTCGCGGACGCCTCGATGGATCTCGGAGCGCCCGGGACCCAGCTGCGCGTCCACACCGAGAGCGCCCCGATGCAGGGCCGTGCCGAGTCGACGTACCGCTACACCGTGATCGACACGATCGGCGGCGGCACCTCCGAGGTGCAGAAGAACATCATCGCCCGGCGTGGCCTCGGGCTCCCGAAGAACTTCTGACGTGGCGAACCGCGCTCCGCTGCTCGAGGGGTACACGGTGCTCGACCTGGCGAGCGTCGGTCCCGCGGCGCGCACGTCCCGCTGGCTCGCCGACTTCGGCGCCGCGGTCGTGAAGGTCGCACCGACGCCGAAGCACGGCGCCGCGCAGGTCACACCCTGGTTCTTCGCGTACAGCGGGCACCGCGGCATGCAGCGGGTCATGATCGACCTGAAGGAGCCCGCCGGGCGCGACGCGTTCCTGCGCCTCGCGGCGGGCACGGACGTCGTCATCGAGAGCTTCCGGCCCGGCGTCGTCGACCGCCTGGGCATCGGCTACGAGGACGTGCGGGCCGTCAACCCGGGCATCGTGTACTGCTCGACGACCGGCTTCGGTCAGGACGGGCCGTACGCGGCGCACGCCGGTCACGACCTCGGCTACCTCGCGATCGGCGGGTTCCTCGACTGCTCGGGTCGTGGTCCCGACGGCGCGCCTGCGATCCCGGGCGCGACGGTCGCCGACAGCGCGGCCGGCGGCATGCACGCCGTCATGTCGATCCTCGCCGCGCTCCTCCGCCGCACGACGACCGGCCTCGGCACGCACCTCGACGTCGCCGTCGCCGATGGCGTCGTCGCGCTGATGTCGCTCGCCGTCGACGAGTACCTCGCCACGGGCGTCGTCCCGGGCCCGCGACACGGGGTCCTCACCGGCCGCTACGCCTGGTACGACGTCTACGTCTGCGCCGACGACAAGTGGCTCGCGGTCGCCATCATCGAGCCGCAGTTCTTCGCCAACCTGTGCCGGGAGCTCGGCTGCGAGCAGTGGCTCGAGCACCAGTACGACGAGGACACGCAGGATGCGATGCGCGCGGACTTCCGGGCCGTGTTCGCCACCCGCGACCGCGACGACTGGGTCGCGCAGCTCGCACCGGTCGACACGTGCGTGGCGCCCGTGTACACGGTGCCGGAGCTCGTCGACGACCCGCATTTCGCGTCGCGTCATGTGTTCGTCGACGCGCAGAGCGCCGAGCACGGCGCCTTCCGGCAGGCGGGCTGGCTCTTCGCCGGGATGGACCGTCAGCAGCCCCCGGCCGAGGTGCGGGACCAGTCGGTCACCGACACCCGCGCGCTCCTGGGCGCCGCCGGATGCACGAGCGAGGAGATCGACGAGCTGACGGAGAAGGGCGTGGTGGCGTGAGCGAGCGTCAAGCGAGCCGGGCAGCCCGGCTCGCAGCGAGCGGGGGCCGAGCGCCCCGGCGGCGCAGCCGCCAGGAGCGGGGATGATGAGCACCGATCCCGCGCTGCCCGAAGACGTCGCCGCGCTCATCGACGTCGTGCAGTACGAGGAGGTCGGTGAGTTCCCCGTCGAGCGGGGCTACATCTGGACGACCTGCTCGTCGGTCGAGAACGGCAATCCGCTCTATTGGGACGACGACACCGCGGTCGAGATCACCGGCGGGCCGATCGCTCCCCCGACGATGCTGTCGGTCTGGTTCCGGCGACACCGGTGGGCGCCGGGTCGCTCGGGCGAGACGCTCGCCCTGCAATCGCACTTCGACCTCAAGGCGCGCTTCGACCTGCCCGAGGCGGTGATCACCGACAACACGATCGTGTTCTACGAGCCGGTGCGAGTCGGAGACGTGCTCCGTACGCATCAGGTCCTGCGCTCGGTGAGCGAGGAGAAGCGCACCAAGCTCGGGCTCGGGAGGTTCTGGGTGATCGACGTCGAGTGCTTCAACCAGCACGGCGCACGCGTCGGCACCGACACCTACACCGGCTTCGGGTACCGGCGTGACGAGGCGAGCGCATGACGAACGTCGATGCCACCTGTCTGCTCCTCGGCGACGTCCACGCCGGCGACCGCCTCCCCACGCTCTCGCACGACGTCACTGCCACGACCGTCGTGCTCGGCGCGCTCGCTTCGCGTGACTGGCGCCCGATGCACCACGACTACGACTTCGCGGTGAACCGGAACGGGCTGCGCGACATCTTCCTGAACACGCCGAACCAGGCCGCGTGGTTCGAGCGGTACGTGACCGACTGGACCGGCCCCACCGGGAGGCTCGGCCGCATGAAGTTCCGCATGCGGAGCTCGGTGTTCCCCGGTGACACGATGCACCTCGGCGGCGTCGTCGAGTCGGTCGGCACCGACGACGCGGGCTGTGGTTGGGTCTCGCTCGCCGTCACGCTGTCGGTCGACGGCGAGGCGATGACCGAGTGCGCGGTGCGCGTCGCGGTGCCCGTGTCCGCCGGCGACAACCCGTGGGCGCGCCACGGCGACGCCTGGAAGCCCTGAGCAGGGCGAGATCGGAGACGCACGAGGATGGATCTCGACTTCACCGAAGAGCAGGACATGCTGCGCGAGCTCGTGCGCGGCGTGGGAGCCGCGTACGCGCCACCGCACGTGGTCCGCGAGCTCGAGGACGACCCCACCGGCTATCCCGCGGAGCTGTGGAAGCAGCTCGCGGACCTGGATCTCATCGGCCTGCTGCTGCCGGCCGAGTACGGCGGCTCAGGCATGAGCGCGCTCGAGGGCGCCATCCTCTACGAGGAGCTGGGGCGCTGCCTCGCGCCCACGCCGCACTTCGTGAGCGCGGTCATGAGCGCCGGGGTGCTGCTGCGCGCCGGCTCCGACGAGCAGCGCCAATCGTGGCTGCCGCGGATCGCAGGCGGCGAGATCGTCATGACCGCTGCGTGGCTCGAGCCGCACCACGGCTTCGGACCCGACGGTGTCCAGCTGCGCGCGACGCCGGCGGGCGACGACGTCGTGCTCGACGGCACGAAGTGGCACGTGCCGTTCGCGCAGGCCGCCGACGGTCTCGTCGTGCTGGCTCGCACCGACGCGGGCGTCGACCTCTTCACGGTCGACGCGAACGCCGACGGGATCACGACGAACCAGCAGCTCACGATCGCCGCCGACGCGCAGTTCGAGGTCACGTTCGAGGGCGTGCGGGTGCCCGGCGCGGGTCGCATCGGCGCGCCCGGCTCCGGATGGGCGACGTGGCACGACACGATGCTCGAGGGCATCGTGTTCCTCGCCGCCCAGGCCGTCGGCGGCGCCCGGTTCGCGCTCGACATGACCGTGCAGTACGCCAAGGACCGTCAGCAGTTCGACAAGCCCCTGGGCGCGTTCCAGGCGATCGCGCACTACCTCGCCGACGCGTCCACCACGGTCGAGGGCGCGGAGATCCTCGTGCACGAGGCCGCCTGGGCGCGGGCCAACGGCCGGTCGACGGCGCTGCTCGCGCCGATGGCGAAGCTCTTCGCCTGCCAGACGTTCCGCGACGTCACCGCGATGGGCCACCAGGTGCACGGCGGCATGGGCTTCACCGTCGAGTGCGACATGCAGCTGTACTTCCGGCGCGCCAAGGAGCTGCAGCTGTCGTGGTGGGACGACCGCTACCTCGAGGAGCTCATCGCCGCGGAGACACTCGACTGACCCGTCATGCGATGGCGCCCTCGGCGCGGAGGTGGGCGAGCTCGTCGTCGGAGAGGTCGAGCTCCTCGCGCAGCACGTCGTCGGTGTGCTCGCCCACCCACGGCACGCGCGTGTCGGCGGCCTCCGGCATCCGCGACAGCTTGACGGGGTTGCCGACCGCCAGGACCGGCTCGTCGACACCGTCCGGCCGGTGCATCGAGACGATCATGTTGTGGCTGCGGATGTGCTCGTCGTCCATGACGTCCTCGGCGCGGTGCACCATCCCCGCCGCAACCCCGGCTTCGGCGAGTGCGCGCGACGCCTCGTACCGGGTCTTGTCGGCGGCCCACGCCTCGATCTCCGGGCGCAGGATGTCCTCGACGTGCTCGTACCACGCCGGCGGATCCGGGAGGCGCGGGTCGTCGACCCACTCCGGGTGCCCGACGGTCTCGGCAAGCTTCACGAACTGGTGCTGCCGACCGCACTGGATGATGAACCAGCCGTCTCGGGCGCGGAACGAGTGGTTGATGAGTGGCGCCTTCGCTCCGAGCTTGAGGCCGAGCGACCAGTAGTTCACACCCGCATCGGCCATCGCGACCATGGCGTCGAGCATCGCGACGTCGACGTGCTGGCCGTCGCCGGTGCGGTCACGGTGCCGCAACGCGGCCAGCAGGCCGACCACGGAGAAGAGCGCGGTGCCCGTGTCGCCGAGCGTCCCCATCGGCGACACCGGAGGCGGCTCGTCGGGCTCGCCCAGATAGGTGTACAGCCCCGCCATCGCCTCGGCGACCGGTGCGTACGCGGGCCACCCGTCGTATCGGGTCGGGTTCGTCGTGCCGAAGCCCGACACCGACAGATAGACGACGCTCGGGTGCACCCGCGCCACGTCCTCGTACGCGATGCCGAGACGCTCGACCGTCCCGGCCTTGAAGTTCTGGGCCACCACGTCGAAGCTCGGCGCCAGCCGGAGCACCAGCTCCCGCCCCGCCGGGTGCTTCAGGTCGATGCAGATGCTCCGCTTGTTGAAGTTGTTGCGAAGGAACGTGGCCCCGATCGGACGGCCCTCGGGGTCGTCCATCTTGGGAAGTGCCTGGCGCCCCGACTCGCCGCGCCCCGGCGGCTCCACCTTCACGACGGTGGCTCCGAAGCGGGCGAGGAGCTGCGTCGCGTACGGCAGCGCCTGCATCTGCTCGATCGCCAGGACGCGGATGCCCTCGAGCGGCGTGCCCTCGCGCGCCACGGCCGGGTGCGCGATGTCATGCACCTCCACGCGACGGATGCTACGCGGCACTGACGATCTCGCGGACAGCACGCAGCGCCGACGGATCGCAGGTGGCGGACTGTGACACAGATCACCGTTGACGTCGCGACTCGGCGCGGACAGCCTCGCTTGAGACGACCCACGCGATCGGGGGAGACATGAGCGCGTCACGCACCGAGACGACGACGGGGTTCCTGGACGAGCTCGACCGCTTCTCGGCGCTCGTCCGGTCGCTCGACGACACCGAGTGGAAGACCGCGAGCCGCTGCGACGGCTGGACGTGCGCCGATCTCGCCGCGCACGTCACGGGCACGCTCACCGACATCCTCGCTGGGCGCTTCGACGGGCTCGGCACGCCGGCAGTCACCGAGCGCGAGGTGGTGGAGCGTCGCGGGCGCACCCAGTCCGAGCTCGCCGACGAGCTCGCCGAGGATCGCGCTGGCGCCGCGGCGCTACTCGACGCCTTCGACGACGAGGCATGGAACGGTCCGGCACCGGCCGGCGTCCCCGGGACGCTCGGCCACGGGATCGAGACGCTCTGGTTCGACACCTACGTGCACGCGGAGGACATCCGCGCCGCGATCGGGCGCGCGCCGCAGCAGGGTCCCGGCATCGCTCCGTCGGTGCGCCACATCGCCGCACAGCTCGAGGCGCGCGGGTGGGGCCCCGCGACGCTCGAGCTCAGCGGTCTCGACCCGGTCGAGATCGGCGGTGGTGGTCGCGTCGT
>DATBSK010000225.1:0-7663 GCA_036559825.1 Acidimicrobiia bacterium | reverse complement strand
GAGTGGCAGCTCGAGCGCCTGACGTCGGCGCGCGACGACGTCGGCGCGCTCGCCGCGTTCGTCGCCGAGCTGGCGGCTGCACTCGAGCCTCCGGCCGAGTCCACCTGGCACGCGCACGCCACCTGGGCGGAGGCGCTGGTCGATCGCTACCTCGGGAGCGAGGCGCGGCGCGCCCGGTGGCCCGAGGGCGAGATCGAGGCCGCGCAGCGCGTCGAGGCGGTGCTCGCCGAGCTCGGCGGCCTCGACGCCGTCGGCAGCTCGGTCGACCTCCCCCGCTTCCGCCGTGCGCTCGTGGCCGAGCTCGACACGCGAGCTGGTCGCGTCGGCCGGTTCGGCGAGGGCGTCCTCGTCGCCTCGTTGCGCGACGGCTACGCCGGCGACTTCGACGTCGTGTACGTGCTCGGCGCCGTGGAGGGCGCGCTCCCGCCGCGCGGCCGCGAGGATCCGCTGCTCCCGGACCGGGACCGCCGCACGATCGACGGCCTCCCGACCCACGCGACCCAGCGGCTCGACGAGCGCCGAGAGTTCCTCGCCGCGCTCGCCGCGGCACCCGAGCGCGTCCTGTGCTTCCCACGCGCCGACACCCGTGCCCAGCGGTCGCGCCTCCCGGCCCAGTGGGTGCTCGACAGCGCCCGCGCCCTCGGTGCCACGGAGATGACCGCCGAGCGCCTCCGCGACCACGGCGCGCTCCCGTGGCTCGATGTCGTGGAGAGCTTCGACGGGCTCGTACGCCGCGGCGTTCCCGGATCGCGCACCGAGTACCTCCTGCAGTCGCTCGGCGCGTGGTGCGAGGCGGGCGAGCGCCCCGAGACCCATCCGCTCGCACGCGACGGTCTCGGCCGCGGGCTGCGCGCCGCGCGTGCGCGGGCGTTCGACGCCGCGTCCGCGTACACGGGGTTCATCGATCCCGACGCCGCGCTCGTCCCGGGCGCGGCGCACCCGACGTCACCGACCGCGCTCCAGGACTGGGCGGCGTGCCCGTTCCGCTACTTCCTCGGCCGCGTGCTCCGCCTGCGTGACGTGCCGCGGCCCGAGGCCACCGAGGCGATCAGCGCGCTCGAGGAAGGGGCGTTGATCCACGGCATCCTCGAGGACTTCCTCCGCGACGGCCCTCAGCTCACGGACCCGACCACGCGCTGGACCGACGCCGACCGTGAGCGTCTCGACGGCCTCGTCGACGCGCACTGCGCGGACGCCGAGGCGCGCGGCGTCACCGGCCGCCGCGTCTCGTGGATCCTCGCCCGTCGCCGCATCCGGACCACCGCGCGTCGGTTCCTCGGCGTCGACGAATGGGTGCGCGCGCGCTTCGGCGTCGTGCCCGCACCCGACGGGCTGGAGCGCGCGTTCGGCGACCCCGGGCAGGTGCCGGTCGCCGTCGACCTCCCCGACGGCCGCACGGTGCACTTCCGCGGCCGCATCGACCGAGTCGACCGGTCGCCCGCCGGCGACCGCGCCGTCGTCTACGACTACAAGACCGGTAGCTCGACCTGGTACGCGGCCACCGACGACGATCCCGTCGACGCCGGGCGCGCGCTGCAGCTGCCGGTGTACGCGCTCGCGGCGCGTGCACAGGAGGGAGTCGCGGACGCCACCGCGTGCTACTGGTTCACGCGCGAGGAGGAGCCCGACGAGGCGCTGCTCGAGCTGGACCTCGAGGCCGCGGAGGAGCGGTTCGTCGGGGTGGTGGGCACGGTCGTCGACGGGATCGCAGGCGGTTGCTTCCCGGGGTTCCCGGGCGAGCCCGCATGGGACCACCGCGCCCTGCGCGACGCGTGGTCGATGTGCAAGTGGTGCGACTTCGACCGGCTGTGCCCGGTCGACCGCGGGAGCCTGTGGGAGCGGGTCGAAGCCGACCCGGCGTCCGCCCCGTTCCGCGCCCTCGACCCGAGCGCCGAGGAGGACCCGTCGTGAGCTCGGCGGTCGCGGCGCTGCCGGTCGACGCGGCCGCGCGTGCGCGGGTGCGCGACGACCACGGTGTCAGCCTGCTCATCGAGGCGGGCGCGGGAACCGGCAAGACCACGGCGCTCGTCGACCGCGTCGTGGCCCTCGTCGCCGCGGGCGACGCGCGCCTGCGGGAGATCGCCGCGATCACCTTCACCGAGGCCGCGGCCGCGGAGCTGCGCGACCGCATCCGCGCGCGCCTCGAGCTCGCGGCCGAAGGGGCCGTCGACTGGATTGCCGACGGCGCGCCGCGCGCGCAGTGCCGCGATGCGCTCGCCGAGATCGACGACGCCGCCCTGACGACGCTGCACGGCTTCGCCCAACGACTGCTGAGCGAGCACCCGCTCGAGGCCGGGCTGCCACCGGTGTTCGAGGTGCTCGACGAGATCCGTGCACGCGTGCGCTTCGACCAGCGCTGGGCCGAGCTCGTGGACCGCCTCTTCGCGCACGAGGCTCTCGAGGAGGTGCTGCTCACCGGCCTGATCCTCGGCTTCCGGTTCGACCATCTCCGAGACGCCGCTCGGCTGCTCCACGACAACCACGACCGTGTGCGCCCCGCACCGCCCGTCGAGCCACTTCCTGCACTCGACGTCGCGCCGTTGGTGCAGGCGCTCGACGACGTGGTCGCGCTCCGACACGAGTGCCGTGACGATGACGACGGGCTCGCCGTGCACATCGACGTGTCGATCCGGCCGCTGCGCGACCTCCTCGTCGGCGCGCGCGACCGGCTCGACGTCCTCGAGGTGCTCGCGCGCGCGCCGAAGCTGACCTGCGGCAAGGGGCAGAAGGGCAACTGGAGCGTCCCGAAGGCGGACGTCGTGACGGCGTGCGAGCTCGCGCAGGCGCGATGTGCCGCCCTCGTCGACGGTCAGCGGACAGCGGTGCTGAGCGCGCTCGTCCATCACGTGGTCGAGTTCGTGCGCGCCGACGCCCGGACGCGCGCCGCCGAGGGGACCCTCGAGTTCCACGACCTCCTCGTGCTCGCCCGCGACCTGCTGCGTTCGCACACCGAGGTGCGGGAGGCGGCGGCGCACCGGTGGCGCCGGCTGTTCCTCGACGAGTTCCAGGACACCGACCCCCTGCAGATCGAGCTCGCCGTGCTGCTCGCGAGCTCGGTCACCGACGCCGGTGCGCGCGATTGGCGCGACGTGCCCATCGCCGCCGGCGCCCTCGCCGTGGTCGGCGACCCGCAGCAGTCGATCTACCGGTTCCGCCGGGCCGACCTGCGCGTCTACGACGACGTCCGCCGATCGCTCGATCTCGACGACGCGCGGCTCGTCGAGAACTTCCGCTCGGTCCCCGACATCATCGACGCGATCAACGCGGTGTTCGCCACGCTGTTCGCCGACCCGGAGCACGGCGTGCAGGCCACCCATGTGCAGCTGCACGCGCACCGAGCACCGCTCACCGACTGGCCCGCCTCGGTCTCGGTGTTCGGCGAAGCCGTCGACGACCGCGTCGCCGTGATCCGCGAGCAGGAGGCGCGTGACGTCGCGTCGGTCCTCCAGGCGATGAAGCGCGATGCGTGGCCGGTGGTCGCGCCCGACGGCTCGACGCGGCCGGTGTCGCTCTCCGACGTGGCGATCCTCATCCCGTCGCGCACCGTCCTGCCCGGGATCGAGGACGCACTCGAGCAGGCGGGAATCCCGGCGCGGGTCGAGAGCCAGTCGCTCGTGTTCGCGACGGCGGAGATCCGCGACCTCGTGTCGATCCTCTCGGCGATCGACGATCCCACCGACTCGATCTCGGTCGTCGCCGCGCTCCGCTCCCCCGCGTTCGGGTGCACCGACGCCGAGCTCGCGCGGTATGCGCTCGCGGGCGGTCGGTGGGACTACCGCGTGGTCGCCCGCGGCACACCGGGCACGGTGCCCGACGATGATCCCGTCGTCGTGGGGCTGCGCGCGTTGCACGGCTTCTGGGACCAGCGGTGGTGGCGCAGCGTCAGCGAGATCGTGGAGGCGGTCGTGCGCGAGCGGTCACTCCTCGAGCTCGCCACGGCACGCCGGCGACCGCGTGACCACTGGCGCCGGACCCGCTGGTTCCTCGACCAGGCGCGGGCGTGGGACGACGCCGGAGGATCGACGCTGCGCGGGTTCGTCGAATGGGCGCGCGAGCAGGCCGAGGAGCGTGCCCGCGTCACCGAGTCGATCGCGCCCGAGCCCGACGACGACGCGGTGCGCATCCTCACCGTGCACGGCGCCAAGGGGCTCGAGTTCCCGGTCGTGCTGCTCGCGGGCTTGAGCACCCAGCCTCCGGTGTTCAACCCGCCGGTCGTCTGGGACGCGTCCGGCGATGCCGAGTACCGGGTCGGCACCAAGGCGGCACGGGCGGAGACACCGGGGTACGCGGACGCGCTCGCGGCCGAGGGCCGGCACGACACGGCCGAGCGGCTGCGCCTCCTCTACGTCGCGATGACCCGCGCCCGTGATCATCTCGTCGTCAGCCTCCACCGCAAGGCCGGCGCGAAGTGCCATGCGGCATCGGTGGCGGAGGCCCTCGACGCCACCGGTCCGCGTCGGCTCGAGCCCGACGCGCCCGAACCTGCGTCGCCGCGCGCGCGGGGAGCGACGCCGCCCGACGAGCCCGCGGCATACGAGCGCTGGGAGGCCGAGCGCGAGACCGCGCTCGCGCACGCCGCGCGCCCCCTGAGCATCGCGGCCACCACCATCGCCGCGCTCGAGGACGGCGGCCCGGTCCCCGAGGACGATCCGGGCCTCGTGAAGGAGCCGCCCGACGAACCGGCGCCGCGATGGCGGCGCGGCCGTGCCGGCACCGCCATCGGGCGGGCGGTGCACGCCGTGCTCCAGACGATCGACCTGCGGACCGGCGACGACCTCGCGGTCACCGCGCGCGCCCAGGCGTTCGCCGAGGGTGTCGCCGATCGTGCCGACGAGGTCGAACGCCTCGCCGAGGCCGCGATCCGCGCGCCGGTCGTGCGTGCCGCTGTCGCCGGCGATCGCCGGTGGTGGCGTGAGGTCCCCGTCGCAACCGAGATCGACGGCATCGTGCTCGAAGGGTTCGTCGACCTGCTGGTCGATTCCCCCGACGGCTTGGTCGTCGTCGACTACAAGACAGACCACGTGAGCGACGCCGAGCTCGACACGGTGCTCGAGCACTATGCGGTGCAGGGCGCCGCCTACGCGGTCGCGCTGGAGGCCGCGCTCGCGCGCCCGGTCGTCCGCTGCGTGTTCGTCTTCGCGCGCTCTGGCGGGCCGCTCGAGCGCGAGGTCGCCGACCTCGACGCGGCGAAGGCCGAGGTCCTCAGGCGCCTGGCACGCCGCGCGCGGGGCTGAAGGCCGCGAGCGTCGGAGGCGCCCTGCCCGTCACCGCGCGTGACAATGCTTGGCCTTGCGCCCGCTGCCGCACGGGCAGGGCTCGTTGCGGGGTGCGTCACGGAGGAGACCCATGACCTCCTCGGCGTCGCGTCCCCAGCGCAGGAGGTCGGCCATGAGCCGCATCGGCGCGTCGACGTGGTGGAAGAAGGCGAGGTAGCCGGCGCAGAGGTAGTTGAGCCCCGGCTCTCCGTCGGGTGTCAGCGTGAACCGGTTCTTCGGGCACTCGCCGTGGCAGGCGAAGCGCACGTCGCACTCGCGGCAGTAGCGCGGCAGCGTGTCGCGCTTCGCGTTCCCGAAGGCCCGCTGCTGCGGTGAGCCGAGCAGCTCGACCATGTGCGTGTCGCGGATGTTCCCGAGGAAATGCTTCGGCTCGACGAAGTGGTCGCACGAGTAGAGATCGCCGTTGTGCTCGAGGGCGACGGCGTCGCCACAGGTCTCGGCGAAGATGCACATCGCCGCTCCTGCGCCGAGCCATGAGGCGAGCGCGGCGTCGAACATCTGCACGAACACCGTGCCGACGTCCCGAGCGAGCCACTCGTCGAACACCGCGATGAGGAACCGGCCCCACGCGTCCGGGTCGACCGAGCGTGAGGTCACGTCCGTGCCTTCTTGGAAGCCGGTGTCGTTGTCGCGCTCGACGATCGGGATGAGCTGGACGTGCCGGGCGCCGAGGTCGTCGCGGAAGAAGCGGTAGACGTCGAGGGGGCGGTCCTGGTTCGCGGCGTGCACCGTGCAGAGCACGTTCACGTCGACCTCGTGGGCGCGCAGGAGGTCCCATCCGCGCCGTACCTTCTCGAACGTGGGGTCGCCGCGCTTGTCGACCCGATAGGCATCGTGCAGCGCCGGAGGACCGTCGATGCTGACGCCCACGAGGAAGCCGTGCTCTGCGAGCAGCGCGCACCACTCGTCGGTGAGGAGCGTCCCGTTCGTCTGGATCGTGTGGTGGAGTCGTTGCCCGGGGCGTCGATGCCGTTCCGCGAGCTCGATCGCGCGCCGGAAGAAGTCGACACCCATCAACGTGGGCTCGCCCCCCTGCCAGGCGATCGTCACGTCGGGGTCGAGCTGCGACTCGAGCAGCTGGCGGACGTACAGCTCGAGCAGGTCCTCGGTCATCCGGAAGCGGTCGCCGGGATAGAGCGCTTCCTTCGAGAGGAAGTAGCAGTACTGGCAGTCGAGGTTGCAGATCGGGCCGGTCGGCTTCGCGAGCACGTGGAAGTACGCCGGCGCGGTCAGCGGACGATCCACCGGCACGACCGGAGCACCGCCCCGGGGAGCGATCCTGACGGGCATCTCGCTCACGCGCGATTCAGCCTAGGGTCCACGTTCGGCTCGGGAGGTCGGCGTGGTCCTCAACGCGTTGGGCGAGGTGCTGGGCGAGGCCGTCGGCATCCTCGTGAGTCCGCTCCCTGTCGTCGCGGTCATCCTCATGCTCTTCACCGCGCGCGGGAAGGTGAACAGCCTCGCGTTCCTCGTCGGGTGGGTCGCCGGGCTCGCGGTCGTCGGCGCGATCGTCCTCAGCGTGTCGGACGCGGCCGACGTGAGCACGGACAGCGACGCGTCCGATGGCTCGGGCGTCGTGCTCGTCGTGGTCGGTGTGCTGCTGATCCTGGCGGCGATACGCCGGTGGCGACAGCGCCCGCGGCCCGGCGAGGTGGCGACCCCGCCGAGGTGGATGTCGCGCATCGACGGGCTTCGGCCCGTCGCCGCGCTCCTGCTCGGCATCCTGCTGTCCGCGCTCAACCCGAAGAACCTGCTGCTCGCGGTCGCCGCTGCGGTGACGATCGGGCAAGCCGGGCTCAGCACGGGCGACGAGGTCGTCACCTGGGCGATCTTCGTGCTGGTCGCGAGCCTCAGCATCCTGGCGCCCGTCCTCTACCGCGTCATCCGAGGCGAGCGTGCGCAGGCGACCCTCGACGGCGCGCGATCGTGGCTCGAAGCGAACAACGCGGTCGTGATGGCCGTGGTGTTCCTCGTGATCGGTGCCAAGGTCCTCGGGAACGGCCTCAGCACGCTCTCCTGAGCGGGTCAGCTAGAGCTCGGTGGTGAAGGTCGTGGTGAGCGCGCCCGGAGGTGGCTCGTCGCGCCCGACGTGAGGCGCGAGCGCCTTCGCGGCCTTGTCGCCCTCGCCGACGATCACCCCGTAGACCAGGTTCGGGCCCCACATCGCGACGCCGGCCGGGCCGACATCACGCAGGCTGTTGTGCGAGCGGATGTAGCGCCCGAACGCGATCCACTGCGCCCGCGCGGTCAGACCGGCGGCGCTCAGCCGGTACCCCGAGGCGCGGGCGACGAGATGCGGCAAGCCGTTCGCGAGCAGGATGAAGCCGATGAACGCGGCGATGTGCCAGAAGAAGATGAGCGCGAGCCCGGTCGCGGTGAAGATGCTC
>DATBSK010000224.1:0-9163 GCA_036559825.1 Acidimicrobiia bacterium | reverse complement strand
GCGGCCTCGGCGAAGTGGTGTGCCAGCTCGTCGAGATGGGCGTCGCCGCCGCGGGCCTCGAGGGATTGGGCGATGCGACGGTGCAGGCGAAGTCGGCGGGTCGTCGGGATCTCGTCGTAGAGCGTCGAGCGGACGAGCGCGTGCACGAACGCGTAGCGACCGCCTCGTCCGTCGACACTGACGAGGAGGCGCGCCACTTCGCCCTCCTCGAGCGCGTCGAGCACGGCATCGCCGTCCACGTCGACGCTCGCGGTCAGCACCTCGCGGTCGAACTCACGCCCGATGACGGCGGCGGCGGCAAGGACGTCGTTCGTCGTCGGCGACAGGCGCGCCAGGCGGCGCCCGACGACCTCGCGCACCCCCTCGGGGATCCCGATCTCGTCGGCGCCGGGGCCGCGTGCCCACCGTCCGTCCTCCTCGACGATCGCGCCTGACTCGACGAGGTGCCGCAGCACCTGCCCGATGAAGAACGGGTTGCCCTCGGTCTCGTCGTGCAGCTGGCGCGCGAGGTCGGCTGCCTCGTCGTCGAGCTCGTGGCCGGCGGCCGCGGCGAGGAACTGCTCGACCTCGTGCACGTCGAGGCCCTGGAGCGCGATGCGGTCGACGTCGCCTTCGCGCCGGAGGTCGGCCAGCATCTCCGCGAGCGGATGCGTCCGGCCCAGGTCGGTGTCGCGGTACGTCCCGACGACGAGGAGCGCGCCCGACCACTCCGCGCGCGTGAGGTGGCGCAGCAAGAGCAGCGTCGGCTTGGCCGCCCAGTGCACGTCGTCGAGCACGAGGACCACGGGCGTCGTCACGGCGATGTTGCGCAAGAAGGCGGTGACCGCTTCGAAGAGGCGGTACCGCTCCGTGTCGGGATCGGCGACGAGCGCGCTCGGGAGATCGGGAACCCGCTCCGCGATCTCCGGCATGAGGCGTGCGAGGTCGCCGCCATGGGGCGCGACCTGGGCCGCGAGGTCCTCGGGAGCCGCGGTGGTGACATAGGGACGCAGCGCCTCGACGAACGGCTGGTACGGGACGCCGAGGTCCTCCTCGCACCGCCCGAACAGCACCATTGCGCCGTCGTCGTGGGCGGAGTGGGCGAGCTCGGCGGCGAGACGCGTCTTGCCGACGCCGGGCTCCCCGGAGACCAGCACGATCCGCCGGGCACCGGTGATGGTGTCCTTCCACGCGGTGGCAAGCCGCTCGCGCTCGTCGGCGCGGCCCACGAACCGGCCCTGCCCGCTCGGGGCGAGCGCGGCGGGCAGCGGGAGCGAGCCCGACACGGCGGGCTGCCACGCCACCTCGGATGCGGAGAGCGGCTCGGTGAGACCCTTCAGCTCGAGCGAGCCGACGACGCTGAAGCTGTGGCCACCGCGTGAGCCCGCGAGGAGTCGCACGACGTCGCTCACGAGGATCTGTCCTGCGGCCGCGGCGCCGCAGAGGCGGCTCGCCTCGACGACCGGTGTGCCGAAGCAGTCGCCGTCCTCCCACACGACGTCACCCGAGCTCCCGCCGATGCGGATCTCGATCGGGAGCGGGGCGCGGCGGGCGAGCCGCGACATCGCCTGCTGCAGATCGACGGCGGCGCTCACCGCTTCCGCGGCGGCGCCGAACACCAGCATGAACCCGTCGCCGAGGGCCTTGATCTCGGTGCCGCCGTGGCCGCCCGTCGCCTCGCGCACGAGGCGGTCGTGCTCGCGGCGCAGCTCGTCGGCGCGGTCGTCGCCGAGCGTCTGGCGGAGCTCCGTCGACGCCACGAGGTCGGTGAACAGCACCGTGACGGTCCCGGCGCGCGCCGCGGGGGCGTCGGCCATGCCGGTGATCGTAGGGGGCGGACTCGAGGGCGCGCCCCGACATCGTCAAGCTGCGTCTCTCGACCCTCCCAGTGACGGTGAGGGACGCATCATGTGCTTCAAAGAGGCAGGTCGAAGGCGTCGAGCTCGTGGAGGGCGCGGAGGCTGCGGGTGAGGAGCGCGTGGGTGAGCTCGACGTGGCGGGGGTCCTCGATGGTGAGCGCGCCCGCGGCGATGACCGGGTACGCGAAGCCGAGGAGCGTGCCGTAGCGGTACATCTCCCAGGCCCACGCCTCGTCGACGTCGACGCCGAACGACCGGAGGTCGCCGACGTAGGTCGCGAACGCGTCCTCGTAGCCGGCGCGGCCCTCGACCTCGAGACTCTGCGTCACGAGGTAGGCGAGGTCGCGTGGGCCCACGGACCGGTCGACGAGCTGCCAGTCGAGTGCGAGCACGTCGCCGTCGGGGAGGAAGAAGAGATTGTCGAGGCGCCAGTCGGCGTGCGAGAGCACGAGCGGCGGCTCCGAGAGCTTGGCGAACAGGGCGGGGATGCGCGCCACGTAGGCGTCGCCGAACGCGCGCGCCGCCGGGGTGATGTCGGCGGCGAAGAGCTCCTGCACGCGCGGCCACGCCGTCTCGTAGGCGAAGGCGACGGAGCCCGGGTACGGGTCGTCGACGATGCGCAGCAGCCAGTCGGCGCCGTCGAGGCCCGCTTCGTCCCAGTACGCCGCGTGCAGGCGCGCGAGCGTGCGGATCGCGGGACGCGCCTCGTCGACGGTGGCCCCGGCAACCTGGTCGAGCGCGCGCCCGCACGCGGAGACGTCCTCGAGGAGCAGCAAGCTGTCCTGCGTCACCGGATCGTGGACGGCGTAGTGGCACGCGGGATGACGGATGGGCGTGGTCGCCGACAGCTCCGTGTAGAAGCCGACCTCGCGCCCGTACATGTTGAGGACCGTCGCGACGAAGCGCGACTCCTCGGTGGGTGCGGCGAGCTTGGCGACGATTCGGTCGCGACCGTCGGGCCCGTCCACGTCGAGGTGGAAGAGCTGGCCGACGAGACCGACGCCGACGCCCATCGGCTCGGTCGTCGCGCTCGTGATCTCGCGTCCGAGCGCAGCGCTGCACCACTCGGGGGTGAGGTCGGCGGCGGTGCGAGGGATCGGTGTGATCATCGTGCGTCGACTCCCGTGAGCAGCCATTCGGTCATGCGGCGCGGCGCCTCGGTGAGCAGCGGGAAGAGCGCGTCGCGGCGCGGGAGCCGGAGATGCCGGCGTTCGCGCTCGATCGCGCCAACGAGCGCGTCGGCCACGCCGTCCATGTCGAGATCGGCGACGAGCTGGAGCTTCGCCAGGCGTTCGAGCGCGCGGCGCGTCGGCTCGTGGCCGCGCAGGCTCTCCATCATGCTGCTCTCGACGGGGCCTATCTCCACGAGCGTCGTGGTGATCGGCGTGCCCTTCAGCTCGGCGCGCAGGGACGCGGTGAAGTGGCTGAGCCCCGCCTTGGACGTGGAGTACGGCGCGACGCCGGGCAGCGCGTTCGTGCCGGCGAGCGAGGAGACGTTGACGATGTGTCCTCGCCCGCGCTCCTGCATGCCCGGGATCACGGCGCGGCACAGCAGCATCGGGGCGAGCAGGTTCACGAGGATGAGCTCGCGGATGCGCTCGGCCGGCAGCTCGGTGAGCGCGCCGGTGAGGTCGACGCCTGCGTTGTTCACGAGCACGTCGATCGGGCCATCGGCGGTGACACGGGCGACGAGCGGCTCGATCCCCTCGGGGTCGGCGAGGTCGGCGGGGTAGGCGTCGCCGGCGAGCTCGGCGGCGAGCTTCGCGATGGCGTCGTGCGAGCGGGCCACGAGTGCGACCCGGGCGCCACGCTCGGCGACGCGGGTGGCGACGGCGGCGCCGAGGCCCCGCGAGGCGCCGGTGACGAGGACCCGGGATCCGGACAGCTGCATGCAGGGACTGTTCGCAGCGGTGGAGCCCCGGAGATGCGTCGTCGTAGGCTCCGCGGCATGCGCCTCTGGGACGACGATCTCGAAGCACTCCGGCCGCAGCTGCGTGAGGAGACGAAGGCGTTCATCGCCTCGATGCCCGTGCGCGACTGGCACCCGACCTCCGGCTCGAGCGACGACCTGGTCGCCGCCCACCGCGCCTCCGAGCTCGGTGGGCCCCCGTCGGAGCGGGCGGTCGACCGCACCATCGACGGGCCGGCCGGGCCGATCCGCCTGCGCACGCTCGTCCCGGAGCAGGTCGAGGGCGTGCTCCTCCACATCCACGGCGGTGCCTGGATGGCGGGCTCCCCGGAGATGATGGACGCGCTCCACGAGATCTTCGCCGACTCGCTGAACCTCGCGTGCGTGAGCGTCGACTACCGCCTCTCGCCGGAGCACCCGTACCCGGCCGGGCCCGACGACTGCGAAGCCGCGGCGTGCTGGCTGGTCGAGCGCGCGCGCGACGAGTACGGCTCCGACCGGCTGCTCATCGGGGGCGAGTCCGCCGGCGCGCACCTCGCGGCAGTGACGCTCCTGCGCATGCGCGACAAGCACGGTGCCGCGGACCGGTTCCTCGGCGCGAACCTCCTCTTCGGCGCGTACGACCTGTCGCGCACACCGAGCCAGCTCGGCGTGGGCATCGCGCCCGGCACCGACATCCTCGACGGCACCGGATGGCCGCTCGACCTGTTCCTGCCCGGGATGTCACACGAGCGGCGGCGCGACCCCGACGTCTCGCCGCTGTACGCGGACCTCGCCGGGCTGCCGCCCGCGCTCTTCACGGTCGGCGGGAACGACCACCTCGTCGACGACACCCTTTTCATGGCGGCGCGGTGGGAGCTCGCCGGCAACGACACCGAGCTCATCGTCTACCCCGACACGCCGCACGGGTGCATCGCGCTGCCCTCGGTGGGAGCGCACTGGTTCCCGCGGCTCATGGACTTCTTCCGCGAGTGCCTCGCGTCGGTGGGCGCGCCCGCCTAGCGGTTCAGGAGGCGCGCTCGCACGCGCGCCCGTCACCGTCGGCATCGAGCCCGTGCGGGTCGTTGCCGACGATCCGGACCGGGTGGCCGATGTCGTCGCAGTCGAGGTCGGGCGGCGGAGGCGGCACGCACGCGCCCCGGTAGTCGGGCAGGCACCGGCTGTCCGACGGGCTCGGCCCGGAGCTGTCGTTGGCGCACTTTGACCACAAGCCGCGGGCCTCCGCGCGCGCGGCGCGGGCGAGGCGCCGGAACTGCTCCGCGTGCGCGACGTTCGGCGGCACCGTCTCGACGTAGGCGTAGCCGCGGGCGACGATCCGGGCGTTGACAAACAGGCCGTCGGCGGCGCGGTACACGTAGGCGAGCAGCCGTCCGTACCGGTCGTAGCGATCGACGTCGAACACGAGGCGCAGCCCGTCGCCCGGCCGGAGCAGGTGCTCGGTGTACTTCGACGCTTCGGGGCCGTAGCACTCGTCACCGAAGTCGGGATGCGCGACCTCGGGCGTGTCGATCCCGATGAGCCGCACGCGGGTGCCGTCCCGCAGCTCGACCGTGTCACCGTCGACGACGCGGCCGAGCGTGGCGTGACGCTCGGTTGCGCCGCCGGCCCCGCACACCGAGCTCGACGCCAGCACGAATGCACCGAGGAGGATCGCGAGTGCCGAGCGTCTCCTCACCTCGGATCGAAGAACACCACCGGGATGTCACGGTCGGTCGAGGCCTGGTAGTTCGCATAGTCGGGCCAGGCCGCGACCGCGCGTGGCCACCACTCGCGCTTCTCGTCCGGTGTCGCGACCCGAGCACGCAGCTCCATCACGCTGCCCCCGTCCTGGAGCACGACCTCCGGATCGGCCAGGACGTTGAGGAACCACACCGGGTGCGTCGGGGAGCCGCCCAAGGACGCGACGACCGCGTACTCACCGTCGTGCTCGACCCGCATCAAGGGCGTCTTGCGGAGCTTCCCGGTCCTGCGCCCGCGCGTGGTGAGGATGACGCACGGCTTGCCCTGGAGGAGGTTGCCCTCCTTGCCGCCCGTCGCCTCGTACCGGCGCACCGAGTCGGCGACGAACTGCCAAGGGCTCGGCTCGTAGTCGCCTTCGAGCGGCACGTGGGATCAGCCCGTCACCTGCGCGGGGTCGAAGCTGAGCACGAGGCGGCCCGTCATGAGCGCGCCGAGCGTGCCGCCGTCGGTGATGAAGTTCTCGCCCGACACGTAGGACGCGGCGCGGCTGTTCAGGAAGATGAGCGGGTACGCCTGCTCCTCGGGACGCGAGCGGCGGCCCGCACCGGCGATGAACTTGTCGATGAGGTCCTTGCCCGCGAAGTCCTCGAACGCCGGCATCATCGGCGTGTCGGTCGGCCCCGGGCTGATGCAGTTCACCCGGATGTTGCGGCTCGCCATGTCGAGCGCGGCCCAGTGCGTCCAGACCGAGATCGCTTCCTTCGACGGCGTGTAGCCCGTCACGATCTCCTCGGGATGCTCCTCGCACCACTTCTTTCCCTCGGCAAAGCCGTTCGTGGTGACGAGCGGCAGCCACTTCTCGATGTTCTGGAGGTAGCCGCTGCCGGCCGTCGACGAGATGCTCGCGATCGCGCCACCCTCGGTCATGCGGTCGGCGCAGAGCTCGGCGAGGTGCCGCATCGCGACGAAGTTCACGATCATCGTGTCGACGTCGGAGAAGGGCGGCCCGGGCAGCCCGGCGCAGTTGAAGAGCGCGTCGAGGCGTCCGCCGATCGTGTCGATCGCAGCGGCGGTCGCGTCCGGATCCTTGAGGTCGACGGTCTGGTGGCTGGCGACGTCGACCGGCGGGTCCTTGAGGTCGAGCACGTGGATCTCGGCGCCGAGGTTCGCGAGCTCGGTGACGGTCGCGGCGCCCATGCCCGCGCCCCCGCCGCCGCTCACGACGACGCGCATCCCCTCATAGCTCCACACCGATGCCATCGCGGTTCCTCCCTACAGTCGCTTCTCGCCGAGGACGTCGAGCCAGGTGACCCGCACGGGCGCCGGGACACCCACCTTCCCGAGCGCGGCGCCGAGCCTCCCGTTCATCCACGCGGCCTGTGCATCCTGGGAGTCCCAGACCTCGGCCACGAAGAACTCGCCCGCGTCGTTCGCGCCGCCCCAGTGCAGCCGGAGCCCCGTCGGCCAGTCGCCCGTCCCGGCCGCGATGTCGATGCCGAGCTCCTTGTTGACCGCGTCGTACTCCTTCTTCCCGATGCCCTGGAACTCGAGGATGATGATCTCAGCCACGCGCCGCCTCCGCTCGTGATGTGGTGCCCTCGTCTTAGTCGCTGCCGTTCGGACCTGCGAGTCGGCGAGCGCGGACCAGGTGGTCGATCGCGACTCGCGGGCCGTCGGCCGTCTCGACGTGGCGTTCGACGGTCTGGGCCTTCTCGATCACGAGGTCGCCCGAGGCGGCGAGGGTCGCGGCAAGCTCGTCGGGCGTCGTGAGCACGGCGGCGTCCTGCGGACCGCCGTACCCGCCGTCGAGGTTCGTGCGGTCGTGGCCGACGATGAGCAGCGTGCCGCCCGGCGCAACGGCGCGCGCGGCGCGCGTCAGCCAGGCATCGCGGGCGGCGTCACCGGTCTGGAGGTACGCGACGATCACGAGGTCGTAGGCGCCGGCGTCGGGCTCGTACGTGGTGACGTCGGCCTCGACGACGTCGAGGTCGACGCCGCGGGCGACCGCGAGGTGCGCGGCCTTCTGCAGCGCCACGCGGGAGAAGTCGACCGCCGTCGCCTGCCACCCGTTCTCCGCCAGCCAGATCGCGTTGCGGCCCTCGCCGGCAGCGAGGTCGAGCATCCTCCCCGCCGGGAGGTCGGCCACCTCGGCCTCCACGAACTGGTTCGGCTCCGCCGACCACAGCAGGTCGGTCGCGGCGTACCGGGCGTCCCACTCAGCGCGGTCCATCACGTGCACCGTAGGCTGCCGCGCATGTGCGCTTGCCTGTTCGCCATCGCCGCGATGATCTCGCCCCGACTCGGGGTCTTCGTCCTCTGGGCCTTCACCGACCGCATGAGCATCGCGTTCGACCACTGGTACTGGGCCGCGATCGGCTTCGTGTTCCTGCCGTGGACGACGCTGGCATGGGCCGTGGCCTATGCGCCTCGTGACGGCGTGACGGGCTTCGGGTGGTTCGTCGTCGGCTTCGCGTTCTTCGTCGACCTGATGACGCACTTCGGGAGCTCGCAGGCGCGGGCCAAGCGCGAGGCGAAAGCCGCCTGATCATCACCCTGCGTCTCTGAACCCCGTATTTCAAGGTGAGGGACGCAACCTGTGAGGTAGGCCGCATCGAGCTGACGCTCGTGGACGCGTCGCGGCCGACGCCACCGAACAACGAGTACGCGGGGGCGCCGAATCGCACGCTCGAGACCGTCGTGTCGTACCCGACGCGGCGCGGACGGCCAATGCGGCGGTGCCCACTCGTCGTCTTCGCGACGGGCTTCGGCGGGACGGCGACGAGCTACGCGCCGCTCTACGACCACTGGGTCCGCGCCGGCTACGTGGTCGCGGCGCCGACCTTCCCGCTCTCGTGCGCGGACGCGCCGGGCGGCACGTCCGCGGTCGACATGCTGTCGCAGCCCGGCGACCTGCGGTTCGTCCTCGACCATGTGCTCACCGAGAGCGACCGCCGGGAATCGCCGCTCCGCGGGCTCGTCGATCCCGGCCGCGTCGGCCTCGCGGGCAAGTCGATGGGCGGGATCACCGCGCTGCTCGTCGGGTTCGACCCGGACCAGCGGGAGCCGCGCGTCCGCGCGGTCCTCGCGATGACCGGGCTCGCGATGGACACCGTGCGCTTCGACCGGTTCGACACACCCCTCCTGCTCGTGCACGGCGACAAGGACGAGGTGCTGTCGATCACCGCCAGCATCGAGGCGTACGCGGCCGCGAGCCCGCCGAAGCACTTCGTCACGCTGCTCGACCAGCTGCACGTCGAGGCGTTCGACGGCGGAGACGAGCCCGCGGCGCGGGTCGTGAACACGACGACGGTCGACTTCCTCGACGCCTACGTGCGGGGGCGGCGCCGCGCCGTGGGGCGGCTCGCCCGCGACGGCGACGTCCCCGGCGTCGCGACGATCCAGTCCGAGACCTAGGAGTCGCGCCGGCCCGGCGGCATGAGTCTCAAGATGCGTCCCTGAACCCTCTCTATGACGGTGAGGGACGCATCAATGGGTCAGAGCTCGCCGCGGGCGAAGAGCTCGACCGGGTCCTGGAGGTTCACCATCCCGAGGTAGCCGCCGCCGCGCGGGATGCTGTCGTGCACCGCGTAGCCGAGCACCTCCTGGGCCGTGCGGGGCAGCGTCGCCGCGACCTCGGGCGGGACGGCGAGGTAGTTGTTCTCCTCGGTCCGCAGCCAGCCGACGCAATAGGAGAGGTGCGCGCCACGGCGCTGCACCTCGGTGGTGTTCGACCCGC
>DATBSK010000223.1:0-10394 GCA_036559825.1 Acidimicrobiia bacterium | reverse complement strand
CCACCAAACAAGAAGGTCAGCCCCGCGTGCGTCCCGGCCCGGGATAGCCGCCACCGCCGAACCGGGCGTCGACGGCGTCGCGGTCGACGATGCCGTTGGCGTCGCGTGGCAGCGCGTCGGTGAACTCCACGAGTCGAGGCTTCTTGTAGGACGCGATGTTCGCCTTGCAGTGCTCGATGATGTCGTCGACGGTCGCGGTCTGGTCCGCGTGGAGCACGACGACCGCCTTGACGCTCTGATCCCACTCCGGATCCGGGACGCCGATCACGCACACCTCCGCGACAGCCGGGTGGCGCGCGATCGCGGCCTCGACCTCGGCGGGGTAGATGTTCTCGACTCCCGACTTGATCATCGTCGTCATCGGTCCGATGAACGTGATCGAGCCGTCGGGCTCGCGGCGCCCGAGGTCGAACGTGTGGTGCCAGCCGCCGCGTTGGCGGTGCTCGTTGATCTCGGGCCGGTGCAGGTACCCGACCATCGCCGTCGGACCCCGCACGATGATCTCGCCCACCTCGCCGGGCGGGAGCTCGTGCTCGTCGGCATCGACGATGCGGAGCTGCGCGAGCGGGAGCGTGCGACCGTGCGTGCCCTCGTGATCACCGCCGATGCCGCGGAACGTCACCAACCCGTTGACCTCGGTCTGCCCGTAGCCGCCCCCGTTGCGGCTCCACGGCGTCACATCGGGGCTGACCATCTCGTTCCACTCGGGCGTCCCCGGGAGGCGGAGGCTCGAGAGGTCGTAGCGGCGATCGCGGTTGGCCTCGACGACGCGCTCCATGATGTTGCCGACCACGTACCCGGTGGTGCAGCGCTCGGTCTCGACGAGACGGCAGAACTCGTCCGCGTCGAAGCGGGGCATGAACACGTTCGTGCCACCCATCTGGAACGTCGCCATCGTCGTCATGAAGCTGCCGACGTGGAAGAGCGGCCCCGAGTTGAGGTACACGGTCTCACCGTCGAGGCGCTGGAGCAACGCGACCTGGAAGTCCTCGAGGATGAACCCGAGGTGGCTGAGCAACGCGCCGTTGGGACGGCCACCGAACGCCGCGGTGTAGATCGCGAGGACGGCCGACATCGGGTCGACGTCGAGATCGGGGTCGTCGGGTGCGCCGGTGGCGAGGAAGGCCTCGTAGCCGTCGGCGCCGGTGGTGTCGTGCTGCAGCCAGCGGGCTCCGGAGGTGACCTCCGCGCGCGCGGCGCGCACGCGGTCACCGATCTCGGCGTCCTGCCAGCACACGACCCGCGCGTCGACGTCCTCGATCTGGAACGAGAGCTCTGGCGCGGTCTGCCGCCAGTTGGCCGGCACGACGATGCCGCCGAGCTTCGCCGCGGCCAGGAGGCACTCGAAGAGACGGTGGCAGTTCTGGCCGAGCCACAGGATGCGGTCACCCGGGGCGAAGCCCTCGCCGAGCAGCGCGTTCGACAGGCGGTTCACGCGCTCGTCGAGCTCGGGGAAGGTCCACCGCTCGCCGGCGCAGACGAGCGCCGTGCGCTGGGGCAGGCGCCGGCGGTTCTCGCGGAGCAGGTCCCCGAGCGTGAACGAGTGCAGCCGGTCCACGGTCGTTACCGCGGCACCACCCGGGGATCGGCTCGACCGCACGCGCAGACGTCGGTCACGACGTCACCCCGGACGCCGGTGCGGAGCCGATCGATCGACGCGGCCCGCTCGTGCCGCGCGCTCAGGAGCACGTCGCCACCGTCGCTCTCGACCGCCCACTCGTCCGCGTCGAGGTGCGCGCCGGCGTGCTCGGCACACTCGACCGCGATCGCCGGCCCGAGGTCGAGCCACCACCGCGGCGACAGCCCCGCGTCGCGCAAGCGCTCGTAGGCACCGGCGCGCGCCGCGAGCACCCCCACGCCGTCGAAGACCCCGCCGTACGGATGCCCGAGGTCGTCGAGGCCGTCGAGGACGTCGGCGTTGATGCCGACGACGGCGTCGTAGTGCATCGCTCGAAGGAACATGGCGGTGCGGAACGCATCGAAACGGCTGGCGTCCGCGAGCGAGAACTGCACGTTCCCCACGAGCAGCGCGATCTGGACAGGCCAGTACTGGGCTGCCTGCGACAGCATCGAGAGCACCAGCACCCGGTGACCCGCGCCGGCACCGAGGCAGGAGACGTTCTTGATCGCGGTGGCGATGTCACGGTCGTGATCGGCCTTCGAGACCGGATACGTCACGACCTCGTCCCCGATCAGGAACGACCCGATCCCCCAGAGCGTCGCCGCATCCAGGGTCGCGGTCATCGCTTCGCCACCCGCGGGATCTTGTGCGGCGGCCCGAGCCGGAGCAGATCCTCGTTCGGCACGAGCTCGATGACGGGAACCACGCCGGTCGACTCGGCGACCGCAGCCGCGAGCCGGTCCTCGAGATCCCCGACGCTGCTCGCGGAGCCGGCGTGGCCGACGCGCAAGCGCAGCTGGTCGACCTCCATCGACGGCCTGATGATCTGGAACAGGCCCATCGCGGTCTCGTCGAACTGCTCCACCGCTTCCCACACGTCGCGGGGGAGCACCGAGCGGCCGTCCACGATGACCTCGTCGCCCTTGCGGCCCGCCGTGCGCAGCCGGCCGTGCGTGCGGCCACACCCACAGCGCTCGCGGGTGATGTCGGCGAGGTCGTCGGAGCGGAACCGCACCAGCGGCATCACGCGGTTGTCGAGCGCGGTGACGACGAGCTCACCGCGCGTGCCGTCGGCCACCGGTTCGGTCCCGTCGGGATCGAGGTGCTCGACGAGCACCGAGTCCTCCCAGAAGTGGCAGCCGTCGTGCTCGCGGCACTCGGTCGCCGCGCCGGCGTCCCCGACCGCGGTGTGCTCGAACCACGCCACACCCCAGTCGTGGAGCAGCTCTTGTGACCGCCGGCCGAGCTGCTCGCCTCCGGTCACGACGCCGTGGTAGCTCGCCATCACGTCGCGGGGATCGACCGCCATCTCCTCACACACTCGGGCGAGCTCGCTGATGAGCACGTTGCTGAAGTTGTAGAGATTCGTGGGCCGGTACTCGAGTGAGAGCTCGACGAAGCGCGGCAGCTCGGACGGGCTGTGGTCGAGGAAGACCGGCACGGCGCCGAGCGACTGGACGAGCGCGAAGAAGGCGCCGCGGAAGGTGAACAGGATGCACGTGAAGTAGTCGCCGGCACGTGTGCCGATCTCGTAGAACTCGCGTACGAGCGCCGGCGCCGCGCCCGCCCGCGCACCGCCCCAGACCTCGGGGACGAGGGTGGGGTCGCCCGTCGTCCCCGACGTCGACGTGATCGCGGTCAGCTCGGCCTCCTCGAAGCAGAGCAGCCCGCCGTAGGGGTCGTGGCGCTCGTCCCGGAAGACACGGATGGCGTCCTTGCTGATGAACGGCGCCCGCTCGGTGTAGTCGTCGATCGACGTGATGTCGCGGGGGTGGACGCCCGCGTCGTCCCAGGTCGAGCGGATCAGGGCGGAGCGCTCGTACGCGTACGGCAGCAGGTCGAGGAGCTTCGCCTCCTGGATCTCGCGCAGCCCGGCCCGCGGCATCGTCTCGATCTCGCGGTCGAAGTAGCGATCGCCCGCGTCCGGCGCCCCCCCGGCTGTTGCCGCCTCGGACACGGGCGGGAGGCTAGCCCGACGCCTCTCGGGCCTGACGTGTGCGCAGACTCCCGCCGAAGCCGAAGCTCACGTCGACTTCTGTAGGTTGGCGCGACCCCTTGGGTGGAGGGCGGCGCCCGTGGCCGATGTGTTCGTGTCCTACGCACGTCAGGATGCGGTGTTCGTGCATTGGCTGCGCGATCGGCTCCGCGCGCAGGGCCGCGACGTCTGGGTCGACCTCGAGCGGATCCCGCCGAGCGCGGAGTGGCTCGACGAGATCCACCGCAGCATCGCTGCCGCGTCCGCGGTTCTCTTCGTCGTGAGTCCGGACTCGGTCACGTGGGGGCGACGGAGACGGTCGAGGCGGTCGCGTTCGGTCCGCCGGGCGCAGACCTGGTCAGTGGGGGCCTCGACGGCACGGTCCGCATCCAGCGGTGCGACGAGTGTGGACCGCTCGCGAGCGTGCGCGCGCTCGCAGAGCGGCGGCTGGCGCGGCAGCTCACGGCGTCCGAGCGGCGCGCGACGCTGGCTCGGTTCGGAGCCTGAGTCAGCGCGCCCCGCGACAGACCGCGACGTAGTCGGTGGTCGGCAGGCGTTCCTCCCATTCGGCGTGGCTCGGAGCGTGCGCGAGCAGGCGGCAGGCGAGATCCGCGAGGTGGCTGTCGGCGAGGCTGAAGCGCAGCTCCGCACCGTGGGTGTCGGTGCCCGTCGTGGCGTCGACGCCCGTGACGTCGACGCGCCGACCGGTCGGGTCGACGCGAACCGAGGTGACGAGCTGCAAGCTCGGGAGTTGCACCGGGCCGAGCACGTGCATGGTCTCGAGGTCGACGAGGGACAGCTCGCTGGCGAGGGTGCCGCTCGGACCGCCGACGGCGGCCGCGCTCACGGCGGCGACCCTGCCGGTCGGGTCGACGTCGATCCGCTGGGGTAGCCAGGTCCTGTTCACGTGCGAGCGCCGCACGGCGCGTGTCCGACCTGTCAACCGATCGTGCACGACCGCACCGAAGTACCACTCGGCGACGATGCGACGGTCGTCCGACGCGAAGACGGCACGGCCGGGACGACCGGGCCAGCGCGCCGGCCCTGGCATCGCGAAGCGCTCCACCTCGCGCCGACGGCGGAGATCGACGACGTGCACCGCGCCCTGCGCCGGAAACGCCGCGAGGTCGCCGTGTCGACTCGGCCCTGCCGACCCGGTGACGCCGCTCCGGGGTGTCATGTGCGCGATCCGTCGCCCGTCCGTGGCGCGGCAGAGCTCGAGCTGCTCACCGCCGAGGGCGTTGGTGTCCGGATCGATGGTCGCCAGGAGGTGCCTTCCGTCCGCGTTCGGCGTCACCTGGTCGACGCTCGTCGCGCCGCAGACGGCACCTGTCCGCACGACGCGGCCATGCTCGAGGTCCACGAGGTCGAGGGCCGAGCCGGTCTCCGTGCCGTACTGGACGAGCGCGCGCCGGCCTCCCCACAAGAGGGTCGCGTCGATGACGGACGCACCCGCACGCCGGATCCGTGCGCGGGTGGCCCCGGACAGGTCGGCTACGGCATAGCCCGTGCTCGTCTCACGGATGCGCACCCCGCCACGGCCGTCCGCGTCGAGCGCCTCGAGCTCATCGGTGTGGCCCGTCCACGCGACGTTGCCGTACGGGACGACCGCGCCCAGGCGCCAGAGCGCGACCGTCTCGGACCCGGCGGTCACGGCGTACTCGGCGGACACTGCCGCGCCCAGGGTGAACGACGTCGACACCGTCAGCGGCTCGGTCGTCACCGGCTTGCGAGCGAGGTCCCAGAGGACCGTCTCCACGCCCGCGGTGACGAGGTAGCGGCCGTTCGGGCTCCAGGCGACGACGTTCGCCGGGCCGACGCCCGCGCGCTCCGCGACGATGTCACCGTTCTGGAGATCCACGACGTCGACGTATCCCAAGGAGTCCGCGACGACGCGCTGCGCGTCCGGATCGACGTGGACCGTCGTGATCGTGGCGATGCGCCGCACCACGTCGCCGGTCGCGGTCGTGGCGATCGTGAGCCCGTCCGGGCCGACGTCGTACACGCGGTCGTCCGATCGGCGGAAGCCGACGGCGGCCGTCCCGGCGAACTGCGCGGTGCCTGTCGCGGGACGCTGCCAGACGACGAGCCCGGTGTCGAGCTGCACGAGGAAGAGGCGGCTCTGCGTGCGCACGAGCGCGAGCCGGCCGTCGTGACTCACCTGGAACACGTACTGGCCGTCGGTCGCATCGAGGGGGATGACGACCGGCGCAGCCGCGCTCGCGTCGGTCGGCGCGACGGCGAGCCCGTGCTCGCCCGCGCCGAAGGCCGCGCCGGTCGGGAGCAATCGCGGGTTGACCGTCCCGATCTCCGGTGGGAACACGACGGGACTGCCCGCGGCGCTCGAGTCCGTCTGCAGCAGCTGCCAGCCGCGCGCCGTCGAGACCAGCACCTGCGCTCCGGTGTCCTCGAACGCGACGAGCCTGGCGGAGTCGGGCGACGATGGAGTGACCGATGCACGCCGCTTGCGGTGCCGGAGGTCGACGACGACCAACGAGCCTTTCTTTGCGATGACGACAGCGTGCCCGCGGTCGGGGCTCATCGCCCAGCTGCTGTGCGGCCGGCGCGCGACCACGGGCGTCATGCTCCCGTCGAGGTCCATGACGGAGAGCCGGTCACCGACGAGCGCGACGTGTCGGTCGTCGACGAACCAGACCTGCTCGAGTCCCCGCACGGTGCGCCGCACCGTCGGACCGGGGCCGAGCGGGGCGATCACCGCGGTCGTCGTGGCGCCCCTCGTCCTGATGAACGCGGCGTGGCGTCCGTCGTCGCTCACGACGACGGACGTGTCGGCACTCCCGGGTGCGGTGTCGAGGAAGCGCGCCAGTCGCGGGCGCGACTGCACGAGCTCGAGGAGCGAGCCGACGCTCTCCGTCGGCCTCACGGTGTGCGCGGCGGCCCCGAGCATGAGCCCTTCCACCGGGCTGTCGCGCTGGACCGACAGGGCCTCCGCCGAGAGCTGCCGCGCGGTCGCCTCCACCCGCCGGTCCTCGGCGCGGTTGGCGTTCGTGATCGCGAGGATGCCCGCGATCACCGCGGCGACCGTGAGCACCACGAGACCGGTGATGCCGGCGCGTGCGAGGCGCATGGCGTGTCGGTGGAGCCGGAGGTCCTCGCTCTCGAGCTCTTCCTTCGGGACGCCTCGGACGGGCGCGGCGAGCTCGGCGACGGCGTTGCGGAAGCGGCCGTTGCGCAGGTCGAGGTGCTCCTCGGTGCGAGCCCAGCGGAGATCGAGGTGACGCGGCTCCTCGCTGAACGCGCCGTACAAGGCCTCGGGGACCGCGGTGGAGCGTTGCGCATCGAGGTCCTCGGCGCGGTCGTCCCAGATCCACTCACCACCCGTGACGACGGGCAGCAGCGAGGCCATCGACTTGGTCGACTTCCAGTGCTCGATCTCGCGGTTCACCCACGCGGACGTGGCGGCCTCCGGCGACGCCAGCAGTACGAAGTGCTCACAGCCGTCGAGCGCGGTGACGATCGATGCCCACAGCTCAGGCGTCACCGCGAGTCCGGTGTCGTCGCGGAAGATGCGCAGGGCCTCGCGGCGGTACCAGGGCTTCGCAAGCCGCGTCAGCCCCCGTTGGATCGCCGGCGCGAGCGCACCATCGGCCGCGTGGCTGTACGAGATGAAGGCGTCGTACCCCCCAGCCACGGCGTGATGGTAGCGACGGCGTCGTCCGATGCCGCCGCGCGCCTGACGCTCGCACGCCCGATACCCTCGGCGCCTGAGCGCGTGGCGGCGGATCGCACGAATGTTCACCTTCGGTACCGTGGACTTCGTGGTCGAGGACGACGACGTCGAGTCCGATCGCGAACGTCCACGCGACGAACCGGCGCGCCGCGGCAGGATCTCGCGTGCCGCCGCCTTTCGCTACCGGTGGATGCTCCTCGGCATCGCCGCAGCCGTCGGCTTCGTGCTCGGCTACCTCGGCCTCGACCGGTACTACGCCGCCGCGAAGCCGAGGACGTACCCGGACTTCCTGGATCTCGTGTACTCCGACCTCAAGCTGCTCGGGTTCGGTGGGGCACCGTCGCCCCCACCTGAGCTGTCGTGGCAGCTGCAGGTCGCGCGGTTCCTGCTGCCCGTCGTGGTGCTGTGGGGTGCGCTGTCCGGGTTGATCGCGCTGTTCCGCGACCGCTACCAGCAGGCACGCCTGCCGTTCCTGCGAGGGCATGTGCTCGTCGTCGGGCTCGGTCAGAAGGGTCTCGCGTTCGTCCAGGCCATGCGAGGACAAGCGGCGCGGGTCGTCGCGATCGACTCGGACGCAACCAACCCGAACGTGGCCGCGGCGCGGGATGCAGGCGCAACCGTGATCCTCGGTGACGCGACCGATGCGGGGATCCTCCTCGTGTCGGGTGTCCGGCGCGCCCGGTACCTGCTCGCGGTTGCCGACGACGCGACGAACGCGGAGGTCGCGCTGCAAGCAGAGCGACTGACCCGGCACCGCCGCACGGGTCACATGCTGGAGTGCCTCGTGCATGTCGTCGACGCGGACCTCTGTGAGCTCCTCAACCTGCAAGCGCTCGCATCTGCTCACGGCCGCGGGCTCAGCATCGACTTCTTCAACTTCCACGAGCAGGCGGCACGGATCACATGCGAGCGGACGCTCCTCCCGGAAGGCCCGGTCGCGCTGGTGGGCGACAGCCCGCTGGTGGAGCAGATCGCCCTGCGCGTCGCAGCCGGCTGGCTCGCCGAGGGCCGAGCCGAGCCGCGCACGGTGTCGATCGTGGACCCCGATGCCCGGAGACGCATCGACGCCGTCGTCGAGCGTCATGCGCCGGTCGCCGACGCGCTCGAGCTGGTGCCCGTCGAGACGGAGCTGGACGCGCCGATGCTCCGGCGAGCGACCTTCCTCGGTGCAACCGACGAGCCGTCGGTGATCTACGTCTGCGCCACCGACGACGCGCTCGGCGTCGAGATCGCGCTGGCGCTCAAGGGGCCCGCGCGCGAGAGCGGATCGCGCGTCGTGGTCTGCGCATCGCGATCGGAGGGGCTCGCGTCCGTGTTGAGCGGCGCGGGGGAGGGGACGCCCCTCGATTGGCTCACGGTGCTGCCACTCGCGCGGGAGACGTGCACGAGTGAGCTCGTCCACCAAGGGATGTGCGAGATCCTGGGCCGTGCGGTGCACGACGGCTACGTCGAGGAACGGCGCAACGAGGGCGCGCTCGATGCCGACGACCCCGCCCTCGCGCCGTGGGAACAGCTCCTCCCTGGGTTCAAGGACTCCAGCCGCGCCCAGGCCGCGCACATCGTGGTGAAGCTCGACGCGATCGGATGCGAGCTCGTTCCCCTCGATGCCCCCGGGTCACCCGACTTCGGGTTCACCGATGCCGAGGTCGAGCGGCTGGCGCGGATGGAGCACGAGCGCTGGGCGGGCGAGCGGCGGGACGCCGGTTGGCGCTACGGCGAGCAGCGAGATCCCTTCGCGCGCACGAGCCCGTATCTCGTGTCGTGGGAGGCGCTGCCCGAGGACATCCGGGACCGCGATCGTGAGACGGTCCACCGCATCCCGAGCGTCGTCGCGCTCGCCGGCTTTCGCGTCCACCGCGTCGGCGCGAACCGCGCGCGCGCGCTCCCCGTGGCCGACTGAGCACCGCGAGCGACCGGTTGCGTGGTCGCGATCCCATAACTATGTTGCGCCGGACTGCGACGGCTCCAGGGGGGACGACATGACCTGCTCGCAGTGCAACGCGACGCTGCCCGATGCCGCGCTCTACTGCGCGAAGTGCGGTGCTCCGGTCCGCGATGCCGCCGCGGGTCGGCGAGGGAGCTACGCCGCCCAGTCGAGCGAGAGCGTGCGAAACCTCGCGCTCGTCTCGACGGTGATGCCGCACACGAACCGTGAGACCGGCACTCGCTATCGCTGGGCGCTCGCCGTGGTCGCCACGATGGTGCTCGTGTTCACGCTCGCGGGCATCCTGTCCGCCGCGGTGGCGACGGCCGCAGTCGCCGTCCCGCTCGTCTACCTCCTCTACCTCTACGACCTCAACGTCTGGGAGGACGCGCCGGGCCGGGTCGTCGGTGCCGTCATCGTGCTCACCGGCGTGCTCGGCGCGCTCGTCGCACTGGTGTTCTACCGCTGGGTGTTCGCGGACGCGTTCCGCCAGCTCGCACAGAGCGCCGGGTCACCGCTCGGGACGTCGACGTTGCCCGCCGGGCCGTTCCTGCTGTTCGTCGTCGCGCTCCCCGTCGTCGCGGCAGTAGCGATGAACCTGGCGCCCCTCTGGCTGGCGCGCCGTCCCGAGTTCGACGACATGATCGACGGGCTCACCTTCGGCGTCGCGGCGGGCACCGCCTTCGCCGCGACCGAGACGATCGTCGCCTTCTCCTCGGTGTTCTCGGGTTCGTTCCGCACCACGCAGGGCCTCACGACGTGGATCGCCGTGATCATCAGCGTGATGATCGTCAAGTCGCTCGTGTACGGGACCGCGAACGGGATCGCAGTCGCCGCGTTCTCGGGAAAGGGTCAGGGCTACGACGGATTCACCCGCGAGTACGCGCTGAACCTCGGGATCGAGGTCCTCGCGCTCGTCGCGTACTGGGCCGGGATCCGCCTCCTCGCGTACGCGGACTACGGCGCGTGGTTCGGCGTGCTCTGGGGTCTCATCGTCCTCGCCGCACTCCTCGTACGTGCCCGCAGGTACCTCCACACGGCACTGCTCGAGGCCGCGCTCGACTTCGCCCGTGCGAACGAGCGCCCCACCGCCGCCGTCACGGACGGCGGCGACTGCCCCGAGTGCGAGATGCCGCTGGTCGCCGACGCGATGTTCTGCGTCGCGTGCGGCCAATCGGTGCGG
>DATBSK010000222.1:0-5295 GCA_036559825.1 Acidimicrobiia bacterium | reverse complement strand
CCTGACGAATCAGCTGCTCGAGCGCGTGACGCTCGGCGAGTCGCTGCGGTCTGGCCGCGCGGCCGAGACCGCGTCCGCGGGCGGCGCCGATCTCGGACGACGACTCGAGGAAGCGGTGACGACGGTCGTGGGTCTGAACCGCTTCTCGGTACGGCTCGACTGGGTCCTCGGCGCTCTCGCCGCCGGAGCCGTGATGCTCGGCGCGTGGCGCCTGGTTCGAGCTGACGCACGGGACCGTGTGCTCGGCGTCGTGCTGCTCGGACTGGCCGCACTGGTCTACCTCCTGCGCTTCGCCGACGGCTGGGGGTTCGTGCCGGGGCTCCTGACGGCGTCGCCGCTGGCCGCCGCGGGCATCGCGATCGGTGTGACGAGTGGCCGGTCGCGCGCGATCGCGGTGACGGCACTCGGCGCCGTTCCCATCGTCTGGCTGTTCCAGTACTCAGGTGGCGCCAACCCGCAGTGGGGAGCGCGATACCTGCTCGTCTCGGGAACCTTGCTCGCTGTGCTCGCGGTCTGCGCGCTCGTCGACGCACCCATGGCCGCGCGCGTCTTGGTCATGGCGCTCGCCGTGAGCGTCACTGCCGCGGGCGTGGCGTGGCTCTCGCAACGGTCACACGCCGTGGCTGGCGCCATGGAGCAGATCACGGCGCGCCGCGACGACGTCGTCATCTCGCGGGAGGCGCACCTGCTCCGCGAAGGCGGCGCGTTCTACACGCCGAGGAGCCGGTGGCTCACCGCGGTCGGTGACGGCGATCTTCGTCGTGCCGTCGCCATCGCGGATGCCGCCGGCGCCGACCGAGTCGCGGTCGTGCAGCTGGTCGAGGCGCGCAGGCCACGCGAGCTCGGCCCGTTCGAGCGGCGCTCAACGCGCCGGCTCGAGTTCCTTCCGGGGCTCGACATCGCCGTGACGTTGTACACGAGGCCGTCGGTCTGACGATCGCTCGACCCCGCCGCGCGTCGCGGCCGCGACCACGGCGACGAAGGCGAACGCCGCACACGGGAGCAGCGCACGGCCGGAGGAACGCCATGCGACCCATACGTCGTGCCCGAGCACGGTCGCGAACGCTGCAAACCCGATCGCGATCCACGTGGCCCGGTCGCGTGGCGCGCCGATGACCGCACCGATCAGCAACACCACCATGACGGTGAGCCCGATCGCGCTCATCGCGGGCGAGCTCCACTCCCCGAGCGCACGCCCGAAGCCGACCAGCGGCAGGCTCAACCGGTTGCTCGAGCTGCGCGTCGGCCAGGCGCCGAGCCGGAACCGGAGCACGAGAACCCAGGCGCCGAAGAGCGCGAAGGGCACCGCGAGGGCAATCAGACGACGCCACGCCCACTCCGCTGTCCGTCGGGCCGAGATCAGCTCCGTCATCAGCAGGACCGCGGGCACGACGAGCAGCGATTCGCGAGTCAGTGCAGCACCGCCGAGCAGCACGGCGCAGGTGGCGGTGCGATCGCGCTGCCACGCGGCGAGCCCGAACGCCGCGAGACCGAGCCCGAGGAGCTCGGGCGTCAGCTCCGCGATCGTCGCGGCTGCGAGCGGGACGAGCCCGAGGGCGAACCACGGGTTTGCGCCGCGGTCGAGGAGGAGGAGGCCGAGTGCCGCGGTGGCGAACCCGAGACTGAGGACGGTGAGCGCGGCGAGCGCCCACGGCACGCGCGCGGGGTCGCCTGCCGACATCGCCCACGCGAGGTAGCCCCATGCCGGGCGCTGGGCGCGGTAGGCGAACTCGCCGTGCGGCGTGATCACCTCCGGACGACGGAGCAGGGGATCCTGGGCCAGGGCGGCGAATGCCTGCCCGTCACCGCGGCCGAGCACCGACTCGACGTTGCTCGCCGGGCGGTCGTAGAGGGACACGTAGACGCCTCTGCAGCACCCGGGTGCCGCGCCGTCGATCTCGAGCTGGACCAGGACGGCGCCGAGCGCCGCGGCGGCGACCGCGACGGCGACGACGCGCCGCAGGGGGTGTGTCGATCGCAACGGTTTCGGTGTCGGCAGGCGGAGACGCCACCTTGATCCGGCGTCCCCGGACCCCTGGGGGGGCCCCAGCCCCGCTCGTCGAGGCCGGAAATGCCGTCTCAGCCCGCCGGACGGACGAGCCGATAACGACGGGGATGCGCCGGCTCTCCCGCTTCCTGGTCGTGGCCGGGACATTGGGCTGTGTCCTGGTCCTCAGCAAGGCCCACGCGGCCGCGGCCGACTACGACTACACGTCCTCGTCGCGGTTCGGGTGGTCGATCGGGTACGCGCTCACGCTGTGCGTCGCGGCGTACGGGTTCGGCCTTCCCGACGGGGTCCGGTCGCGCCGCGGTGCGTTGCTCGCCGCGCTCGGCGCGAGCTCTGTCGCCCTCGCCACGGTGTCGATGGCGCAGCTCCTCGTCGGTGACGCGCTGCTCCCGCGCGCGGTCGTCCTCGGATCCGCCGTGATCCTCGCTCCCTGGTACGTGATGTGCTGGGCAGTTGCGGGCGACGCGCACACGCGTGCGGAAGACCGCGATCGCGTGGTCGTCGTGTGTCCGCCCGACGATGCAGCCATGCTCGATGCTGAGCTGCGTCGCGCACCCGAGCGCCCCGCTCTCGTCGTCGGCGCGCTGACGCCACACGAGGCCCACCCGGTGGATCCGCCAGTGCGCCCGTTGGTGGATGCGGTCCGACGCCACCGCGCGAACGTCATCGTCCTCTGTCGTGACGCCCAAGGTGACGAGCACGTCGTCACGCAGGCCGCGGAGCTCCATTCGCGGGGCGTCAGGGTCCGGACGCTGTCGCTCTTCTACGAGCAGTGGCTGGGCAAGCTCCCGGTCTCGGAGCTGGAGCGCGTGTCGCTGCTGTTCGACATCGGCGAGGTGCACACACGCGGATACGTGCGCGTCAAGCGACTGCTCGACATCGTGCTTGCCCTGTGCGGCGGCATCGCGCTGCTCGTCGTGACCCCGTTCGTGCTCGTCGGCAACGTCGTCGGCAACCGTGGATCGCTCCTGTACCGTCAGCAGCGGGTCGGTCGGAACGGCACCACGTTCGAGATGGTCAAGCTGCGCACCATGCGGCCGGCGGAAGCCCTCGAGTCTGATCCGACGCTCGTCGCCGATCCGCGCGTGACGCCGTTCGGCGGACTGCTGCGGCGCACGCATCTCGACGAGCTCCCGCAGGTGCTCAACATGCTGCGCGGTGAGCTGTCGGTCGTCGGCCCCCGACCCGAGCAGCCTCACCTGGTCGAGCTGCTGGAAGGAAAGATCCCCTTCTACGGCACGAGGCATCTCGTACGGCCGGGGCTCACCGGGTGGGCGCAAGTGAAGTACCACTACGGCGCCGACGAGGTCGACGCGCTCGAGAAGCTGCAGTACGACGTCTTCTACCTCCGGCGACAGGGGATCGGGCTCGACCTGCGCATCGTGGCGCGGACGCTGCGCTCGGTCCTCGGGCGTGACGGTCGATGACCGACCCGCTCGTCACGATCGTCATCCCGGTCCGCGACGATGCGCGGCACCTGCCCGGATGTCTTGCCGCGGTCGCGGCGCAGGATCACCCTCATGCACGGCTCGAGGTCATCGTGGTCGTCGACGGTGCGACCGGCGACGACAGCGCGATCGTCGCGTACGACCTGCTTCGGTCCTCGCAGTACCAGCGCGCCTTGGTGCTCGTCAACGCGGACGGTGGCACTCCGAAGAACCTCAACATGGGGCTTGCCGCGGCTCGAGGGTCGGTGCTCTGCCGGGTCGACGCCCGGAGCCTGATCCCGCCCGATTACGTGAGGCGGTGCGCGGAGCTCGTGACGACCCGTCGTGATCTCGCGGTCGTCGGCGGCGCGCAGGTCGCGGTCGCGCCGAGGCACGATGCAATCGGACGAGGGATCGCACGCGCGCTGAACAACCGATGGGGGATGGGCGGATCACGGTACCGGCGTGGAGCCGGCAGTGGCCCTGCCGACACCGTCTACCTGGGTGCCTTCCGGACGCGCGACCTGCGATCGGTCGGCGGGTGGGACGCCGCGCTCACGACGAACCAGGACTTCGACCTCAACCGGCGCCTCGGGCGACGCGGGGCGGTGTGGTTCGAGGCCGGGCTCCCCGTCGGGTACGTGCCGCGCTCGACCGTGCGTGACCTCTACCGGCAGTACCGGAGGTTCGGCCGGTGGAAGGTGCGGTACTGGCGGCACACGCACGACCACCCGCGCCCGCGACAGCTCGCGCTGCTCGTCGGCGTCCCGCTGAGCGTCGTCGCTGCCGCGGTCGTCCTGGTGCTGATGCCCCCGGTCGGCCAAGCGGTCCTCGTGTTCGCGGTGGTCGCGGCCGCGGCGACGGTCGAGCTCGCGGGCAGCCGTCGTCCCACGGGCGGCCCTGCCGTGCACGGGTGGTCGGCGCTGGCGCTCGGCGCCGTCGGCATGGGCTGGCTCGGCGGCGCGTGGGCGGAGCTCCTGCATCGCAAGGGCGGTCGCGGTGCCTGACGAAGCGCCGACGATTGCCTATGTCGTGAGCCGGTGGGGCGAACCGACGCAGACGTTCGTTCGCCGCGAGGCCGCGGCCGTGATGGCACGCGGCGGCCGCGTCCGCGTCCTGTCGCTCAAGCGGCCGCGAGCGTCCGACCTGCCGGTCGAGATCGTCCACCTCGGGCCTGCAGCCGTGCTCGTCGGGTTCGTGCGCACCCTCGTGCGCCACCCGCGGCGATCCGCACGCGTGCTCGGATGCGTCGTCCGCGGCTCCGCGCCCCGGAACCTCGGCCCGCAGACCGCCGCCGCGATCATCGGCCTCGCCTGGGCAGCGAGGAGCACGCGCGACGTCGACCTGCTCCATGCACACTTCGGCTGGGTGGCGGCGACCGCCGGATGGGCTGCTGCGAGCGTCACCGGATGTCGCCATTCCGTCGTTCTGCACGCGTTCGAGCTGCACACTCGTCGCCACCTCGACGGCTTCACACCTCGACCACTCCGGGATGCCGTCGCGGTCTTCACCATCGCCGCGCAAGACGTCGATCTCGTCCGCCGACGCTGGGGCATCGAGGCGCAGGTGATGCGCATGGGTGTGAGCGATGACTGGCTCGACGTGGGCGCGCGCACGACGCGCGATCCCTGGCGCGTCGTGTCGGTGGGATCGCTCGTGCCGAAGAAGGACCACGCGACATTGCTTCGAGCGCTCGCGCTGGCCGACCGGCGTTGGCACCTCACGATCGTCGGCGACGGACCCCTTCGGGGCGCGCTCGCCCGCATCGCGGCATCGCAGGATCTGGTCGGCCGGGTCGAGCTCGCCGGAGCCCTCTCGGAAGCCGATGTGCGCGCCGCCATGCGCGCCGCAGGAGCGTTC
>DATBSK010000221.1:0-17190 GCA_036559825.1 Acidimicrobiia bacterium | reverse complement strand
TCGGCCGGGTACTCGCCGAGGAGCCAGACGTTGCCGTCACGGTCCTGGGCGTTGAAGTTGATCTCGGACTCCTCGAGGTTGCCGTGGTTGATGTCCTGCTCCCACACGACGACGCTGCGCACGCCGTCGATCACCTTCGTGAGGTCGGTGACCGTGGCCACGACACGATGGTTCTTGAGCCCTTGTCCGCGGTTCGCCTTGCCCTGGAAGACGAGGCGCGTGCCAGGCGTCAGTGGCAGCCACTGGTTGTCGACTCGCACCACTGCCGGGAAGCTCGACGGGTTGAAGTCCTCGAGATCGGCGTCGCTCGCGCGAGGCGCGCCTGCGGACGCGAGGCCCGCGTTGCCGAGTGACGCCACGAGCACGGCCGCGGTGACGACACCCGCGATGGGGAGACGCCGCATCAACGCTTCCTCCTGGATTCGGGGGGACCCGACAGGTTGCCACGCCGGCCCGGGTGGTCCCAGGCGCGGGCTCGGCGGCGACCCCGGCGCTCGGTGAGCATCACGCGACCTCTGGAGCCAACCGGTGCGCCTCGATCTCCCGGAGCTGTGCCTTCGACTTGCCGAAGCGCAGGTAGAGCACCGGGACGACGAACAGGTTCAGGATCGTGGCGCTGAACAGCCCGCCGATGATGACGATGGCCATCGGGTACTCGATCTCCTCGCCGGGCACGTCGCCACCGAGCAGCAGCGGCACGAGCGCCATGCCCGCGACGAGCGCGGTCATGAGGATCGGTGCGACGCGCTCGGTCGAGCCGCGCAGCACGAGCTCGGGGCCGAACTCCATGCCCTCGTACTTCTCGAGGTGCTGGAAGTGGTTGATGTGCATGATGCCGTTGCGGGCGATGATCCCGAGCACCGTGAAGAACCCGACGAGCGATCCCATCGAGAGGTTCCCGCTCCCGACGAAGTAGGCGGTCACGACCCCGCCGACGAGCGCCATGGGCAACGTGAAGGCGGCGATCAACGTGAGGCGCATGTTCTTGAAGGACGTGTAGAGGAGGGTGAAGATCGCGATCGCGGCGATCAGGCCCCAGAAGCGCATCGTGGAGTTCTGCTCCTGGCGTTCGACGTACTCACCCGTCACCTCGGTGTGGTAGCCGAGCGGAAGCTTCATGCTGTCGACCGAGGCGTTGATGTCCTTTGCCACCGAACCCAGGTCGCGCCCGGCGACGTCGGCGCCGATGTCGATGGTGCGCGACGCGTTCCACCGGCTGACCTCGTTCGGTTGCGGCTTGAGCCGCACGTCGGCGACCTGGTCGAGCCGCACCATCTGACGGTTGGCCGCCGCGATCGGGAGCGCCCGGATCGCCTTGACGCTGTCGCGCGCCTCGGGCGTGGTCCAGACGTGCACGTCGTAGGCGCGGCCACCCCGGAAGATGTCGCCGACCTCCTCGCTGGCGACGAGCGTGGCGGCCTGGCGGCGCACGTCACCGGGCTTGATGCCGTACCGGTCGGCCTTGGCGAGATCGACCTCGACGTCGAGCTGCGGGACGTCGAACGCGAGCTCCATGTTCGCGTCGGTGACGCCGTTGATCTTCTTGATGCGGTCGAGGACGTCCTGGCCGAGGGAGCGGAGCTTGTAGAGGTCGTCGCCGAACACGCGCACGGAGATGGCGTTGCTCGTGCCGGTGAGGACCTCGCCGATGCGCTCGCGCAGGTACGTCTCCCGGTTGCGGAAGATCCCCGGGTAGCCCTCCAGGATCTTGTCGATCCGCCCCGTGGTCTTGTCGTAGTCGGCGTCGGCGGAGATGCTGATCCAGTCCTCCCCGAAGTTCACGCCGGTGATCTCCTCACCGAGGAACGACTGGCCGATGTGGGAGCCGAAGCCCTGCACGCCGGGGACCTTCTGGATCTCGCGGGCGGCCTTGGCGACGATCCGGCTCTCCTCCTGCTGCGAGGTCCCCGGCTTCGAGATGAAGTGCATCAGGAAGTCGCGTTCCTTGAAGTTGGGGAACAGCTCCTGACCGAGGCGCGGCGCCACGACCGCGGCCGCGACGATCAGCGTCGCCACGGCGATGTAGGTCGGGTAGGGGTTGCCGAACAGGAACTTGAGCGATCGCCCGTAGGCAGCGCGCGACCAGCGCACGAGCGGCGGGTCGCGCTCCGGCAGTGGTGAGCGCCCGAGCATGATGAAGCACATCGCCGGCGTGACGGTGAGCGCCACCACCATCGAGACCATGATCGCCAGCGCGTACGACGTCGCGAGAGGGGTGAAGAAGGCCCCGGTGAGCCCGGTGAGGAAGAACACCGGCAGCAGTGCGAGCGCCTCGATCAGGGACGCGTAGACGATCGAGTTCCGCACCTCGAGGGATGCGTCGAGCACGACCTTCGCCGTGGACTCGCTCCCCCCCTCTCTGCGGTGCTGCCGCAACCGGCGGACGATGTTCTCGCAGTCGACGATCGCGTCGTCGACGACCGCGCCGCAGGCGATGACGAATCCGGCGAGCACCATCGTGTTGATCGTGTAGCCGCTCAGGATGAGCACGAGCGCGGCGCCGGTGAGCGAGAGCGGGATGGCGACCAGGCTGATGAGCGCGCTGCGCCACGAGAACATGAAGAGCACCAGCACCACCACGACCAGGAACGACCCGATGAGCAGCGCATCGGTGAGGTTGTGGATCGAGAGCTCGACGAAGGTCGCGGGCCGGAAGATGTGGGTGTCGATCTGGATGCCGTGGAGCCCCGGCTTCATGTCCTTGAGCGCGTTCTCGACCGCGTTCGTCACGTCGAGCGTGTTGGCGAACGGCAGCCGCTCGACGACGAGCAGCAGGCCCGGTCCGCCGTCGATGACGGCGTCGCCGATGCGCGGCTGGTGGTCGGTCTTCACCGTGGCGACGTCGCCGAGCAGCAGCGGGCTGCCGTCGGGCTTCGTCGCGCCCGAGATCGGCACCGCGGCGAGGTCCTGCGGTGTGCGGATCGCGAGCTTGTCGTGCACGCTGAGCCGCTGGCCCTTGGTGTCGATGAACCCGCCCGTCCCGATGAACCCGCTCTCCGAGAACCGCAGCAACCCCGCATCGAGGGCGTCCGACGTGTCGGTCATCACCTGCTCGATGGTCACGTTGTTGGCGAGCAGCTTCGCCGGGTCGGTCTGCACCTGGAGCTGCTGGAGGTCCTCGCCCCAGATCGGCACGTTGGCGACGCCGGGGATCCCGAGGAGCCGGGCGCGGATCTTCCAGTACGCGATCGTCGACAGCTGGATCTTCGAGAGCGTCTTCGAGCTCAAGCCGATCTTCATGACGCGCGCGGTCGCGGAGAGGGGTTGGATCATCACCGGTGGCGCTGCCCAGGTCGGCAGCGACGGCGTGGCGATCGCGATGCGCTCGTTCACGAGCTGCCGCGCGTGGAAGAGATCCGTCTTGCGGTTGAACACCAGCTCGATGGCCGAGAGCTGCGAGACCGACTTGGATCGGATGATGTCGAGGCCGGGTGTGCCCTGCAGCGCCTGCTCGAGCGGGACCGTCACGAGCTCCTCGACCTCGGTCGACGTGAGCCCCAGCGCGTTGGTCTGGATCTCGACGCGCGGCGGCGCGAACTCCGGGAAGACGTCGACCTGGGCGTTCTGGATCGCGAAGTAGCCGAACACGAGCATCATCGCCGCCGCCGCGACGACGATGTACCTGAGCTTCAGGCTCGTCCGCACGATCGCCGCGTGGATGATCGACGGCGGCGACTTCCGCTTCTTCGCCCCGGCATCGGCCGGCGCGGGCGTGCGGCTCATTCGGGCTCCTCCGCACCGATCTCGTCCTCGGCGCCGAACAGCTCGGCCCCACCGCGCGTCACGATGGGGGTCCCGACCGCGGGACCCGAGGAGATCGTCACGGTGTCAGCCGTGATGTCACTGATCGCGATGCGCTTGCGCCGGTAGGTGCGGGAATCGGACCGGACGTACACCCACGCCCGGCCCGCGCCGTCGTAGATCACCGCGCTGTACGGGAGGATCTCCGCGCCGGGCTGCCCGCCGATCGGCGCCATGCGCAGTCCCAGGCGTTCGGCCGCGTGCGGAGCGAGGGTGACGTACTTGAGCTCGGTGCCCTTGACCTCCGAGATCTTCGCCGAGGGCTCCGGCTCCGCCTCCTCGGACGACGTCTCCGCGCATGCGCAGAGGCCCAGGGCGAGGACGGCGAGCGCGAGCACGCCGAGCGTCCGGCGTCGTTGCATCGACGCGCTCCTCAGGCGACCGTGGTCCGGGCGCGTCGGGCGCCCTCGTCGGGATCGATGTCGTCGTCGAACCCGGTGCCGGTGAGGTCGGCGAACATCTCGGGGTCCTCACCCCGATGAGCGCCGAAGCGCAGGTACAGCGCGGGCACGACCGCGAGGCCGACGAACGTCGCCGTGACGAGCCCGCCGAGGACCACCGCTGCCATCGGCTCGACGAGCTCGGTGCCGGCGATGTCACCCATGAACAGGAACGGCAGGAAGACGAGCGCGACCGTCACGACGCTCAACCCGAAGGGCGCGAGCCGGTCCCGCAGTGCCGTGCGCACGATCTCCGGGCTCATCTCGTCACCGGCCTCGTGCTTCAGCTCCTGGCAGCGGTCGAGGAGCACGACGCTGTGGCGCGCGGCCAGCGCGTAGACCGCGAGGAACGCGACCAGCGAGCCCAGCGAGACCACGTTGCCGTTGATGAGCGTCGCGACGACCCCGCCCGTGAGCGCGCCCAGGAGGACCACGAACACGAGCGACGCGAGGAGCCAGCTCCGCAGCGCCGCCTGGAGCACGAGCAGGACCCCAAGGGCAGCCGCGATGGACAGCCCGATGAACAGCATCTTGTCGGACTGCTTGTCGGAGTACGTGTTCAGCAGCTCGGCGTGGTACTCGAGTGGGAACGAGCGGCTCCGGAGGAGGTCGCGCACGTCGTCGGCCACCGAGCTCGCGCTCCGGCCGTCGACGTTGAAGCCGATGTCGAGCGCCCGGGAGACGTCCCTGCGCTCGATGACCGCGGGAGCGTCGATCAGCTTGACGTTCGCGACGTCGCCGAGCCGGACCTGGCCGTTGCCGTCAGGCCGGTCGACGAGCACCGCGTTGACATCGTCGATGCTGTCGCGCGTGTCGGGCGCGCCCCACACGACCACGTCGAACACCTTCTGCTGCTCGAACAGGAAGCCCACGCGCAGGCCGGACAGGACCGTCGCGGCGGCGCGGCGCACGTCGCCGGGCTTGATCCCGAGCGCTTGCGCCCGGTCGAGGTCGACCTCGACCTGGATCGTCGGCTGCTTCTGCGGTGACTCGACCCGAGTCGCCGTGACGCCGTCGATCCGGCCCAGCTCCGTGCTGATCTTCTTCGCCTGGCGCTCGAGGGTGCGGAGGTTCTCGCCGAACACGCGGACGGTCAGGTCCTTGCCCTGCATGCCGTCGCTGGTGCGGAGCACGGCATCGATCCGTGACCTCGGATAGGTCGAGACGCGGCCGCGGAGGTCGGGCTGGTCGTCGACGACCCGCTCGATCGAGGCGATGGCGTCGTCGTAGTCGGCCGAGTCCTTGATGGTCACCCAGAGCTCACCGGAGTTCGTGTTCACGGTCTGGTCGCCGGTCACGGCGCGGCCGACGTGACCGCCCACGGTTCCGACGTCGGGGAGCGCGCTCAGCTCACGGCTCACCCGAGCCGTCAGGCGATCCATCTTCGGGAGCGAGGTGCCGGGCGCGCTCGTCAGCCGGACGAGGAGATCGCGGTCACGGAACTCGGGGACGAGCGAGCTGCCGCGGCTCGTGAAGGGCACCAGGATCAGGCCCAGCACCACGAGGACGAGGCCGGCGACGATCCAGGGAGCCGGCGTGCGCACGATTCGGTCGACGAGCCGGTCGCCGCGGGGCTCGAGCCACCGCTCGACCCGCGACGTGCGGGGCTCACGCGCCTTGCGCGGGAGCAGGAGCATCGCCAGTGCCGGCGCGACGGTGACCGCGACGATCAGCGAGGCAACGATCGCGGCGCCGTAGGCGATCGCGAGCGGCGGGAGGAACTCACCGGTCTCGCCGGTGAGCACGAAGATCGGGGTGAGAACGAGGAGCGCGACGACCGTCGCGTAGAGGAGCGGGCGCCGCGCCTCGAGGATCGCGTTCGTGAAGCGACGAATCGTGAGTGCCTCGCCGTTCTCACCGTCCGCGCGCGTCAGCCGGCGGCGGATGGTGTCGGCGCTCACGACCGAGTCGTCCACGAGGACCACGAGCGCGAGCACGAGGCCGGCGAGCACCATCGCGTTCAACGTGTGGTCGGTGATCGACAGCACGGCGACCGCGGCCGCGAGCGACAGGATCACCGAGACGAGGCTCACGAACAGCGTGCGCAGGTTGAAGAGGAAGGCGCCGAGCGCGAGCAGCGCGAGCACCGCGCCGATGATGAGACCGGTCGAGAGGTTGTCCTGGGAGCTCTCGACGTACTCGGCGGGGCGGTAGTACGAGGTGTTGACCTTCACGCCGTGGAGGCCGGGCGCCAGCTCGGCGAGCTTCTCGTCGAGCGCGCGACTCACTTCGACCGTGTTGGCCTCGGGCAGCTTCTCGACCACGAGCAGCAGGCCCGGTCCGTCGGTGAACACCGCGTCGCCGATCAGCGGTTGGTGGTCCTGCACGACCTTCGCGACGTCGCCGAGGCGGGCGCCCGTGCTCGTGCCCTCGGGTGCGCCGGCGCGGGGCTCCAGCACGACCTTCGCGAGGTCCTGCGCCGTCTTGATCGGCTGCACGTGCTGCACGCCGAGTCGCTGCGAGGGTGTGTCGAAGAACCCGCCGGTGCCCGGCGTCGACGCCTCGAGGAACGTCAGCGGCGAGGCCCACAGGGAGTTCCCCGTCGTGCGGATCACCTGGTCGAGCGTCACGCCGTCGGCCTGCAGCTGCGCGGGGTCGACCTGCACCTGGAGCTGCTGCTCGCGCGCGCCCCACGCCGAGACGTTCGCGACGCCGGGCACGCTCAGGAGCGCGGGCCGGAGCGTCCAACGGGCGAGCACCGAGAGGTCGATGAGCGAGCGCGTCCTGGACGACAGCCGGATGAGCATCAGACGGCTGTCGGAGGACAGCGGCTGCAGCATCTGCGGTGGCGACGAGACGTTGGGCAGTGCGAATGCCTGGGTGAGGCGCTCCTCGACGACCTGGCGAGCCAGCGCGGGATCGGTGCCGTCCTGGAAGTTGATGACGATGCGCGAGAGACCGGGAACCGACTGCGACCGGATGAAGTCGAGGAAGGCGACGCCGTTCAGCAGGTCCTGCTCGAGTGGCACCGTGACGAACTGCTCGATCTCCTCGGCGGAGAGGCCGAGCGCCTCGGTCTGGATCTCGACCTGGGTCGGGGTGAACTCGGGCAGCGTGTCGCGCGGCATGTCCCGCAGCTGCGTGACGCCGAGCACCAGCACGCCGATCCCGAGCACGACCACCAGGCCACGAGCCCGCAGGCTCGTCCCGATCAGCCACCGCAGCATCCGCCGCCCCCTCACACCCAAAGCTGACGATTCGTCCGGCTTCACATGTTCGGCCCGGTAGGCCGCTCTGCCTACCAGCGAAAATGAGCCGAACGTGTGAATTGGATGTGGATTTCTAACACATTTCGGCGCCCGCGCAAGCGCGGGGCGGGGATTTTTCTTGCGGCCGCCTTACTTCGGCAGATGGCCGAAGATCTCCTTCTCCACCTTCTCCTTCACGGGCTCGATGTACTTCGTCTCGCACCGGAAGGAGGCCTCGGCGATGGCGCGCTCGGCGTTCTGGAGATCGGTGAGACGGGTCGCCCGCGCGGCGTCGAGGCTCTGCGGGTCGTCGGTCCCGACGATGGCGTCGTACTGGGTCTGGATGTCGCTCTCGGCGTCGTCGGGCGTCTGGTAGTCGAAGCCCGCCCGGCTCATGCACTTCGCGTACTTCTGGAGCGCGACCTTGACGCGGGGGTCCTGGTCGACCTTCTGGTCGCCGGGGTTGATGTACGAGGCGGACAGCTCCTTCTTCGTGAACTCCCGCTTCACCGCCTTGCGCGTGCAGCCGCCGGTGCGGGAGAAGTCCTCGGCCTCGAGCGCGTTCGCGAACACCTCCTCGGTGTGCTCGCCGAGCAGCGTGCGGTCGTAGGCCTCCTGCTCGGCCGGTGGGAGCCCCTCGCGGGTCGCCGCGTTCTCCTCGCCGAGACCGAGCTTCACGATCGGCTTCTCGAACTGCGTGCTGATGCCGAACCCGTACTGGCGGCGGTACTCGCTCTCACTGAGTCCGGGCGCGCTCTTGTCGGCGTTCATCGCGCGGCGGATGGAGTCGAAGTCGTTGGCGACGTAGTCGAAGCCGGCCTGCTGCATGCACTTCGCGATGTGGTCCTCGACCGCCTCGGCCTTCTTGACGAGCTGCTTGAAGGTGAGGCCGAACTCCTCGGAGCCGAACGTCTGGGACCCCGCGCCCGCGGGCGTGGCCGCGAGACAGATCGCCACAGCGGAGACGATCGCGAGCACCGCACCACCGAGACGAGGTCGGAGGCGGCGGCGGGCGGCGTGGACGGCCGTCGCCGCAGTCGGCGCTCCTCGGAGCGCCGACCGATGGAGGCGGGGTGTGGTCCGCGTCATCGTGCTGTCCATCCTTGCTTCGGAGCGTTGGCCGCCACGGGCCTTGACGATCGGTGACCCGACCCGATTACGCCGGAGCCGGAGCCGGAAGGTTATTGCAGAGGTCGCGCCTCCAAGGGATCAGGTCCCCGCCCGGAGTGCTTCGACCGGCTCCATGCTCGCGGCTCGTCGCGCCGGGTAGCTGCCGGCGACGAGGCCGATCAGGCCGCCGATCAGCGGCGCCACGAACGGGATGTACGGATCGACGACGGGCGTCCAGCCCTGGAACGCGGACACCAGCACGACGATGACGATGCCGAGGCTCGCGCCGAGGATCCCGCCGACGAAGCCCATCGACGTGCTCTCGACGAGGAACTGCTGCGCGACGTGGCGCCGCGTCGCGCCGAGCGCTCGCCGGAGCCCGATCTCGCCCGTGCGCTCCATCACCGACACGAGCGTCACGTTGGCGATGCCGATGGCGCCGACGAGGAGCGACACGCCGCCGAGCGTGAGGAACAGCAGGTCGAGGTCGCCCGACACGCTCTCCCGGACCTGCGTGAGCTCGGGCTGCGCGGTCACCTTCAATCCGTTGGGATTGTCGGGCCGGAGCGCGATCGGGGCTTGCTCTGCGATCAATCCGGCGGCCCCGATGTCGGTCTCGATGACGACCGTGTCCGGCACGCGGAGGTGGTACAGCGCGCGTGCAGTGCCCTCGGGGATCATCACCGAGCTCATGAGCTTGTCGACGCGGGCGACGTCGTCGACGATCCCGATGACGAGGAAGGGGTCGTCGCCGATCTGGATGGCGGGGAGCGGATCGAGCGTGTCGATGCCGAGCTCCTTCGCGGCGGTCGCACCGATGACCGCGACACGGTCGGCGCGCTCGGAGTGGCCGGCGTCGAAGAAGCGACCGACCTCGAGCTTGGCGCGCACCGCGTCGAAGAGGGTCGGCGACACCGCCTGCACCGCGAACTTGAAGTCGGTCTGGCGCAGCGGATCATTGAAGGACGCCGTGCTCACGAGTGCCTTGCCGACGTCGACCTTGCCCATGGACCCCGCGGCGACGACGCCGTTGAGCCGCTCGAGGCGCTCCGCTGCGTTCCACGGGAGCTCGTTGGGCCGGTCGGTGAAGTCGACCGGTCGCGAGGTCACGTCGACCTCGGTCGCGGCGATCTCGTCGAAGCGGCCGACGATCTGGTTGCCCGCGGTGCGTGAGAGCCCCAGCGTCGCGACGAGCGCGGTCAGGCCGATCATCGTCCCGAGGACCGTGAGGAGCGTGCGGGTCGGTCGCGAGAACAGCCCGGCGATCGCCTCGTTGACGAGGTCGGCCGAGGTGATCGTCGACGGACGCGTGAGCGCGGCCTGCGGGTCGACGAGGGTGAGCTGGTGCGCGTCGCGAGCCGGCGCTGCAGCGACGGTCACCTTCTCGAGATCGTCGTCGGTGGGCTCAGCCGACTCGGCGGGCTCGGGCGTCGCGCGTCGCCAGGGGCGCGCGCGCGGCGGACGCGCCGCCTTCGGGAGGCGGAGACGGAGCTGCTCCTCGGACCGGCGGCGCCGGAGCCGTCGCCGCCGCGGCGCCGCGGGCGCGACCGCCGCGGCTGCCTCGTCGACCGGCACCTCCTCGACGGGGGCCTCCTCGACCGCGACCTCCTCGACCGGCACCTCCTCGACCGGCACCTCCTCGACCGCGACCTCCTCGACGGGGGCCTCCTCGACCGGCACCTCCTCGACCGCGACCTCCTCGACGGGGGCCTCCTCGACGGTCGTCTCGTCGGTCTCTTCGGGCTCGTCGACGAGGATCGCCTCGGGCACCGGCTCCTCCTGGAGCGACCCGGGCATCGGCGCGGCGCGCGCCGGCGCCTCGAGCCCGGCGCCGGTCGACACCGAGTGCCCGCCGTGCACGGTCTCGCCGTTGGGGGGCTCGGCGACGAGCGCGTCGAACTGCGCGAGGCGGCGCAGCGGATCCGGGTGCCGCCCGCGTCGCTTGCGCCGGCGCTGGCGCGCCACCACGGGCGTGTCCCCGGTTGGCGCCGCGGTCGCCGGTGGCGTCGCGCGCCGCCACGGCCACCGGCTCGAGCGCTTCGGCGTCACCGGCTCGGTGCTCATGGCCTCACGCCGCTTCGCTCAGCACGCCGTCGACGATCCGCACCTGTCGCCCCGCCCGTGCGGCGACGTCGCGATCGTGGGTGATCATGATGATGGTGGGTCCGCGCTCGCCGAGGGCTCCGATCAGGTCGAGGATCGCGGCCGCGGTGTGGCTGTCGAGGTTGCCGGTGAGCTCGTCGCACAGGAGCAGCTCGGGTGCACCGACGAGCGCGCGCGCGATCGCGACTCGCTGGCGCTCACCACCCGACAGCTTCGTCGGGAGGAAGTGGGCGCGGTGCTCGAGGCGCACGCGCTCGAGCGCCTCCATCGCGCGCTCGGCGCGACCCTCGGACGGCTGGCCGCGGTACACCTCGGCGATCATCACGTTCTCGAGCACGCTGCGGTGGGCGAGGAGGTGGAACGACTGGAACACGAAGCCGATCGCGCGGCTGCGCAACCCGGCGCGCTCGTCGTCGGTGAGCCCCGCGACGTCGATGCCGTCGAAGACGTAGGTGCCGGCTGTCTGGCGGTCGAGGCAGCCGAGGATGTTCAGCAGCGTCGACTTGCCCGAGCCCGACGGCCCGATGATCGCGAGCCACTCGCTGCGGTCGACCGTGAGGTCCACCTCACGCAGCGCGTCCACCGGCGGGTCGACCCCGAAGCGCCGGCTGATCCCAGCGAGCTCGATGAGCGGCACGGCCGGCTCAGCCGCGAGGCGCGCGGTACCCGACCACGACCTTGTCACCCGGCTTCAGCGTGTCCTTCTTCGTGGGCTTCACGACGACGTACCCGTCCGCGGAGAGGCCGGGGCGGACCTCCACGTTCTGCAGTCCGTCCTTGGTGACCACCTGGACGCGCGAGGAGCCGTTCGCGTCGAGCACCACGGCGCTCAGCGGCACCGTGAGCTCGGCGTTCTTGGTCGTCTTGACCGGGATGACCACGCGTACCGACACGCCGTTCAGGCGGTCCGGCGCCTTGTCGACGGAGGTCTCGAAGTACACGTGGAACTGGTCGAGCCCGTTCGTGCCCGGACGCTCGGCGACGCTCGTCACCTTGCCCTTCGCCTTGATGCCGAGATCCGGCTCGTCGATCTTCACCTTCATGCCGGCCTTCACGAGCTTCGACTCGGCGACGCGGAGCGAGCCGGCGACCTTCGGCGTCGAGTCGCTGACCGTCATGAGCGGGCCCGATGCGTCCGAGCCGACCGTCGCGGGGACGTCACCCACCTGCACGGGCGTGCCCGCCACGAAGAAGAGCTCGTTCGCCGGGACCACCACACCCGCGCCGGGGCACGAGCCCGGCGCGCCCGGACACGGCGACAAGCCCGCCGCCTCGAGCTGCGCGGTGCTCGCGAGCACGGGCTGAAAGCCGGCGTTCGTGAACAGCGCGCGCACCGCAGCCTCGGTGCCCGCGTCGTAGAAGCCGTCGACGTTGCCGGGATTCAGTCCGATGCGCTGCAGCGCGATCTCGAGCTGCGACACGTCGGCTCCCGACATGCCCGGGCCGAGGTCGCGGTACATCGGCGCCTCACCCTGGAGCGCGAGCACCGGGCGCCCCGAGACCGTCGCGAGCACGCCACCTTCCTGGACCACGTCGTTGGGTGCGGGGAGGCTCGTGATGACCGAGCCCGCGCTCAGGCCGCTGGCCGGCAGGGTGACCGGGCGGGGGGAGCCGAAGCCGCCGGTGCCACGCGCACGAACGGTCGTCGAGAGCTTCTGCTCGACCACCGGCTCGAGGATCGGCGAGGGCGTCGGCGGCTGGCTCCGAGCGGCGACGTCGCCGGGCGAGTCGATCTGCGTGCCGATGAGCCAGCCCAGGAACGCGATGACGACCGCACCCACGAGCACCCAGATCACGGCCTTGCGCCGCTCGAGACCGAACGCGCCGGGCGGCGTCGTCGCGGGGGGTGCCTCGTCCTCGGCGGGAGTCAGCTCGGCGTCGGGCACGACCGCGACGACCGAGTCGTCGGGGTCGGACGTGTCGTCCGGGACCGCGGTGACGACGGCCTCCTGGCCGTCCGCCGACGGGTGGTCGCCGGTGGTCTTGCCACGTCGGGCGCGCCGCGCGGCGCGCTTGCTCGTGCGCGCGGTGGACGTGCCCGATGCGCTGACCTCGGGCTCGGCCCCGCTCATCGTGCTGCTCCGGTCGTCCATCGGACATCCCGCACGTCTGTCATCACACCAGCCCTGAGGTCCCTGCCTGCCGCAGCCGTCGCGCCACCGGCCGCCACGCCCCGATGTCCTCACTCGTACCACGAAGCGCACCGGAAGTCAGGGCGCGACACTAATCGTCGTCGGTCTCCTGCCTCCCGCGGCACCACACGACTCGAGGGTGCGCCGCCCGCCCTGAACTCTCACTGAACTGCCGGGACGGTTGGGAATTTCCGAGTGCCAGGGTAGGCTTTTACCCGGACACAGGGCCCGCGCGCCCCAGCGGGTCCACCCACGGAGGGACGACGATGGCCGGCTTCCGCGAGCTCCTCGCGAAGGCACGAGAGAACGTCCGAGAGATCGACCCTGCGTCGGCCGAGGCCCGTCTCGGCGACGCGACGTTCCTCGACATCCGCGAGCTCGACGAGTACGAGCAGGGGATGATCCCGGGCTCGGTGTTCATCCCGCGCGGCCATCTCGAGAGCCAGGTCGAGAACCGCATCGACAAGTCGACACCGGTCGTCGTCTACTGCGCGAGCGGCGTGCGTTCGGTGTTCGCGGCGGAGACGTTGCAGGAGCTCGGCTTCACCGACGTCGTCCACATGGCCGGCGGGTTCGGCCGGTGGAAGAACGAAGGCCGCGCGTGGGCGACGCCCGCTGTCCTCAACCCGGAGCAGCGCAACCGCTACCACCGCCACCTGCTCCTCCCCGAGGTCGGCGAGGCCGGGCAGCAGCGGCTCCTCGACAGCCGCGTCCTGCTCCTCGGGGCGGGTGGTCTGGGGAGCCCCGCCGCGCTCTATCTCGCGGCTGCCGGTGTCGGCACGCTGGGGATCGTCGACATGGACGTCGTCGACGCGTCGAACCTGCAGCGCCAGATCCTCCACAACGTCGACCGGATCGGCGAGCGCAAGGTCGACTCGGCGAAGAAGACGCTCACGCAGCTCAACCCCGACGTCGACGTCGTCACCTACGACGTGCGCTTCGGCGCCGACAACGTGCTCGAGATCCTCCAGGGCTACGACGTCGTCGTCGACGGCACGGACAACTTCCCGACGCGCTACCTCCTCAACGACGCGTCGCTGCTCGCTCGCGTACCCGTCGTCCACGGGTCGATCTTCCGGTTCGAGGGTCAGGTGACGGTCTTCAAGCCGTACGAGGGACCCTGCTACCGATGCCTCCTTCCGGAGCCGCCGCCTCCCGAGCTCGCGCCGAGCTGCGCGGAGGCGGGAGTGCTCGGCGTGCTGCCGGGGATCGTCGGATCGATCCAGGCGCTCGAGGCGATCAAGCTCGTCCTCGATCTGGGCGACCCGCTCATCGGACGTCTGCTCGCCTACGACGCGCTCGAGGAGTCGTTCCGCACGTTCAAGGTGCGCCGCGACCCGCTCTGCCCCGCGTGCGGCGAGAACGCGGGCGAGATCGTGATCGCGGAGTACGACGACCTCTGCCTGCCGCACGCGACGCTCGCTGACGGGACCACCACCGGGCACTGACGCGCGCCGGCATCACGCGCCCGTCGGGACCTGCAGCGCGTCGACGTCCACCTCGATGCTGGGCTCGTGCGTCGCCGGGCGCGCCGTCGCCGTCGTCGCCTTCGGCATGCTCGCGAGTGCGGGCGGCGGCGGGAGATCGACGGTCTCGTAGTCGGCGCTCGGCGGCTTCTCGGCGAGGAAGGTGTCGCTCAGCAGCCCGATGTCGGCGACGAAGCCCGCGGCGGCTGCACCACGGCACGGCAGGACCGCTTCGATGTCCGGTGGCGCCGAGATCGTGTAGTCGTTGTCAGCGAAGCAGTTCCCGCCCCCGTCGCCCGAGTCGGTGATGTTCGTGACTGCGACGAGGTCGTAACCGTTCGCGCTCAGCTCGTTGCCGCGCACCGTGTTGTCGCGTGCGTCGAAGTCGACCGCGTCGGGATTGTCGGGGGTCAAGGCGCGCTCGGGCAGCGGGACCGCGCCGATCCCGATCGCGTCGTGGCCCGTGACGAGGTTGCGCTCGACGACGTTGTCGTTGCCCCCGGCGAGCAGGATCCCGTTGCCGGTGGCCACCCGCGCGATCTCGATCGCCGCGGTGCGCCCGTTGCCGTTGTTGTACACGTGGTTGCCGACGATGGTCGTCTGGCGCTCCGGCGCGAGCTTCTCGTAGGAGCCGCTGTTGGGGACGACACCCGCCCGGTTGTCGTGGAAGGCCGATCGTGCGATCACCAGGTCGCCGCCGGCGTTCGTGCCCGAGTAGCCCAGCCCGTTCCACTCGGACTCGACGTCGACGATCAGCGCGTCGCAGGGTTGGCACTGTCCGATGTAGAACCCCGCGTCCGGGCTTCCCTGCGCGAACGAATGGTCGAACTGACCGTGCACCGAGTCGAACGCGTAGATCCCGTAGTCGCCGTTGCGGATCGCGGTGAGGTAGGAGCCGCGGTAGCCATCGACACCCGACCAGAGGAACCCGTTGGTCAGGAAGTTGCGCGCGGTGATGTTCTCGATCGCCACGCCGTCGGCGAGCACCTTGAAGCCGTTCGCGCGTCCTGGCTCGTTCCGGAACTCTCCGTCGAGGATCGTGTGCTCGCGATCGACGCCGCGGATGACGATGTTCCGGTGCCGCGACCTCACCGTGACGCCCTCTCGGTACACGCCTCGCGAGACGAGCACCAACGTCCCGGGCGTCGCGTCGTCGACGGCCGCCTGGATGGTCTTCACGTCCTGAGGGACGCGGATGACGCGCGCGGCGCGGCGCGCGGGTGACGCTTCTGCGATCGTCGTCGTGCCGGTCATGAGCACGAGCACGCCCACGATCAGGGCGGTGCGCCTCACCGCTTCGCGGTCACCTTCTTCGCCGCCTTCTTCCGGGACTTCGTCGCGCGCGTCGGCGCGCGGCGCGGCTTCGGCGGTGGCTCGAACGAGCGCGCGAGCTCCGCAAGCGTCCGGACGCCGAAGCCCGTCCCCCCACGGCTGAGCTCACCGTCGTCCGCCGCGGCGCGCGCGGGTCCGGCGATGTCGAGGTGCACCCAGGGCACGTCCCCGACGAACGACTCGAGGAAGATCCCGGCCGTGATCGCGCCGCCGTAGCGGTTGGTACCGACGTTGCGGAGGTCGGCGACCTCCGAGTCGAGCTGCTTGTGGTACTCGGCGGGCAGCGGCAGGGGCCAGACCGCCTCGCCGACGCGATCGGCAGCGGCGCGCACCTGGTTCGACCATCGCTCGTCATTGCCCATCAGGCCGGCGATCTTCTCGCCGAGCGCGACGACGCAGGCCCCGGTGAGGGTCGCGAGGTCGACGATCGCGTCCACCTTCTCGTCGACGGCCCACGACAGCGCGTCGGCCAGGATGAGGCGACCCTCGGCATCGGTGTTGAGGACCTCGACGGTCTGACCGTCGCGGATGCGGAGCACGTCACCCGGCCGGATCGCGGTGCCGCTCGGCATGTTCTCGACCATCGGCGTGTACGCCACCACTCGGTGCTTCACCCCGAGGGCGCGCAACGTCGACATCGCACCGAGCACCGCGGCCGCGCCGCCCATGTCGGTCTTCATCGTCTCCATGCCGTCGGCGGGCTTGATCGAGATCCCGCCGGTGTCGAACACGACCCCCTTGCCCACGAGCGCGAGCGTGCCTCGCGCGCGTGCGCCCGCAGGCTCGTACACCGCCTTCACGAAGCGTGGCGGACGCGACGATCCCTGGCCGACACCGATCACACCGCCCATGCGCTGGCCCTTGATCTGCGCGTCGGTGAGCACGGTGACCTTGACGCCCTTCCCCGACAGCAGCTTCCGTGCCGCGGCGGCGAACTCCGCCGGCGACTTCGTGCCCGACGGCTCGTTGACGATGTCACGGGCCCAGATCACGGCTTCGGTCACCGCTCGGACACGCTCGAGGGCGCGCTTGACCGGCGCGCCGGCATCGCCGACGAGCACCGCGCGGCTGAGCTTCGTCGGCTTGTCCTTCGTCTTGTACGCGAGGAACTGGTACGCGCCGAGCAGGAGACCCTCGGCGACCGCCGACGCGGCATCCGCCGCGTCGATGCCGGCCGGCGCGGCGGAGGCGAGCGTCGTCGCCACCGACGTGACCTTGCTCGCACGTCGGGCGATTGCGGCGCCGGCGCGGCGGAGCACCGCCGCGGTCACCTCGTCACGCGACCCCACGCCCACGAGAAGGGCGAGGTCGGCCTGCAGGCCGCTGGCGGGTACGGCGATCGTCTCGCCCGGCTTGCCGGAGTAACCCGCCTCCTCGACGAACGCCGCGAGGCGCCCGCCGAGCGCCCGGTCGACGACTTCGGCACCGGGGCCGAGCACGCGGTCGGCGAACACCGGCACCGCGAGCATCCCGGCGCGCACCTCGCCGGGCGGCTGTGACGAGACGGACACGGTGATCGCCACGAGTGATCTCCAGCAGTCGGCGAAGCGCGAAGTGCACGAGTCTACGGCCGCGCGCGCACGCGCTTCCCGAACCGCATTCACTGTTTGGTCGATCG